>DASRAP010000028.1:0-2851 GCA_035638155.1 Gemmatimonadaceae bacterium | reverse complement strand
TACCGCGTCGAAGAAGACCCGGGCGCGATCCGCCGTCAGCGCATCCAGTCGAACTGTTACGCATGGCCGGAGGATCCGCGCGCGTTCGTCGACGACGTAGACAATCCTTACACGACCGAGCCTGGACGGCCGTTCGCATGGCTGCGGTGCCGACAAGTCGGCGGCCGGATGACCGTGCGACGGCATGGACTCCAGTTCTATCGCTTCTCCGATCTCGATTTCAAAGCCGGAGAGCGCGACGGGGCGAGTCCGTCGTGGCCGATTTCTCTGGCAGACGTGGCGCCGTACTATGAGCGTGTCGAGCGGTGGATGCGCTTGCGCGGTACCACGGAACGGCTGCCCCAGCTTCCCGATTCGGTGCTCGCCGAACAAGCGAAACCCAATCCGGCGCTGCAGCGGCTCGCGTCCGTGATTGGCGGGACGTGGAGCGATCGTCGCGCCATCGCGTGTCGCACGGCGAGCCCGCCTGTGCCGATTGTCGAGGCGCTCGCGACCGGCCGGTGCCGGTTGCAATCCGGCGCCGTGGTCACGCAGATTCTCACCGATCCTCGAACGGCCCGCGCGTCCGGCGTGTGCTACGTCGATCGTTCCACGCGCCGACAGCACGAAGTTCACGCACGGATCGTCGTGCTGTGCGCCTCGTCGATCGAATCGGCGCGGCTGTTGCTGGCGTCGGCGACTCCCCAGCATCCGGCAGGTCTTGCGAATTCGTCCGGCTTGGTCGGGCGCTTCTTGATGGACCATGTTCATCTCGGCGGGATCAACGGCGACATGCCGCTCGCCGCAGCCGATCGACGGCCCGCCGCGTGGGGCTACATCCCTCGGTTCCGCAACGTGCGGACCAACGGGCACGACTTCGTTCGCGGATACGGCGTGCAGGTATTTCTCGAGCAGGATCAGTGTGCGTTCACGGCATTCGGCGAGATGCTGCCGTACGCGGACAACCGGGTCACGCTGGACCCAGCGATCAAGGACAAGTGGGGAGTGCCTGCCGCGCGCATCTCGTGCGCGATCCGAACCAACGAACGCGCGCTGATGCGCGACGCCGCGAATGAAACCCAGGCGATGATGATTGCGGCCGGCTTCAAGATGTGGAAATCCAACACGGAGACTTCGACGCCAGGCCTTGCGATCCATGAAGTTGGCACCGCACGAATGAGCGGAGACCGATCGACCGGCGTGCTCAACAGCTTCTGCCAGAGTTGGGATGTCGGGAACCTGTTCGTGATGGACGGCTCGTGCTTCGTCACGCAAGGGGCCCAGAACCCGACGCTGACATTCCTCGCCCTCACCGCGCGGTCGTGCGACTACCTCTTGGAGAGCATGAGAACCGGGCAGATCTGAGGTGTTTTCGTGTAGGTGTGGGCTCGCCGACGATTTCCCGCGCGCAGAAGTTGCGGTGGGCGAAGCATCGGGCCGAAAAGTAACGCGCTCAAATCCCGCGCATGTTCGGTGCCGCGCCCTCAGCGCGGACTTCGAGAGAGCAGGACAGGTCGTGGCGGCGTGATGCCATCACGTTTGAGCGCGTCGGCAAACCCCGGATGGAAGAGATACGTCAGTTCGACGCGGTCGCCGACGACGCGCAACTCGAAGCTGTCGGTTTGGCCCTCGTCGGTCCGCGCGAACGACAGCACGCCGTCGCGAAAAGCCACATCGAAGATCGGTTTGAAGTAGGTGGCGGGTTCGATCACGGTGTCCACGACACCGTCCTTGCCGGGATGAGTCGTGCCGAGGCTGATCTGCCCGCTCAACGCACCGTTCGTCTCTCGCAATTCGAGGCGTATGTAGGTGTCGCCCTTCAAGTCCGCCGTCCACGTCCCGGCGAACGACTGAGCACCGGCCTGAGCCAGCATCAGAACGAGTGTCGCGGCAACAAGAGGAATGGTCGACCTCCGTCGTTCAGTTGCCCGACAGAAACCGGGGAACAGGTGTCGCCATCGACAGCGCACCTTCATCAGGAGCGCGATCACCGGCATTGAATGTTCTGACACTCACTTGAAGAGATGGAGCAGGATCGGAAAGCGAGCCGTGATAGAGCACTCCGGCCTTCCATCCGACATGTCCTCGCGCCCGAACCAACGCATTGAGCGCCTCGGTCACCGTGCCGCCGTTGAACGCGAGCGTGAAGTGTTGCGTGTCGAGGCGGCTGTCGCGCGCGGGTAAGCGCAGAAGCGCCGCCATCGTTTCGCTCAGGGTTGTGTCCGCGAACCGGAACGCGGCCATTCGGGCGTTCAGCGCGTTTGATGAATCCGCCCATGCTTTCCGTGAACGCACGACGGCCACGCCGTCCATGTCTTTCCAGGCGTAGTCCGGCACGAGCGCCACTAATTGGTCGAGCGCCTCCCTCGTGGTGACAGCCGTTCGACCGCTCAGGTCGTACGTGACGTCCACGGGCAGGAATCGATCTCGACAGTCATCCGCATATTCAAAGCCAGTCGCAACATGAGCGGTTCGCGCGAGCGCGACGAGCACCGTGTCGATGCCGCACGCTGGTAAGCTGGCGGGCAGGCGAAGCGTGGTCGGCGCATCCAACGGCGACGGCTGAGCCTGCGCAAGAATCGTGGCTCCGTTGAGCACGATGACAATCGCAAATCCGGCACTCGCACACCGCATGGCCGCTCCTCTCGCTTCAAGTAGGACGTCCAGCCTTAGTTCTCGGTCGGCCGCTCGACGTGATCGATGACGAGGACGGGCACCTTCGATCTTTGGGGCACTAGCTTCAGCCCGAGCTGCTCTCGCAGCGCCGTCAAAAATTCGGGCGCGTCGTCCGGTGCGCCGATGGCGTCGGGAGCGGCACCCGACCGTGGTTCAGCGAACCGGAGTTCGACAGCATAAGCGCCGGTTAGGCCAG
>DASRAP010000027.1:0-8208 GCA_035638155.1 Gemmatimonadaceae bacterium | reverse complement strand
TGCGCTCGATCTTCACCGATTCGATCACATCGCCTTCGAGAATCCGGTCCACGACGTTCATGCCGCTCGCGACCCGCGCGAAGATCGTGTAGGAGTGATCGAGACGGAAGTTGTCGACGAGATTCACGTAGATCTGGCCGTCGCCCGTGTCCAAGCCGCGTGTGGAGATGCCGACCGACCCGCGCGCGTTCCGCGCGAGCCCGATTTCGTCACGCATGAATGCGGCAGTGGCGCCGTCGTATTCATCGGCGCCCGGGCTTCCACCCTGAATGACGAAGTTCGGAACCATGCGGTGGAACGTCGTGCCGTTGTAGGCGCCGCGTGCGGCAAGGGCCGCGAACGTCGCGACGGTTGCGGGCGCGTCGTCGTTCATCAGCTCGAGCGTGAACGTGCCACCCCCTTTCATCGACACGCGTGCAACGGCCCCATCGAGCGCTCGGCGCTCGGCTTCCGACGGGAACGCGGACGCGGCATACGTCTTCGTCACGGGCTCGACCTTCGTTCCCGTGCGTTGCGTCAGGATGTCCGCAGCCAGCGAAGCGACGGCCGGGTCGACGTCGTTCAGCAGTACTCGCAGCGTGCCCACGGCGTCCGCGTCGCCGGCTTCGCGCACGCGCTCGAGGAGTTGCACGCGGGGGTCGCGCCACGGCGCGCGGCGGTCCGTTGTGAGGCGCCGCAGCGCCGCGAGCACGTCGTGCATGTGCGACGGGAGGTCCGGCGCGCCCTTGAGTCTGCGCGCCGCCGCGACCAGGAGGCCCGCGTGGCTGCTTCCGAGCGCGCGAATCGCGTCGTCGACCGTGGTCATGGCCTCCGCCGCGACGTTGGGATTGGGGTCGCGAGCGAGGCGTGCCGTGACGGTATCGTTGTGCGCGAGCTTCGATGCGGTCGCGGCGTACACGCGGACCTGCCACACGGTATCGCGCGCGAACGCTGCCACGAGCGCGCGAGCGCTGTCCGGGGCCACGCGCGCAAGGGCGACGATGGCGTGCGCGCGAATGCGCCATGATCTCCCGCTCGACAGGAGCGCCGTGACGCCTGCCGGTGCGCACTTTCGCATTCCCAGCACGTCGACGGCGGCGAGCGCCACGAGCTCGCTCGAATCCCGCGTGGCCGTGAGCGCCTGTTCACACGTCGCGTGCAGCCGTACGATCTCGTAGCGCACCATCGGCGAGGGATCGCCGTTCGCGCCGAATCCTCCAACCACGGCGAGGCGCCGAACCTGCGGACTCGAATCCTTGAGCGCGAGCGACAGTGTCTCGGGGTCGTGGTCCTGCGCCGCGTTGAGCGTGAGCAGCACGAGCTCCCGAAACTGTTCGTCCGTGTTCGCGCGAAACGCGCGGTGCAGACGCGCGATCGTCGAATCGGCGGGGCGCAGCGAGCGATTCAGCCGGAAAAGTGACTCGATGCCGCGGGCCGCTCCCCGCGCCGCGTCGATGTCGGATTCCGTTCCGAGGGCCGCGCTCAGCTGTGACTCGGCACCGGCTGCCGGCGGCGTAATCCGGCCAATGGTTTCATGAATCGCGCCGCGCACGCTTCCGTCGCGTTCACCGGCCAGGTATCCGGAGTAATCGCCAGCGATGTTGAGCTGCCCGAGCGCGTTGAAGGCCTCGCGCCGAACCGCGGCAGCGCGCGACGTGGTCAGCGCGAGGACCGCATCCTTGAGCTCCGGCCTCCCAAGCCGCCCCGCAGCGCGTACGGCCACACGCTGGACCGCGGAATCCTGCGATGCGAGACCGCGCTGAATGGGCGTCAGATCCCGCGCGCGATTGTGCTCGGCTTCCAGGATCTGTTGCGCGGGCGATTGGAGGGCGAGTGCGATAAGAACGGAAAGCATGACGGAAAAGTTGCAGGTGCAAAGCGCCAAGCGCAAAGCGCCAAGCGCAAAGCGTAGAGCGCACAGCGTAAAGCGCCTTATTTGCCCATCGCGCCCTGCGCCTGGTCTTCCGCGAACACCGGCGCCATGAGACCCGCGAGCGACCGCCCGTGCGGGTCGCGGTTCGCGCGAACCTCGTTGACCATTTCGAGCGCCGATTTCGTGCAGGGGGGAAGGTCACGTGCGGATGTGCCGAGCGGCGTCACACGTTCGCCCCAACGCACCAACAGCGAGCAGTACGTGAGTCCGCCGCCAAATGCCGGCATCAGAATCCGTGCACCCGGTTTCACACGTCCGGCTTCGAGCGCATCGACGAGCGCGACGGGTACCGTCGCCGCGCTCATGTTTCCGTATTTCTCGACGGTCACGATCACGCGGTCCATCGAGATCCCGGCGTACTTCGCGACCGCTTCGATGATGCGGAGATTCGCCTGGTGCGGAACCACGAGGTCGATGTCGCCAGCCGAGAGGCCGCAGTCCGCGAGCACGCGGGCCGACGCCTGCGACATGGCCGTGACTGCGCGCTTGAAAATGGCCTGTCCGTCAAAATCCCAGATCGCGTCGCCGAACGTGATGTTGCGGCCCGCGTACCCGCAGCCCACTCCGCGCACCCGCAGCGTCTGGCGCGCGTCCGCGTCGCACCCCAGCACACTCGCGAGCACGCCTTCTTCGCGGTCTGTCGCCTGCAGTACGACCGCCGCCGCTCCGTCGCCGAACAGCACTGCAACGTTGCGATTGGTCCAGTCCATGTACCGGCTGATGAGCTCGACGCCGATGACCACGGCGGTGCGCACCGTCCCCGTCCGAATCATCGCCGTTGCTGCTGCGAGCCCATAGCAGAAACTCGTACACGCGGTGTTAAGGTCGATCGACGCCGCCTTGTGCGCCCCAAGCAGGACCTGCACTCCCGACGCGCTGTTGGGACACAATTCGTCGTTGCTCACGCCGCCATAAATGATGAGATCAACGTCATCGGGGGCGAGGGCGGCGCACGCCAGGGCGCGGTCGGCAGCGACGGTTGCCATCTCGATGGCGCTGGTATGCGAGATCCGGCGCTCGCGCATGCCCGTACGCGTCGTAATCCACTCGTCGGTTGTATCGAGGAACGTCGCCAGGTCCGCGTTGGTGAGGGTGGCCGGCGGCATGCATGCGCCCCATCCTGTGATTGCCGCGTAGGTCATCTCCCACTCCTCCCGTTCAGAACGACGCGTGTCTCTTGTGTATGTTTAACGCGCCGACGGGCCTGATGCGCAAGCGTGCCGCCGGTGCCGCCCTCCACCCGGGGTCTGATCCATGGATTTGTCGATCGTGGCGCTGAACTTCGCCTACGCCATTTTCGGTGTCGTCCTCATGTACCTGAGCTACCGGGTGATCGACAAGCTCACGCCCGAGGTGGACTTCCCCGCGGAGCTCAAAAAGGGCAACGTCGCCGTGGCCATTTTCATCGCGTCGCTGTTCATTGCGATCGCCCTGATCATCGGCCATGCGCTGAACTAGCGAAAACCGAAATGAAAGCGGAAAGGGAGGGCCGAAACTGAAATGCAGGAACCGACGTCCCAGGCCTGCGGTCCGCGCTTCTATTTGAGTTTGGTTCTTCTATCTGCGTTTCTTTTTTGGTCTTCGCCGCAGGCGTTGGCGCAGCAGGCGCGCGGTGCGGCGCGAACCGCAGACGAGAAAAGCACCGCGCGGTTCGACGAAACCTTCCGCAAATACAGCAAGCGGTACTTCGGCGTCGCGTTCGACTGGCGCCACTTCAAGGCGCAGGCGATGGCGGAAAGCGAGCTCAATCCGTCGGCGCTGAGCCATGTCGGCGCGAAGGGCCTCATGCAGCTCATGCCGTCGACATTCAACGCCATCGCGTCGAAGCGTCCGGAGTTCACGTCGATCGACGACCCGGAGTGGAACATCGCGGCCGGCATCATGCACGACCGCTATCTGTGGAAACTGTGGTCGCCGGTCATCGACGAGCCGCAGCGCCCGGCGTTCATGTTCGCGAGCTACAACGCAGGGGAGGGCACGATCACGCGCGCCACAAAAAAAGCTGAGGCCGCCCAGCTGCAGGCGACCTCATGGGACAGCATCGTGCAAGTGGCGCCGACCGTCACCAACTGGCGCTACCAGGAGACGATCGGATACGTGAAGAAGATCGACTCCAATTACGCGGCGTTGAAGAGGAAGTGAACGGAAACGCGGTTACTGATGAATCGCGATGAACCACGCTGCCTTTATCGGGCCGCGTGCGCCTCGCCCGCCCGCGCGCCCGGTCGCCGGGGGTGAACCCGCGGCCGGTGCCGGTGCGGGTCCGTATTCGGGCTGGAACAGGTACGCGACGTGCTTCACGGGATCGACGGTGATCGTTTTCGCGCCCGGAACCGTTGTCACCGTCGCGACAACCGTGTACTTGTCGGGTCCATCCTGCCGTGCGACGACGACGTTGCCCGGGTCGCCGTTCGGAATGTAGATCAGCTTCTGCGACGGATCGTAGCCGAGCGCATCGACGCCGTCGTGACTTGCGATCTTCGCCACGACTTTGCCGGTCTTCGCGTCCGTCACGACCGAGCTGTCGGCGCAGCCGGAGAACACGCGGTCCGTGGCCTTGTCGTACGCAATGCCGGTCGGTCCATCCTCGCAGCCCAGGGGCCATGAGGCGACCGACGTCCACGTTTTCGGGTCGATGACCTGAATGGTGTGCTTGTTCTCGTTGTTCACGAGGATGCGTCCACGCGAGTCGGCAACCGCCCCCTCCGGCCCGTTGTCTTCCAGGTTCGCGCTGCCGACAATGTCACCCGTCTTGGCGTCGAGGGCGACGAGCGTCCCCACGGGCCGGCTGTGGTTCGTGAGGTAGACGCGGTTGGACGCTTCGTCGTACATGATGCCGTCGAGTCCGCCCTGCGGAATCTTCACCTTCTTGATGAAGGCAAGGGTCTTGAGATCGAACACCGTCACGGTCGAATCGCCGGCGTTCGACGTGAACCCATGGTTTTCCTTCGCGGCGAGCGCGATGCCGTGCATGCGCGGCGTGTCGGGAATGTCGCCGAGGACCTTGCCGGTGCTCCCGTCCACGACCATCACGTGCGTCTGGCGCGACACGAACACGCGGCCGGTCCCGGGTTCGGCGGTGACATAGTCCGTCCCACCCTCGCCGCCGATGTTCCATTTTTCGACCTTGAACGTCTGTGCACCCGCGCGGGCCGAAAGGAGTGCGAGCGCCATCGCGCCCGCATACAGTGCGTGTCTCTTCATGAGTGTTGAGTAGCTTCGTTGAGGGGGAGTGTAAAACTAGGAACGCGGACCTGTAGGCAACATTACATGAGAAGACTCTTCCTCTCGGTTACGCTGTCGATTGCCGGCGCGCTCCCTGGCGGATTGCCCGCTCAGGCGCCCGCCTCGCTCGGCGATTCGGCGTTCGCCGCGCTTGTTGTCCGGCTTTCCGATGTGCCGGGGTTTTTCGACACCGATAACATCATTTCCAACGAGGACGCGTACCTGCACGTCGTCGGGACGCTCAAGCGGCGCGGGGTCACGGGCGGCGCCTACCTCGGCGTGGGACCTGATCAGAACTTCTCGTACATCGCCGCGGTGCGGCCGGAGGTCGCGTTCATCGTCGACATCCGGCGCGACAATCTGCTCGAACACGTGCTATTCAAGGAAGTCTTCGCGTTGTCGCGGAACCGGATCGAGTATCTCTGCCTGCTGTTCGGCCGCGCGGCGCCCGCGGACACGAGCGGCTGGGGTGCACGCGACGTCCGGGAATTGGTGGCGTACGTCGACACTGCGCGGAGCGACACCGGGATTCGCGCGCGCGCGCAAACGCGCGTGCTCGACCGCGCGCGTGCGTCGGCGCTCCACCTGAGCCGCCAGGATCTCGCGACGATCGGCCGCTTTCACTCGACGTTCATCCAGCAGGGACTGGGTCTTCGGTTCAATTCCTTTGGACGCGCACCGCAATCGTACTATCCGGACTACCGGCGCCTGATTCTCGAGACGGACCGCACCGGCCGCCAATCGAGTTTCCTTGCGCACGAGACGGACTTTCAGGTCGTGAAATCGCTCGAAGATCGCAACTTGGTGGTGCCGATCATCGGCGATTTCGGTGCGCCGAAGGCGATTCGCGCCGTCGGCGACTGGCTGCGCGAGCATCACCTCGCAATGACGGTGTTCTATACGTCGAATGTCGAGCAGTATCTGATGCAGAACGGCACGTTCGATGATTTCGCGGCAAATGTCGCGGCGCTGCCACGGTCACCCACCGCCGTCATGATCCGGAGTTACTTCATGGGCGGCCACCCGCTCAATGTTTCGGGGTATCACGTGACGCAGGTCGCACAACCGGTAGACCGGTTCGTGGCGCTCGAGGCTCAGCACGCGTTCACGAGCTATTTCGCTCTCGTGACGCGAGACGTGATCACGCCCTGACGCCTGCGGGTCTGAGCGGTCTGTATATTGGAGACCGAATGGCGAACGCAAAGAACAACCTCGTCGCGATGAGCACCGTGGCCGTGCTCGCGGTTTATGCCGCGGGGTTCACGCGCACGCGCGCCGCGGCGGAGCGATTTGCGGAGGCCGACGCGCGGGTTCGCCGCCCGATTCCAGAGCCCAACCTTGGCGTGGTCGACACGCCGCGTGTGGTCGCGTCCTCGTCTGATGCGGTGTCCATCAAGTCGCAGCCTGAACGAAAAACACCGGCTCCTGAAAGAGTCGTTGCTGCGGCCGCGCACCGTCAGGACACCGTCCTCGAGCGGGCCGCGCAGGAGACGCCGGCGAAAAAGGATTCCGGGAGTGCAACGACCGCACCCAGGACCGCCCAGCAGGCGGCTCCGGTTCCCGACACCGCAGCAATCCGCGCGGCGCAGGAAGATTCAGCGGCGGCCGCTGACACCGCGCGCGGCCCGTTCAAGGACGGAGTCTTCATGGGCTGGGGAACGTCGCGCCACGGCGACATTCAGGCAGCGGTGGAAATCAGGAACGGACACATTGTGGACGCGTATGTCACGCAGTGTCTCACGCGATATTCGTGCTCGTGGATTTCGTCCCTGCCGCCCCAGGTCGTTGCGCGCCAGAGCGCCAATGTGGATTACGTCTCTGGTGCGACCGAGAGCACCAACGCTTTCTACTACGCCATCGCCCAGGCGATCTCGCGCGCGAAGTGAGCGTGACGTGAGCGTGAAGTGAGCGCGAGGGAAGCCGGGTCGCTCGTTCACAGTTTCGGATGCATGGACACGGTTGTCACGATCGAGGTCGTGACGAGCGTGGACGACGCAGCTCACCTTGCCCAGGTAACTGCCGCGCTGCACCGTGCGGAGACGTGGGTTCGGGACGTGGAAGCGCGATGCTCGCGATTCGACGAGTCCAGCGAGCTTCGAATGCTCACGGCGCGCAGCAACGTTCCAGTTCCGGCGAGTCCCATGCTGTTCGAAGCCGTGGCATTCGCGCTTGCGGTGGCGGCCGACACGAATGGCGTGTTCGATCCGACGGTCGGGGACGACATGGTGCGCGCCGGATTCGATCGCGAGCATCGGAGCGGCGTACGTGTGACGCCGAGATCCGCGACTGACGGCGTGAGCTATCGCGATGTCGCGCTCGACGCGTCCGCACGCACCGTGATGACATCGCGCCCGCTCACGCTCGACCTTGGCGCGGTCGCGAAAGGACTTGCCGTCGATCTCGCCGCCCAGGAGCTCGGCGCGTATCCGGACCTCGCCATCGACGCCGGCGGTGATGTGTACGTGCGCGGGAAGAGCGCGCGCGGCGAGCGCTGGGCGGTGGGGATCAGGAACCCGCGCGGCGACGGCGTGCTCGACACGGTGTGCGTGGATCGTGGCGCCGTGTGCACATCCGGTGACTACGAGCGCACGGCCAGGGACGGAGAAGGGCACGTGCTGGATGCGCGCACGCGGCGGCCGGTGCAGGGAATTGCGAGTGCGACCGTGATTGCGCCGACCGCGATGGCGGCTGATGCGCTCGCCACGGCCGCGTTCGCGCTCGGCCCGCGAGACGGCATCGCCTTCATCGAGCGAAACCGTGCTGCCGGAATGATCGTGACGGACACTCTCGAGCGATATGTGACGACCTCGTGGGCGCGTGACTGAGCCGATCGCAGCCACGCGCGACAGCGGAGCCGCGCGCGTGGCGCGGTTTTTCCGGACGCCGAAAGGACTGGCCCTCCTCACGTTGCTGCCGCTCCTCGCGCTCGCGGCGGCAGGACAGGGACTCGCCCTCGCGGCGCCGTGCCTGCTGGCGGCCACGCTCACGGCGATGATCATTGATGCGCCGATCATCCGATGGCGCGAGCGCCGTTGGGAGTTTCCGAGCGGTGCGCTGCTCAGCGGACTCTT
>DASRAP010000026.1:0-34784 GCA_035638155.1 Gemmatimonadaceae bacterium | reverse complement strand
CACGACGGCGCCGACGCGGATGCGCGGTGCGAGCACGATGCCATGTCCGAGCGAAAAGAACGTACTGAAGTCCGCCGTCGCCTTGCTGAACTGCAGACTGTGGTCAGATCCTGTTACGGTCGACGCGTGCCGCAGTTCCAGTCTGAGCGCGCCGCCCTGCGAGGGATACTGTGGGTCGTTGGCCCACGCCTGCTCGCCAACCCAGCTGACGGTCGCCAGACGGTGGTACGCAAGGAGCGGTTCACGGTCCTCGGGCAGGCAGAGGTTCTGCAGCGCGCAGAAGATCGCCGGCTGCGCTTCCGTCCTCCGGTACTCGAACTGATAGCCGACTGTCTGCTTCGTGCGTGTCGTCTGGCGTGTACCGCTGAGGAGTGCGCCGGGCAGCGTGGACCGGAGAAAGGCCTTGTACTCCGATCGTCGCTCCACGTACAGCGTGACGCTCGGCTGGAACCCGAGAATCACCGAGGAGGGGTTCGTGAACGTCGTGCCGAAGTAGTAGTTGAGCTTCGTGCTGTACGGATCGTCGCGCAGCCACCGGCAGAGTGATTCCGCACCCGAGAGCGGACTTCCGATCCCGATTTTCGTGAGACGGGCTCGAAGCTCGAAACGCTTGGCCGTGTGCAGAAAGTTGTTGTCGCGGTATTCGCCCTCGGTCCGAAAGCAGTCGATGGTGCCGTACCCGCCACTCGTGCGCCCCGAATGCATGAGCCCCTCGGCGAGCGACACGTGGACCGTTACGAGTGAGTCGCCGGGAGGAATCACGTCCACCGAGTCGACGTCGACGCTCACGGCCCGGTACGCTTCGGTCACGTAGAGATTGCGCTTGGCGCGCTGCAGCCGGCTTTCGCGGTACTCGTCGTTCGGCTTGATACCGAGCAGTCCCCGCACCGTCCCTTCGGAGATCTTCGGCTTGTCGCCCGAGATGGGCGTGATCCGGATGTCGATGTCGCGGAGCTTCGCCCGGGTGCCGTGCTGCACGTCGAGCTCGATTCGCGCCCGCTGCGTGGCCGTGTCGCTGTGCGTTTCCTGAAACACGTCGGCCGACGGAAACCCGGCGTCGCGCAAACGCCGGGTTATCGTGTCGATGCTCTTCTGCAGCGCGTACATGTCGAAGCGCGGCGGATTGTGTTCGAGGATCGGCAGATGTTTGAGAATCGCGTCGCGCTCGGGAAGCGAATCGAGACCCAGGAACCTGAGCGTGTCGACGATGATCGGGTCGCCCTCACGCAGTGAAAACGACACGGCAACCTTGTTGCGCCCCACCGCGCGGACGGAGGTGTCGACGCGCACGCGCGAGTAACCGGACGTCGTGTACAGTTTGCGCAGGCGGAGCGCATCGTCCTGGAAGGACTTCTGGTCGAAGCAACGCCGGCGGCCAAAAAACTTGAGGTACCGCCGCCACCACGATGACGGCTCGGTGATGATGGAGTTGGCGAGAAAGGCGTCGTTGTAGACCGTGTTGCCGTCGAACTTGAGGCTGACGACTTCGCGCGACGTCACCGCCGCGTTGCCGCAGCGAGTGGGATCCTGCGCGCCCGCGAACACCGGCACGAGCGAAATCCCCAGTGCCGGCGCTGTGAAAAGCGCCAGCGCTCCCACTCGTCGCAGGGTGCGTTGGTTCATCGAGCCCGGTTTGGGTGTGCTCACGACTGCCTCTGCGAGCCTCGCGCGCGCGTTCTATAGCGAGGCGGCCTGACTCTGCTTCTGACTAATGGCTTACGCGCGCCGCAACATCAACACGCATCACTTGTACGACGGATCGTCCCCCAACGCGCTCCGGCAGCGGCCGTGTCATTCCGATTGGCCGAAGATCGCGAGGTTCGAGCTGTGCCCGGGGTTCACTTTCTTGTCGGGGTAGATGTGGTGCACGGCCTGATTCACCGCGATCGCCGCTTCGCCGAATCCGTTCGCGATCAGCTTGAGCTTTCCTGGATACACCACAATGTCACCGGCGGCGTACACGCCGGGACGGCCCGTCTCCATCCGCTGGTTCACGACGATCTCGTCCTTTTCGAGCGTCAGGCCCCACTCCACGAGTGGGCCCAGATCGCTCACGAAGCCGAGCATCGGGAGCACGACGTCAGCGTCGATGCGGCGGGTTGACTTGGCCTTGATGTCCTTGAGGTCGAGGGCCACGAGCCGGTCGCCTTCGGCGATCACGTCGTGGATCTCATGGAACGGATAGAGCGTCACACGGTTTTCCGCGGCCGAGCGGTTGACCTGCTGGACGGTCGCGTCGTGCGCGCGGTACCGGTCACTGCGATGAACGAGCGCGACAGACGAGGCGCGGTCGGTCAGCTGGACCGTCCAGTCGAACGCCGTGTCACCCCCACCGATGATCACCACCCGCTTGCCGCGAAACTCCTCCGGGTCCATGACGCGGTCGAAGATGCCGCGGCCGTACCACGGCTCCGCGCACGGCTGGGGCAGGCGGCGTGGTGAGAACGCGCCGATGCCCGCCGCGAGCACGACCGCGCGCGTGGGAAAACGATCCGTCGCGGTCTCCAGAACGAGGTGCCCGTCCGCTTCGGCAAGGCCGGTGACGTTCTGGTTGAGGTGCACGGGCTGATGGAATTGTGCGGCTTGCTCCCGGAGGTTCCGGACGAGATCCCTGGCCAGGATCTTCGGAAATCCGCCGACGTCGAAGATGTATTTCTCGGGATACAGCGCTGCGAGCTGTCCCCCCGGCTCGGAAAGTGCATCGACCACCTGCGCCGTGGCGCCACGCATGCCGGCATAAAACAGGGCGAAGAGTCCGGTGGGCCCTGCCCCGATGATCGTAATGTCGCGGATTTCGTGCGTCTGCATTGCATAAAACTACAACGCCGCGGTTCAGGTAGATTCGTGGCATGGCGCTCAAGATCTACACACGCACGGGTGACGCGGGGGACACCGGACTCTTCGGTGGCGGCCGGGTTCCGAAGGATCACCCGCGCGTTGAAGCGTACGGCGACATCGACGAGCTCAACGCATTCATCGGCTTCGCGCGGTGCATCGAGGTCATGCAGCGCATCGACGAAGTGCTCGTGCCGATTCAGCGCGACCTGTTTTCCATCGGCGCGCTGCTCGCCACGCCCGACCGCGACAAGATGCACGAGCAACTTGCCAAGGCGCGGCTCGACGACGAGCGCATCGCACAGCTCGAGCGCGCGATTGATCACGCGGAGTCGGAGCTCGATCCGCTCAAGGCGTTCATTCTGCCGGGCGGAACGCCGAAAGCGGCGGCGCTTCACGTGGCGCGCACGGTGTGCCGCCGCGCGGAACGCAAAGTCGTTTCGCTCATGAAGGGAGAGGAAATCCCGCCGCTCGTGGGGATTTATCTCAACCGCCTCTCTGATCTGCTGTTTGTGCTCGCGCGTCTTGCAACAAAACGGGCCGGCGCCGGCGAGGTCACGTGGTAATGCTCGGTCATGTCCTGGTAATGCCGTGGTAATGCCGTGGTAATGCCGGTCACCGCCGCCGGATCGCCGATCATCGTCGAGCCCGGCTCGCTCGACCGGCTTGGCGCGCATGTCGGATCGGCCGTCCACCGGGTCGCGATCATCACGGACACGAACGTGGGGCCGCTCTACGCCACACGCGCGCGTATGGCGCTCGCAGCATTCAATCCGGTGCTGATCACGATCCCCGCCGGTGAAACACACAAAACGCGCGATACCTGGGCGCACGTGAGCGACGAGCTCCTTGCCCAGGGACTCGGCCGGGACACCACGATCGTTGCGCTCGGCGGCGGCGTCGTGGGCGATCTCGCGGGGTTCGTGGCCGCGACGTATTTCCGCGGCGTGCCGGTGGTGCAGGTGCCAACATCGCTCGTCGCGATGATCGACGCATCGATCGGCGGAAAGACCGGCGTCGATACGCCCGCGGGAAAGAATCTGATTGGCGCGTTTCACCCGCCCGCCGCGGTCGTGGTCGACCCCCGGCTTCTCAACACGCTTCCGGTGCGTGAGGTGCGCAGCGGACTCGCTGAAGCGCTCAAGCATGGCGCGATTGCGGACGCGGCGTACTTCGACCGCGTCGCGCAGCAGAAAGGCGATATCGGGGAGGACTTGATCGCACGCTCGATCGGGATCAAGGCCGAAGTCGTCAACGAAGATCCGCGCGAAGCCGGCCGCCGGAAGATTCTGAACTTCGGCCACACGCTCGGCCACGCCATTGAGGCGGCGAGCGGCTACGCACTCACGCATGGTGAGTCGATCGCGATCGGTATGGTGCTCGAAGCGCGCGTCGGCGAGCAGCTCGGCGTGACCGCCGCTGGAACCGCGGAGCGAATCGCACGCGCCCTCGAGGCACTCGGTCTTCCAATGAAGATGACGCTCGGGCCCGCGGATCTCATCGCGCGCACGTACACCGACAAGAAGGCACGGGGCGGTTTGGTGGAATACGCCATTCCCGCGGAGATCGGGCGATTCGCGACGTGGACCACGCCGGTGAGCGATGGCGACGCGCTTCGCGTTCTGCGCGGAACGATCGACTAGGCGGCTATCACAGAACCAGCATTCGCCAAAGAGCCGTCACTTAGTGGATCACTCTCGTGGTTTCCCACATTTGGCAATACGCCTTCGTTACAGACTATAACCTATTGCGCTACAAATACTTACAACTACGAAGTTTGACGGGTAAGGGGAAACGCTGACACACGTAATCAACATTCGTGTTGACCAAACGTGAGCGATGTCATATTCTCACCGCCCCGGCACCGCCCGTCGATTGGGCTTTCGACCCACCTGTAGTGATGGGGAGGCTAATGCAGACCGCTGCTGTCTCACGCACGTCGGTTCGGACTCGCCAGTTCTTCCGAGCCCCTCCAGCCACCGCCTTCGACCAATACCTCCACGACATTCAGAAACTCCCGCTGATCACTGATCCAGCGGAAGAGCGTCGGCTCGCGCGACTCGCGCAGCGCGGAGATGAGGCGGCAGCGGAACGGCTCGTTACCGCGAACCTCAGGTTCGTCATCTCGTACGTGAAGAAGTACCAGGGACACGGCCTCGATCTCAGCGAGCTCGTTGCGATCGGCAACGAAGGTCTGCTCAAAGCGGTGCGAAAATTCGATCCGGACCAGGGCGTCAAGTTCATCTCGTACGCCGTGTGGTGGGTCAGACAGGCCGTCCTCAAGGCGCTCGCCGAGCAGACACGCTCGGTCCGCATTCCGCTCAATCAGAATTCGCAGCTCATTCGTCTCGCGCGAGCGGAGACCGTGCTCTCGCAGGTGCTGAAGCGCGATCCGACCGACGAGGAGCTGGGCCGCCTGCTCGAAGAGTCGCCGGAGCAGATCCGGCACTCGAAGTCGGTATCGACGACGGAAGTGTCCCTCGACGCTCCCGTTGATCGCTCCGACAAGGAAGCGAGCACGTTTGGCGAGCGCTTCGCCGGATCGGACAGTGACGAGATCGAAGACATCACCGACGGCAAACTGATGCGCGAGTTCATCGACTCGGTGTTCAAGCGCTATCTGACGCCGCGCGAGCGGAAGATCCTGTACCTGTACTACGGCCTCGAGCCGGGTTCCGAGGCCATGACGCTCGAGCGTATCGGCGCCCTCATGGGTGTCACGCGCGAACGCATTCGGCAGATCCGCGAGCGCGCGTTCGAAAAACTCCGCACATCGCCGGACGGCCGGTCGCTTTGCGGATTCTGGTCAGTGGCATGAGAGGGCTGGAGGGCTAGAGGGCTAGAGGGCTAGAGGGCTAGAGGGCTAGAGGGCTGGAGGGGTAACACTGGGGCGCGAGAGATTCTCTTGCGCCCTTTTTGCTTGCCTCCACCCGTTACCTCTGTTCCGCTGTCCCCGGTTCTTCCCCCGCTGTTTCTTGAGCGCTTTCCCCCGTCGTTACTCTTCGTTCATTGTGCTCCTCCCGCTCTTCCCGCTTCCCGTCGTCCTGTTTCCTGGTTCCCGATTGCCTCTGAGAATCTTCGAGCCCCGCTACCACGCGATGCTCCGGGATTGCCTGAACGGCGACCGCGTCTTCGGGGTGGTTTTTTGCGACAACGGACAGGATGAGCGGGCGCTGCCGTCCGGCACTGTTGGCTGCACGGCGCACATTGATGAAGTCGGCGAGCCCGACTCGGGCCAGGTGCACATCGTCGTGAGCGGGCGCGAACGCTTCAAGCTCGGCACCATCGATCAGCAGACGGCGCCGTACCTCGTTGCCACGGGAGAGACGTTGCACGATGTCGAAGAACCCGTCGCGCAACTGACAGCACTCTCGCTGCGGCTCGCCGAGCTGTTCGCGGAAGCGGCGCTCGCGGCTCGCGCGATCGCCGACGAGCCCGCGCCGATTGCCGAGCTCGCCAGCGACCCGTCGCTGATCGCGTATTCCGCCGCCGGCGCCATCGATCTCGACGCGCCTGCGCGACAGAAGCTGCTCGAGTCGAATAGCCCGAGCGCGCGCATGCGCGACGTGATCCGCGTACTCGATACGTCACTCCCGTCACTCAGGGAACGCGCGGCGATTCATCGCCACGCGGGAACGAACGGCCGCGCGCCAAAATCGCACGCGTGATGGCCATGCCCAGCGTGATCGCACGCGCGAGCGTCGACGAGGCCCTGCGCGACAACCTGCGCGCGATCGTCGGCGCGCAGCACGTGCACGAACGGGCGAGCGCGCTCGCGGTCTTCGAGTCCGACGCGCTCCCCGGGTATCACATGAAGCCGTCGCTCGCGGTGTTTCCCGGCACCCGCGACGAAGTCATTCGCATCGTGCGGCTCTTCGCCGAGCGCGGTATTCCATATGTGCCGCGCGGCGCGGGCACCGGTCTGTCCGGCGGCGCGCTCGCCGACGGCGTCGTGCTTCTCGGCATGAATCGGCTGAAGCGCATCATCGAGGTCGATCCCGAGCGACGCCGGGCGCTCGTCGAACCCGGCGTCGTGAACGCGTGGCTCACGGCGGCCGCGGCGCCGCACGGCTTGCACTACGCGCCCGATCCGTCCAGCCAGACGGCGTGCACCATCGGCGGCAACGTCGCCGAAAACGCCGGCGGGCCGCACTGTCTCAAGTATGGCGCGACGCTCAACCACATCCTCGCCGCGACGGTGATCCTCCCGAACGGCGAGATCGTCTCGCTCCGAATCCCGGACGGTGTCACCGACGGCTACGACCTGATGGGCGCATACGTCGGGAGCGAGGGATGTTTTGGCGTGACGCTCGACGTGACGGTGAAGCTCACGCCGAATCCCGAATCGATCCGCACGATGCTCGCGGATTTCACCACCGTGGAAGACGCGGCGCGAACTACGTCGGCAATCGTCGCCGCTGGTATCATCCCCGCCGCGTGCGAGCTCATGGATCATGGCACGATCGCCGCCGTCGAGGCGTCGATCTACGCCGCGGGGTATCCCGCCGACGCCGCGGCCGTGTTGCTCGTCGAGGTCGACGGCACGAACGCCGCCGTCGAGGAAGAGGCGGCGCGCGTTGAACAGATCTGTCGTGCGCACAACGCGCGCGACGTGAAATCTGCGACCGATCCCGTGGCGCGCGCACGTCTCTGGCAGGGGCGCAAGAAAGCGTTTGGTGCGATGGGCCGCGTGGCGCCGAATCTCGTGGTGCAGGACGCGGTCGTTCCGCGCACGAAGCTCGCCGAAATCCTTGCCGCCATCTCGGCCATCGGGAAGAAGCACGACATCACCGTGTGCAACGTGTTTCACGCCGGCGACGGGAATCTTCATCCCAACGTTCCGTATGACGGGCGGAATCCCGACGACGTGCGCCGTGTGCACGCGGCCATGCGCGAAATCATGACGCTCTGCATCGCGTCCGGCGGTACGATCACCGGCGAGCACGGTGTGGGAATCGACAAGCTGGCGTACATGGAGGACCTGTTCACCGACGACACGCTCGATGCCATGTGCCGTCTTCGCTCCGTTTTCGATCCCGGGCGCCGGGCGAATCCCGGAAAAGTCGTTCCCGTGCATTCGTGCCGCGAATGGAGCGTGAAGTCCGTCACGGCCCTCGAACAGGAAACTGCCGGTGACGGGCGCACACAACCGGATGTCGCCGGTTCGCGGACGGGCGCCGGGCGCACGGAGAGCGGTGGAGATGCTTTTGTCCGTTCGATCGTCGAACGCGTGGTCGCGGCGGCGGCTGCCGGCCGATCCGTTTCCGTCGCCGGCGCGCGCACGCGCGTGACGCCGGCTGCCGGCATCGATCTCATCGACATTCGCTCGCACGCCGGCGTCATCGAGTACGTCCCCGACGATCTCACAATCACCGTGCGCGCGGGCACCACGATCGCCGAGCTCGACGCGATCACGCTCGAGCACAACCAGTGGTGTCCGTTTCTGCCGTGGGGCGGAGACAGCGGCACCGTCGGCGGCGCGCTCGCGCGCGCGCAGCGCGGGCCCATGAGCACCGCGTTCGGCGCGCCTCGCGATCTCACGCTCGGCCTCACCTTCGTTGACGGGCGAGGCGCCGTCGTCAACGCCGGCGGGCGCGTCGTGAAGAACGTCGCGGGATTCGATCTCACGCGCACGCTCATCGGGTCGTGGGGATCGCTCGGCGCCATCGCGTCGGCCAGCCTGCGCCTGCGGGCGCGTCCCGCCGTGCGTGAAACGTGGATGGTGCCGGTGGAGTCGGTGAACGGCGACGCCCTGCGCGCGTTCGTTCGCGGCCCCGCGGCGCCGGCCGCCTTCGAGCGCATTCC
Source organism: Gemmatimonadaceae bacterium (assembly GCA_035638155.1). Classification (GTDB taxonomy): domain Bacteria; phylum Gemmatimonadota; class Gemmatimonadetes; order Gemmatimonadales; family Gemmatimonadaceae; genus DASRAP01. The sequence continues at coordinate 26,144 of DASRAP010000026.1, read as the reverse complement.
CGCCGGACTGGCGACCACCGTCGGTGGGTCACCCGAGGACCACTTCATTACAATGCTCGCCGGTGGTCCGGCGCACGTCGGGGCCGCGAGAACAGCGTTGCTCCAGATCGCGCCCGCTCGCGAGGTCGCCGAAAGTGTGTGGCATACGGTGCGCGCGAACGGACCATTCATGAGCAATCCGCCACGCGAACCGCTTGCCTCCGCGCTGCGCGATCTCAACGCGCGCGTACGAGCAATGTTCGATCCGTCCGGCGTTTTTGTGTGCCCCGTCCAGATCGGTCAATGACGCACATCGCGGGTTCCGTACCGCTTTCGCAGGACAGCCCGCTCGCGCGCGAAGCCGCCGGGCTCGACGCGTGCGTGCACTGCGGATTCTGCCTCAACGCGTGCCCCACGTATCTCGCGCTCGAGGACGAGAACGATTCCCCGCGCGGACGCCTGGTGCTGATGCGCCAGATGCTCGACGGGGACATCGCGCTCACGGATCCCGACGCGACCACGCACCTGGATCGTTGCCTGGGATGCCGCGGATGCGAAACTGCATGCCCGTCGGGGGTGCCATACGGTGAGCTCCTCGAGGCGACACGCGCAACCATCGCCAAGGCGCGCCCGCTGCCGTGGAACGCGCGCGCCATTCTGTTCGTATTTGCGCATCCGCGTCTTCTGGCGTTTGTGATGGCGTGCTCGCGTGCGTTTCGCGCGACAGGGATTCCGAGGCTGCTCGCGCGCATTCCGCACAAGGCCTTTTTCCCGTTTGCGATGCTCGCGTCGACTGCGCGGCGCACGGCGTCGCGCGGCGGATCGCCAGCAGGCGCGGACACGGGCGACACAACCGCCGCTTTTCTCACCGGCTGCGTCATGGAGGGACTGCTCTCGCCGGCCAACCGCGCAACCGAGCGGGCGCTGGCGACGAACGGCTATCGTCTTGCGGCCGCTCCGGGGCAGCAGTGCTGCGGCGCCTTGCATGCGCACGCCGGCGATGACAGCACCGCTCGCACGCTCGCGCGCGCCAATGTCGCGGCATTCGAGGCAAGCGGCGCGGAATTCATCGCGGTGAATTCCGCCGGCTGCGGCGCCATGATGAAGGCGTATGGCCATCTGCTCCGCGACGATCCCGACTGGAGCGAACGTGCGAAGGCGGTGGCGGCGCGCGTCCGCGACGTGAGCGAGCTGCTGGTCGCGGCGGGCCCGCGCGCTACCGGCGGTCCGGAGCTACGCGTGGCGTACGACGCCCCGTGCCATCTGCAGCACGGGCAGCGCGTCGTGACAGAGCCCATTCAGGTTCTGAGCGTGATCCGCGGTGTAACGCTCGTGCCCCTCGCGGGGAGCGATCAGTGCTGCGGAAGTGCGGGTATTTTCAACCTGTTGGAGCCTGATGTCGCCGATCGTGTGCTGCGACCCAAACTCGCACAGATCGAGGCATCGCGTGTGGATATCGTCGCCACCGGGAATCCCGGTTGTCTGATGCAGATCGGCGGTGGGCTTCTGCGCGCCGGGAGCCGGACGGTCGCGCGGCATCCCGTCGAGTTGATCTAGGGGCAACGGGCAACGGGCAACGGGCAAAGGGGATGTCGAGAGAACCCGTTGCCCTTCGCCCGTTGCCCTTTGCCCGTTGCCCTTTGCCCGTGGCCCTTTGCCCGTTCTTGCCCTTTGCCCTTTCCATTGCCGCGAGTTTAGTTCCCGCATGGTGAGGGGGCGGCAAAGTGCGGTATCTCGCGACTGAGAGATCGAGGCGCGCATGAGTGTGTTGCCTCGCGAAACGCTGGTGGTGGCGGGACACACAGTCGCGCTCACGTACGACGATGCGTCGCGTGAGTACGCCGCGCTGCACGAAGCCTGCGGTGCGCTGCACCGCGACGAGCGCGCGCGCTGGACGTTTGCGGGGAAGGAAGCGTCGGGCGCACTCGCGGGACTCGTCACCAACGACGTCGACGCACTCGTGAGCGGCGCGGGCTGCTATGCCGCCGCGCTCACCGCGAAAGGACGCATCGTCGCCGACGTGCGCATTCTGCGACGCGATACGGATTTTCTCGTCGACGTGGCCTCACGCGCGTCGAGCGGCTGGCAGGAGCATGTCCGGAAGTACGTCAATCCGCGGCTCGCCAAGTACGCCGACATCACCGCCGCAACCGGCTGTGTTGGAGCGTACGGCCCGCGCGCCGCTGCGACGGTGGCGCGCATCAGCGATGCCGACGCAAACGCGCTCGCGCAGCTCCCGCCGTACCACCACGTCGCCGCGCGCATCGCGGGGCACGACGCGCGCATTCTGCGCTCGCCCGACTTCGGCGTGCCCGGCTTCGACATTCTGGTAAGCGCCGAGGCGTCGGCGACGGTCTTCGAAATGCTGATCGATGCCGGCGCGCGTGCGGTCGGGCTCGCCGCGGCCGACATCGTCCGTGTGGAGGCGGGCCGGCCCGAGTGGGGCATCGACATGGACGACGCGACGATCCCCCAGGAAGCGAACCTCGAATCACTCCACGCGATCTCGTACACGAAGGGCTGCTACACGGGGCAGGAAGTTGTGGCACGCGTGCATTTCCGTGGCCACGTGAATCGGACGCTTCGCGGGCTCGCCGGCGATCTCCCGATCCCGCCACGGGCCCCCCTCGTCGCACTCGAGCGCAACGAAATCGGCGACGTGCGCTCGAGCGTCGTGTCGCCGCGCTTCGGTCCAATCGCGCTCGCCATGCTGCGCCGCGAAGTATCGATCGGCGACGAAGTCTTCGTCCGCGACGGCGACCATGAGCACGCCGTGCGCGTCGTCCAGCTCCCGTTCTGATCGCCTGCGAGAACCGGGATCAGCTCGACAGGTACGCCGCGTTCTCGTCGATGTAGCCGTGCGTGAAATCGCAGCCGTACGCGGTCGCACACGCGTCGCCGAGTCCGAGCTCGACGACGATATCGACCTGTTCTTCGCCGAGTGACGCGCGGACCACCGCGTCATCGAACTCGATCCGCTCGCCGTGTTTCACGACCAGGTGGCCGTTGATCCACGCGTCAGTGCTCGCCGGACGCACCGTCGACGAGAACGACTTGCCGACGGCCATGAGCAACCGGCCCACGTTGGGATCCGCCCCGTGCACCATCGTCTTGATGAGCGGGGAATTGATGAGCGACTTCGCCACCGCCCGCGCGTCGGCCGGTGACCATGCGCCCTTGACCGTCGCGCGCACCAGGTGCTCGGCGCCCTCACCGTCGCGCGCGAGCATCTCCGTCATACGAATGCACCCGGCGGTCAGCGCGGCGCCGAACGCCGCTTCGGGAATGTCGCCCGCGTGACCATTGGCGAGAATCGCGCACGTGTCCGACGTGCTCGTGTCGCTATCCACCGAGAGCATGTTGAACGAAAGGTCGGCGGCCGCGCGGAGCTGGCGGTCGAGTGTCGCGGCGTCCATGCGCGCGTCGGTGAAGATGTACGCAAGCATCGTGGCCATGTTCGGCTCGATCATGCCGGACCCCTTGGCAACGATCGTGATCGTCGCGTCGCCGACCGATAGCGACAGGGCTTTCGGATGCGAATCCGTGGTCATGATGCCCTCCGCACCAACCCTCGGATTGTCCTGGAGCTCGGCCGCGAGACCGCGAAACCCGATCTCGATCTTCTCGATCGGGAGCGGCGCGCCGATGACACCCGTGGAGCTCACCAGAATCTTCTCCGGCCCCACACCGAGCTCGTTCGCGCCGGCCACCGCCATGCGCCGCGCGTTTTCGAGGCCACGCAGACCCGTCGCGACGTTGCTGACTTTCGTGTTGATGACGATCCCGCGCAGCACACCGCCCTTGATCGTTTCGCGGCCGAGGATGATCGGCGCGCCGGGGAAGTGATTCTTCGTGAACACCGCCGCAGCGGTGCAGTCGACGTCTGATGCGAAGAGCGCAATGTCCCTGGCGGCGGGCTTGAGACCGGCGTTCCGGCTCGCACAGCGGAAGCCGCGCGGAAATCGCGGCGTGTCGTGAAACGAAATTGGGGTGGTCACAGGCGGAAGAAACTAACACCACGCACGGGACGGAGGCATCGCAGGCCTTGGCAGCTGCTTTTTTGTTGTGGCCCTGTGTTGTCCTTATGTTGAAGGCGTGGCCACTGCCCTGCCCCTGATCACCACCGTACGCGGCGCGTGCCCGCACGACTGCCCCGACACGTGCGCTACGATTGTAACCGTCGAGGACGGGCGCGCAACGCGCATCCAGGGTGACCCTGACCATCCCGTCACGCAGGGATTCCTCTGCGCCAAGGTCAATCGGTATCTCGAGCGGACATATCACCCGGATCGCCTGCAGTTCCCGCTCAGACGCACGGGCAAGAAAGGCGAAGGAAAGTTTGAGCGCGTGTCCTGGGACGATGCTCTCGACGACATCGCAAAGCGCCTGCGCGGCATTGTCGCCGAATTTGGCGCAGAATCGGTGCTGCCCTACTCGTACGCGGGCACGATGGGCTACCTGCAGGGCGAGTCGATGGATCGCCGCTTCTTCCACAAGCTCGGCGCGTCCAAGCTCGACCGCACGATCTGCTCCACCGCGGGCGGCACCGGCATGCGGATGACCGTCGGAGCGAACATTGGCGCGGACGGCGAGGCGATCCCGGACTGTGACCTCGTGCTCCTGTGGGGCACGAATACACTCACGTCGAATCCGCACCTCTGGCCGTTCGTGCTGAAAGCGCGCGAGAATGGGGCGCGCATCATCTGCATCGATCCCATTCGCACGCGCACCGCCGAGCAATGCGATGAATGGGTCGGCATCCGTCCGGGCACCGACGCCGCGCTCGCACTCGGCATGATGCACGTGATCTTCTCGGAAAAACTCGAGGACACGGATTACCTCGAGCGGCATACGCTCGGCGCCGACAAGCTTCGTGCGCGAGCGGCGGAGTGGACTCCCGAGCGCACAGCGGAGACCACCGGCCTCGGCGCCGACAAGATTGTCGAGCTCGGCACGCGGTACGGACGGTCCCGGAACACGTTCATTCGCGTGAACTACGGCCTGCAGCGCCATGCAGGCGGCGGCATGGCCGTGCGCACGATCGCGTGCCTGCCTGCTGTCGTCGGCCATTGGCGGAAACCCGGCGGCGGCGTGCAGCTCTCGACGAGCAAGACGTTCAAGTACAACGTGGACGGGCTGCATCGTGTCGATCTTGGGCCCGCCACCCGCACCATCAACATGATCCGGCTCGGCGAGGCGCTCACGACGCCCGACGCCGGTGTCGGCGGCCCGCCCGTAAAGGCGCTGGTCGTGTACAACTCGAATCCCGCCGCGGTCGCGCCGGATCGCACGGCCGTGCAGAAGGGATTCGGGCGCGACGACCTCTTCACCGTGGTGCTGGAGCATTTCCAGACCGACACCGCCGACTGGGCCGACTACGTTCTCCCCGCGACGACGCAGCTGGAGCACTGGGATGTGCATCTCGCGTACGGCCATCTGTACGCGACGCTCAACCGCCCGGCGATCGCGCCGCTCGCGGAAGCATTGCCGAACACGGAAATCTTCCGGCGCCTCGCGAAGCGCATGGGATTCACGGACTCGTGCTTCGCTGATGACGATATCGCACTGATCAGACAGGCGCTCGACACGAAAGAGCCGCGCATGTGCTCCGTGAAGCTGGACACGCTCATGGAGAAGGGCTGGGTGCGGCTCAATGTCCCCAAACCGTTCGCGCCGTTCGCGAACGGCGAATTCCTGACGCCGAGCGGCAAGTGCGAGTTCTACAGCGAGCGCCTCGAGCAGATGGGACTCGACCCCGTGCCGACCTATATCCCGCCGTACGAAAGTGTTGAGCGTGATCCCGCGCTCGTGAAGAAATGGCCGCTGACGCTGATTTCCTCACCGGCGCACCAGTTTCTGAATTCGACGTTCGTGAACATCGATAAACTCCGCCGCAGCGTGGGCCGGCCGGAATGCATCGTGCATCCCGACGACGCCGCACCGCGCGGGATCCGGGCCGGTGACGAAGTCGAGATCAGAAACGATCGCGGCGCGTTCACGGCGATTGCGCGCGTGGAGGACGGCATCAGGCGCGGCGTGATCTGGGCGCCCAGCATCTGGTGGACCAAGCTGGCCCCCGACGGACGTAACGCGAACGACACCACGAGCCAGCGCGAGACCGACCTCGGCCACGGCCCGGTCTTCTACGACAATCAGGTCGAAGTCACACGCGTCTGATAGTTTACGCTCGCGGTATTCTGGGTGACGCGATTCTTGGGCAATCTTCCGAGATTGCCCGAATGTCTACTGACTCACACGGAGCACACGGAACACGCGGACGCGCGCGGACAAATATGTGCACCAGATTATCAATTCCTTGAGCGCCGCGGGATTCCTCGATGTGTCGGTGAGTTGTCCGCGTGTTTCAGTGGGCTCCGTGTAAGTCGGTAAAGACCTGCAGACCAACGAGATGTCTGAACTTCCAAGAACGCTTGGCGCGCTGAAGACCTCGAAATGGGGCCAGCCCGCTCTCAGAACACGCAGCGTGAAATCAGAGCTGCGCGAGAATCTCATCACGCGCCTCCGCGAAGGGCGGCCGCTGTTTCCGGGCGTGCTCGGCTACGACGACACCGTCATGCCGCAGATCGCCAACGCGCTGCTCTCCCGCCATCACTTCATCCTGCTCGGCCTGCGCGGCCAGGCGAAGTCCCGCATTCTGCGCGCACTCGCCGACCTCCTCGATGACGCGATTCCCGCCGTCGAAGGGAGCGAAGTGAATGACAATCCCTTCGCGCCCATTTCCAAGTTTGCGCGCGAACGACTGGCGGCCGCGGGCGACGACACACCGATCACGTGGGTGGGGCGGGACCAGCGCTACATCGAAAAGCTCGCGACACCCGATGTCACAGTTGCCGATCTCATCGGTGACGTCGATCCGATCAAGGCGGCGCGCGGCGGACACATTCTCGCCGACGAGCTCACCATTCACTACGGCATGCTCCCGCGCGCGAATCGCGGCATCTTCGCGCTCAATGAGCTCCCCGATCTCGCGTCGAAGGTCCAGGTGGGACTCTTCAACGTCATGCAGGAAGGGGACGTGCAGATCAAGGGATATCCGGTACGCCTCAAGCTCGACGTGCTGCTCGCGTTCACCGCGAACCCCGAAGACTTCACCGCGCGTGGCAAGATCATCACGCCGCTCAAGGATCGCATCGGCAGCGAGATCGCCACGCACTATCCGGCGTCCGTCGACGTCGGGATGGCGATCACACGGCAGGAGGCCTGGATCGCGCGCGATGGCGCGAGCGTCGAGGTGCCCGAGATCGTCGCCGAGGTCACGGAGCGCGTGGCGTTCGAAGCACGCGACGACCAGCGTGTCGACAAGCGCTCGGGCGTGTCGCAGCGCATGCCCATCACGCTGCTCGAGAACATCGTGTCGAACGCCGAGCGGCGCGCGCTCAACCACGGCGAGCCCACGGCCACGCCGCGGATCAGTGACCTCTACGCCGCGCTCACCGCGATCACGGGAAAGCTCGAGCTCGAGTACGAAGGCGAGCTCGTGGGCGGACCGGCGATTGCACGCGAGCTCATTCGGCGCGCCGCAGATGCGACGTTTCGGGAACGCGCGGGTGAGCCGAACACGGATTCCATCGTCATCTACTTCGATACCGGGAGCGCGCTCCAGGTGGCCGACGACGCCGCGACTGCGGCGCTCCTCGAAGCGCTCGCCTCGGTGCCGGGACTGCTCGAGATCGTCCACGAGTACGGTCTGGCGGACCGGACCGACAGGTCGGGCACGGTCGCGGGGTGCGAGCTTGTGCTCGAAGCGCTCGTAGCCAGGCGCAAGATCAGCCGGAGCGACGGCGGCACCTACGGAAGAGCGGAGGCTCCCCGTCGCCGCCGGCCGCGGGGCGACGACCCGACGGAGCTCTGAGCGCTCCGGTTCATCCCAGCAGTGGCTCGCCGCGTGACGGCTGGCTCTAGCGACCCTCGGGGGCTCACCGGATGTTTGTCGCCGATGTCCAGCCCCCCAACGCCCCGTTCACGGCGTCGCAGCGACACGGACTCCATCTCGGTCCGGCCAGCATCTCTGATCGATGCTGAGACGATCGTGAAGTTTCGCATGGCCCTCCTCAGGGAGCACGGGCGCCACGCGATTTATGGCAGGCTGCGGGAGGACGCCGAGCAGCGAGCGCGCCGGAGCACGCCGTTGCACCTCGCGTCGGGCCGTGAGATCACCTACCTCGCGTTCGACGGCCGGAACCCCGTGGGCATGCTGCGGTGCATGGAGGCGAAGGGTTCACCGCTCCTCGTACCAACACGGTACGCGTACATCGCGTCGGTTTACGTGATGAAGACGCACCGCCGTCGCGGCATGCTCAAGCGGCTCGTCGAGGCCGCGCTGACGTGGGCGCGCGCGCGCGGTCTCACGGAAATCCGGCTGCACTGCACGTCTGACAACGAGGCGAACGCGGTGTGGGAGAAGTTCGGATTCGGCACTGTGGAGTATTTGCGCCGGCGCGAGATCGGACGGCCCCCGGGATAGTGAACATCCGAGTATTCGATTATTCGAGTATTCGGTGTATTGTCCGTTGATGCGGTTCCACACCTATTCGAAGTTTTCGCCCGAGCTTGCCGATGCAATCGATCTGCAGGCGCTGCTCGATCAGCTCGCCGACTTTCTCTTGCAGTCGGGCTTTGCGGGCGGGCCGATCGAGCATCCGTATTGGGGCGAGACCGGTGAAGAGGCCGACCGTTCGCTCGACGCGCTCAAGCAGGCCATTTTCCAGGCCCTGATCGATTCGGGGCAATTCACGCCCGAGATGCTCGCGGCGCTGCGCGGCGAAGGTGACGAGGAATCGGAAGCGCGGCTGGCGCAACTCCTCGATGAGCTCGTGAAGAAACTCATGGAGCAGGGCATGATCACCGCGAATGTGCCGCCGCAGATGCCGTCGGGTCATCGCGCGGTGATCGGCCCTGGTGGACTCGCCCAGGCGGCCGCGAAGGATGTGCAGTTCCAGCTCACGGGCAGGGGGATGGATTTCCTGGGCTACCGGACACTGCGCTCGCTGCTCCAGGGATTCGGACGCTCCAGTTTCGGAAGCCACGACACGCCGTATCTCGCCACCGGCGTCGAAGCCGACGCGGTCAGCCGCGCATACGAATTCGGCGACACGCTCAATCTCGACGTGAACGCGACGCTCGCGAACGCACTGGGTCGTACGGGCAGGATCGAGGTGCCGATCGACATTGATTACCCCGACCTGATGGTGCGGCAAACGGAGTACCGGTCGTCGTGCGCGACGGTGCTGATGCTCGATACGTCGCATTCCATGATCCTCTACGGCGAGGATCGATTCACGCCGGCCAAGAAAGTCGCGCTCGCGCTCACGCACCTCATTCGCACGCAGTATCCGGGCGACACGCTGCGCGTGGTCCTGTTCCACGATTCCGCGGAGGAGATTCCGCTCGCAACGCTCGCGAGCGCACAGGTGGGCCCGTACCACACCAACACCGCCGAAGGCCTCAAGCTCGCACGGCGCATTCTCATGGCGCAGAAGAAGGACATGCGCCAGATCGTGATGATCACCGACGGCAAGCCGAGCGCACTCACACTGGAAGACGGACGGCTCTACAAGAATTCCGGGTGGATCGATCCCGTCATCCTGAGTGAGACGCTGCGCCAGGTGGCCGCGTGCAGGAAGGCGGGGATCGTGATCAATACGTTCATGCTCGCGCGTGACGCGGCGCTCGTCGATTTCGTCCGCCGCGTGTCGGCGATTGCGCGCGGGCGCGCGTACTTCACCAATACCGTGTCCCTCGGCCAGCACGTGCTGATGGATTTCCTCCGCAGGAAATCGAAGACCGTCAAGTGACGGCAATTCTGCTCGGGTTGTTGCTCGGCATGCGGCATGCCCTCGACGCCGACCACATCGTTGCCGTGACGGCGATCGTCTCGCGCGAGCGATCGTTCGCGCGCGCGGCGCGCGTGGGGATGCTGTGGGGCGTTGGCCATACGACGACGATCTTCATGGTGGGCGGTGCGATTGTCGCGTTTCGGCTGGTTGTGCCCGAACGCGTGGCGCTCGGTTTCGAATTTCTCGTGGCGTTGATGCTGATCGTGCTCGGCCTGCTGAATCTCTCGAAGCTGCGCAACGCGGCGCCTGTCCCGTCGATGCCGCCCATGCTCGTCGGTCTCGTGCACGGGCTCGCCGGATCCGCCGCCGTTGCCTTGCTCGTGCTCGCCGCCATCCCCGGCGTCGGCGGAGGCCTGATCTACCTGCTCGTGTTCGGACTTGGCACGATCGGAGGAATGATGGCCGTGACGAGCACGCTGGCATTCTCGGCGCGTATCGCGGTCGATCGCCTGCCGTTGGTCCGGCGCTACGTGCAGGCCGGTGCCGGCGTCCTGTCGCTGGTGTTCGGGCTCATCCTGGCGCAACGCACTTGGCCCGTCTGAACGCGATCATTGCGGCGGCACCAGCGTTCCGCCGCAAACTCTCGTCATGGTTCAAGCACCGGGGGCGCGCGCTGCCGTGGCGCGCGACGCGTGATCCGTACCGCATCCTGGTGTCGGAGCTCATGCTCCAGCAGACGCAGGTGTCGCGCGTGCTCGGTTACTACGATCGCTTTCTTGCACGCTATCCGACGCTCGACGCACTCGCCGCCGCAAAACCGAAGCAGGTTCGTGAGGCGTGGGAGGGGCTCGGGTACTACGCCCGGGCACGCAACCTACATGCGCTCGCGCGCTCCGTCGTCGCCGACTGCGCGGGCACCATGCCGCAGACGGTCGACGAGCTGCGCGCGCTTCCCGGCGTCGGCCCGTACACCGCCGGGGCTGTTGCGTCGTTTGCGTACGAGCAGCGGGCCGCGGCCGTCGACACGAACGTTGCACGCGTGATCCGTCGCGTGTTTTCGCCGCGCGCGTCGAACCGGCGCACCTGGGAGATCGCCGAGTCGATCCTGCCGCGCGCGGGGCGCGCGGTGTGGACGCACAACCAGTCGATCATGGAGCTCGGGGCGCTGGTGTGCGTCGCGCGGCGCCCGAAGTGCGGTATCTGCCCCGTCCGCACGGAGTGCCGCTCGGCTCCCCGCTAGTATTTCCACCTCATGACCCCAACCGCACGGTTCCCGCTCGCCGAGCCTCTCATCGCGGCTCGAGTCACCGAGCTCGGCGCCGAGATCGAGGCGGCGTTTCCGGGATCGGAGCCCGTCATACTCGTGGGATTGCTGCGCGCGTGCTTCATGTTTGTCGCAGACCTGGCCCGCGCGATTCCGCGCCCTGTCGAGGTGGACTTCGTGTCGGCGCGTTCGTACGCGGGCAAGACGAGCACGGGGAACGTGGAAATCGACCGCGCCGCTGCCTCGTTGATTGATGTCGAAGGAAAGCACGTGCTGCTCGTCGACACGATGGTCGATCATGGCCTGACGCTGGGCGCGGTCGCCCACTTCTACCAGCAGCGACAGGTCCGCTCGATGTCAGCGTGCGTGCTCCTTCGCAAACCGCATTCGCCGCGCGGCATCGTGCCCCGTGAGTTCGTCGGCTTCGACGTTCCGGATGAATACGTAGTCGGATACGGACTCGATATGAACGGCAGCTACCGCAACCAGCGGTACATCTCGGCGGTCTAGGCGCGCATACTTCGCTCCGTGACTACTCGGGGCGTTTTTGTATTTCTCTTGCTCGCGTGCGCAACGGCGTCCGGGTCCGCGCAGTCGCGCGCAAGAGTCGTTACGCTGCCCCCCGACGCGCTCACGCTTGCGACGAACCTCTCCCCACAGGATCGCCGGAGCAACTTCGAAGCACTCTGGAAAGCGATCGACACCACGTACGCGGGTTTCGCACTCAAGCACATCGACTGGAAAGACATCGGGCGGCGCTACCGTGCGCGCCTGACCGACGTGACAACGGACGATGCGTTCTATCGGCTGCTCGGACAGATGGTGACGGAGCTCAGAGACACGCACTCGTGGCTGCAGAACTATCGCGACCCGCCGCTGCTGCAGGTGACATCCATCGCGGTGGATCTGCTCGAGGGAAATCCGTTTGTTGTCGCTGTGCGCCCGGGATCAGACGCCGACCAGGCGGGCGTGAAGCCGGGCTCGCAGATCCTGAACGTGGACGGAGTCACGGCCGCGAAGAGGATGGAAGCGTTGCGGCCCTTGCTGCACGGATTCTCATCGGAGCGCGCGTTCGAGCGCGACGCGACGCGCCATCTGCTGGCGGCCGAGCAATCGGTACCGGCGAAACTCTTCATGCGCGAGCCAAATGGTGACCTGCTCGCCGCGACGCTGGCCCGCGAACCTGGCCCCACGACGAGGCGGCCGGAGCTCAGGCCCGGCTTCGAGATCACGCGGCGGACGAATCTCGAATTCGGTATTCACCCCTCCGGTGCCGGCTACATTCGCATTCCCTCGTTCGAGCCAAGGGCCGAGCTCGACGCCGATTTCGACGCGGCGCTGGATGCGCTGCGCAATACGCCGGGACTGATCATCGACCTCCGCGACAACACCGGCGGTTACTCGCACCCGGCGATGGTGGGCAGGTTCTTTGATCGGCGAACGAAAACAACCGTCTCATTCATCAAAAGCGGCCCCGGCCACGGCACCTTCCGCAAGCAACCGGGGTTCGATGCGCCGACAGGACCGTGGCAGTACACGCGTCCCGTTGTGCTGCTCGTGAACGATCTGACCGGCAGCGCCGCAGATTTGTTCGTCGCCGAGCTCGGCACCAGCAAGCGCGTCACCGTCGTCGGCACCACGACACACGGCAACGTCTCGGGCACCGCCGTCTACGCCGTGCTGCCCTGCAACCTCGTCGTGCGCATTTCGAACGGCTATGTCACCGACGCGCGCGGGCGGGCAATCGAAGAAAACGGGAACGCACCCGATATCTCCGTTGCACCGACCCTCGCGGATCTGCTCGCCGGACGCGATCGCGCGCTCGAGAAAGCCGCCGCCGTCCTGCATGGCAAGGCGTCTTCCAAGCCGCGCGGTTTGCGTTCGAACGATCACGATCGCGGTCTTTTGGTGATGTAGCTGCGCGGCGCGGCCCTAGGTTGGCCTCCCCAGCCAACTCTGACCTGTGGAGCCGCCAATGTTCATCGACTTTCCCGACCCGGTCGTCGCGCGCTATCTCGCACGCGTGCGCGAGCTGCCACCGCGCGCGCGTGTGACGATCGACCTCTCCGCGCCCCGCGCATTCGTGCAGGGCATCGTCCACTTCGACGCCGCACTGCTTGCGGCGGTCATCATCACGCCGGTCATCGCGAGAACACACATCGCCTTGTCAATGACCGACGCGTCACCCGAGGCGCTGCTGGCCTACCGGACGTTCTATGAGTCCCTGCGCGCGCAGCGATGGACCACAATGGGACGAATGATCGTGGCGCGCGGACTGCTGGCGGTACGTGTTCGCGACGCCGACCCCGTGAGCGCCCAGCGCTGGTATTCGAACAGCATGGGCGGACTCATTCCGCGGCACACGATCGACTGGCGCGACGGTGAGGCGCTGAGCGAGAAAGCCTCGTAGTTTACCGGCATGCTCGCTCGTGCGATCGTCGCGTTTGGACTCGCGTCAGGACTCGCAACCGGCGGCCTGCTCGCGCAGCAACCCGCGCACGGCCCGCAGGGACAGCCGAACCTCGTTGTTTCTGATTCGACGTCGTTCTGGATCGCGCCACCCGACGGTTGGGTGTTCGACGCCGAGTCAGGCAAGCGGGAGGGATTGCTCGCCGTGTTTTACCGGAAAGGACAGTCGTGGCGCACCGCCGAGCCGCTCATGCACGCGAGCGTCATCACGCGGAAGATCGGCTACAACGCGGTGATTCCCGCAGCCATTCGCAGCGACAGTGCGAACTGGGCCGGTACGGCGAAGGATTTTGTGTTCGTCGTGCGCGACAGCGTGCGGACGAACAGCGGCGTCATGGCGCACCTGCGGAGCTACCGGTCCGTGTCGAGCAAGCAATTCGATACGGTCGCGTACTATCAGGGGGATGAGCGCACGTGGATGATCACGCTCACCGCGCGCTCACTCGCGGCGCACGACGCGGCCTATGCGGATTTCATGGCCCTGGTGAAGTCATTCGCGCCAGGGCCCGACCAAAAGCCATAGACAGCTGTACTGCACGCAGCGATCAGGGCCGCACTGATCGCTGCGCCGGGGAGGGCACGACACCTGAATCGACTCACTTCCCAACGGTCAGCTCAATTCCGTTCTGCTTGAGCGCGGGCGCAATCGCATTCGCCTTCGCAATGACGGCATTCGCTTCAGCGATTGCCGCCGGCAGCGCCACCTTCACGTCCGTGTAGCGCTGCATCAGCGCCGGACTCGGCAATTCCCAGATGCCACCGATTGCGGTCTTCACGCTGCCTGCGCGCGCGAGCACGTTCGCGGCATCAGCGCCACCGCCGGCGCCACCGCGGCCGCCGCGCCCGCCGCCACCACCGCCGCCACCGCGACCGCCACGGCCACCTGCGGCAGGCGCTGCCGCCGAATCACGCGCCGGCCCCACACCAAACTTCACGCGAACGGCATCGAAATCCCTTTGCAGCGCGTCGAACTGCGTCTGCAGCGCGGCCGGCAGCTTGCCCGCGAGCTTGACCTTGTCGGCGGCGTTCTGCAGCTGCGGATACAGTGCGCTGAGCTGCGCTTCGGTCTGCGTGCCGCGCTTTTCGAGGTCGTGCAGGTCCATGAGAATCGCGTTCCACTTCACGCGATCCGGGCCCGTGAGCGTCACACCCGGATCCATCACGATCTTAATCGGCTTGGTCTCGAGCACCTTGTCGCCCGCCACGAGCGCGACGTTATACGTGCCCGGCAGAACCTGCGGGCCCGCCCCTGCTCCGCCGCCACCGCGACCGCTCGGGAATCCGCACGGGTACTCCGGCAGATGACCGACTGTGGGAAGGGGCGTCGGATATCCCTGGATTGGACCCGTGCCGGGAGGCACTGCGCCGCCCGGCGTGGGCGGGCCGCCCGATGGCGGCCCCTGATACATCTGAAGCGGCGTCAGCCCGCCTCCGCCGCCGGCGGCGGGGGCACCACCGCGGCCACCACCGCCACCGCCGCCCGCCCCACGACCACCGCTGATCGGCTCGACGCGCTGATCCCAGCAAATGGTCTGAATGCCAGCCTGATTCTTCGCGCCGGCAACCGGCAGCTCGCGCACCGTCGCGCCTGCTGCGTCGGAGATTCTGAGTTTGAGATCCGCGACCGGCTTCTTCAGCATCACCTGAATGACCGCATCGACGGGCGGATTCTCGCCCGTGAAGAAGTCGTGGCCCCAGAATTCATCGTTCTTGTCGTCCTTCGCCTTCCACTGCAGGGCGGTCGGCGGCAGCAGCAGATGCGCGTCGTTCGCCGACGATTGCGCCACCGAGTATTCCTGGATCGCTTCGAGGTGATCGAGAATCCAGAGCGCGCGGCCGTGCGTTGCAACAATGAGTGAATTGTCGCGCGGCATAATCGTAAGCTCGTCCACCTGCACCATCGGCAGATTGGCCTTGAGACGCTTCCACGACTTCGCGCGGTCGAGCGTGAGGAAGATGCCCGATTCCGTGCCGATGTAGAGCACATCCTGATTGCGCGTGTCTTCCGTCAGCGTGCGAACATTCGTGCCCTTGAGGTTGCTGTTGATCGAGTGGAACGTCGCGCCGTAGTCATCGCTCTCCCAGATGTACGGCTCAAAGTCATTCTCGTAGTGATTGTCGACGGTGACGTACACGCGCGCGGCATCGTACCGCGACGGCACGACTTCAGACACCACACCGCCGTTCGGGAAACCCGGCACGTTCTTCTGAATGTCGACCCACGCCTTCCCACCGTCTTTGGTCATCCACAATGAACCGTCGTCGCTGCCGGCGTAGATCACGCCCGCAAGCTTCGGCGATTCGGCAAACGTGTAGATCGACGATTGCTTCGTGAGATCGGGACTGATCGCTGTCCAGGTGTCACCGCGATCGTTCGACTTGTACATGCGCTGCGCTGCCGTATACAGAATGCCCGGGTCGAGCGGCGAGAGCGCGATTGGCGTATCCCAGTTGAAGCGCATCGGCGGATCGCCGGGCTTCGCGTTCACAACATTTTCCGGGCTCGGCTTGATGCTCTTCGACTCGCCCGTGACGCGATTGCGCCGAATCATGCCGCCGTTCTGCGACTCGACGTACACGATTCTCCAGTCACGCAGATCGGGTACGGCTTCGAATCCGTCGCCGCCCTGCATGTCCTGCCAATCGTACGCCATGATGCCGCGATAAAACCGCGAGGCGCTCGGCCCGCACCACACGAAGTTGTCCTGCATGCCGCCGCACACGCTGAACGGCGTCTGCATGTCGTACTGCACGTGATAGAAAAGACCGGCGACGATCGTCTCGACAAACGTCCAGTGCTTCCCGCGGTCCCGTGACATGCCGATGCCGCCGTCGCCGCCGATGAGGATGTGGCTGGAGTTGTTCGGATTGATCCAGAGCGCGTGGATGTCGTCGTGCACCACCATCGCCGCGTCGAGCTCCCAGGTCTTGCCGCCGTCGACCGTGAGGCTCACACCGACGCCCCCCATCATGATGCGATCGGGATCGTTCGGGTCGATGCGAACCTGGCTGAAGTAATTCGGACGCGGATTGTTGTCGCTGACGAATCTCCACGTCGCGCCGCCGTCGTCGGTGCGATAAAGGCCCGTTGTACCGCCGGCAGGCGCCGGAGCCGCGCCCGGCGCGCCACCGCGCCCACCACCGCCTCCCCCGCGGCCACCGCGCCCCCCACGGCCGCCTGCTCCGCCGCCCCCCGTTGAATCATCCGGCGAATCCGCTGCCGCGCGGCCCGCGCCGCGGCCGCCACCCACTTCAACGGCGGCGTACACCACGTTCGGATTCGGGCGGAAAATCGCGAGACCGACGCGGCCCAGAGATCCGGTCGGGAGCCCCCCTGCGAGCTTCGTCCACGTGTCGCCGCCATCAGTCGATTTCCAGACGGCGCTTCCCGGCCCCGTGCTCGTCATGCCGAGCGCGAACCGCCGCCGCTGATACGTGGCGGCGTACATGATGCGGTGATCGGCTGCCGCCATCACGAGCTCGGTCGCGCCCGTGAGCGAGTCGGTCTGCAGCACGTTCTTCCACGTGCGGCCGCCGTCGGTGGTCTTGAAGACGCCGCGATCGCCGCCCGCGCCGAAGAGCGAGCCGTTTGAGGCGACGAGGACGATGTTGTCGTTCGTGGGATCGATGACAATGCGCGCCACGTGTTGCGAGCGCGCGAGCCCCATTTTGGTGAACGTCTTGCCGCCGTCGGTGGATTTGTACACACCGTCGCCGAACGACGTGGTCTGGCGGTTGTTCACCTCTCCGGTACCGACCCACACGAGATCGGGATTTGACTGCGAGACGGTAACGCAGCCGATCGACATCATGCCGACGTCATCGAAGATGGGCTGGAAATCGGAGCCCCCGCTCGTGGTCTTCCACACGCCGCCGTGCGCCGTGGCGACGTAGAAGATTGCCGGGTCCTTTTCGTAGACCGCGAGGTCGGAGATGCGCCCGGACATGATTGCGGGTCCGATCGAGCGGAAATGGAGCTTCTCGAATTCCTGCGCGACGGGAACGCCGGCGCCCGTCTGGGCGCGGAGTGTTGGCGCAGCAAGGAAGACGGCTGCGACGAGCGCACGGGTCAGGGTCATGGCCTTGAGGCTACGAGGGGTGGGGGGTCCTGAAGACTACGGCCCATATGGTAGAGTTGCTGAGCCGCGGTTGGCAATGCGAACGCGCGCCAAACCGGTTAGGCTGATGATCGAAATGACCCGCACATCCGCTCTCGTTGTCATCGTGGTCTTGGGCGCGCGCCCACGCCAAACACAGGCGCAGTCGCCGCCGTCGTCGGAACCCGTTGGTGTCTGGCGTGGCACCTCGGTATGCCAGGTCCGCCCGTCACCCTGCAACGACGAAACCGTGGTGTATCGGATCACTCGGGTGAAATCGACTGATACCCTCTCGATCGATGGGCGGAGAATCGTAAGCGGCCAGGAGCAGGAAATGGGCGTCCTTCCCTGCCGGTTCGCCGCGCCGGATACCATTACGTGCACCATCCCCAGCGGCGTCTGGCGGTTCACGATTCGCCGCGACAGTCTCGTCGGTGAGCTCCGGCACCCGGACGGCACGAAGCTCCGCGACGTCCGCACTGTTCGCTCGCGCTAGCGTTTACTTGCTGCCGACCGGCCGAACAGATCGTCGCCCGCGAGCGCGGGCGACGCCGGCACGAACGCTACGCCTCCATTCCACGCCTTCCTGAACGCGGGAGCGGCTTTCTCGAGCAACTCAGCAGTGAACTGGGTGTGGTGGCACGCCATCGCCTTGATCGCGGCGTCGGCGTCGGCATCAGTGAACGGCACTCGCACGGTGAAGTACTTCGCCTGCGGAAGCAGCATGGGCGGCTCTCCACGCTGCGGATTCGCCGCGCGAAACATTTCCGCCGGCAAATACATGTAGAACAGGCGCTCAGGCATTCCGGGCGCACCGAAGCGAAGGAGTTGCGTAGCGATGTTGCTCACGAGCCGGTGGTCGGGATGCCCGGTTCCTCCATCAGGACCCCACGTAATCACGACGTCGGGCTTCAGGCGCTCGATGTTGTTCGCGATGCTGTCGGTGAGCCGCGCGAGCAGGCCTCGGTCGCCGAGATAGTCGCCGAGTTTTCCGTCGGCGAATCCCAGCAACACCGGCTCACGAACTCCAAGCACCGCCGCCGAGCAGCGCGCCTCTTCGGCGCGCGCGTTTGCGAGGGCGGCGCCCTGTGGCCCGGAGTCGGGACGGCTGAGATACGTCTGCGCACCGCTCCCGCCGGAGCCGTCGCTTGCGATGATGAAGTGAATCTGCGCGCCTTCGCGCGCGTATTTTGCGAGCGCCGGCGACGCCGCAGTTTCGTCGTCAGCGTGCGCGAGCAATACCACGATGGATCTCGCGCGCCCTTGCGATGCGGCGGGACGCGCGGACAACGTGCAGGTGAGCGCACACGCAGCGAGTGAGAGGCGTAGGTGTAGCATGGCCACGAACGTACACCTATTGCGAGCGACGGCAACCGGAGGTTCGACCAGTGCCCCACGGCAAGATCTGCTACCTCGAAATCCCGGCGAACAAAGCCGAGGATGCGGCCGGGTTTTACAGCAGCATCTTTGGATGGAAGGTCCGCGAACGCGGCGATGGGAATCTCGCGTTCGATGATTCCGGCAGTGTGAGCGGCACGTGGGTGAAGGAGGCCGACCGCACGCCCGACGAACGTACTCGCGTGTACATCATGGTCGACAGCATCACGCGATCTCTCGAGGAGATTCGCGCGGCGGGCGGAAAAGTGCTGACGCCGCGCACGGAGATCGGCCCCAATATGGGCGCCTTCGCCGCGTTCACCGATCCCGTCGGCAACGAGTTCGGCCTCTACGAGGAACCATCCAGCCCCAGATGAACGTCGGCTACTGCGGGCGCACCCGAATTGCGCCTTTGTACGTGCGCACAGTCACCTGCGCGCCGCCGTGCCCGAAGTTGAGACGCAGCGAGCGCGGCGCGGCAGCCGGGCGAACGCCGGGAAATCTGTTCTCGATGGCGCCCGTGACAGTCGAGAGCGCAAATACGCCGGAGACGCTGGACGGAAGTATCAACTCAACGTTCCCGCTGTGACTCGAGAACTCGAGGATCGCGCCCCCGGCTGGTGACGCCGCGTAGTGGATGTCTCCCGACACGGAGCCGAGCTGACCGCGTTTGATCGACGTCGCCATGACGTCCAGCGTGCCGCCCACGGTCGACACATCCACATCCTCGGGCGCGCCGCGAAGCATCAGGTGGCCGTCACCTGTGCGCGCGCGAAGCCACGGCACCGCGAGATCGAGATCGAGACTCCCCGTCATCGTCTCGGCCTCGATCGACGAAGCGCTGCCGCTCAAATGCATTGAACCGGACACCGAGTAGTACGAGCCTGAGACGCCGCTTGCTTCGATGCGCGCGGTCACTGCTTTGACCGAGACACGCGCACTGCGAGGAACGTACACGACGAGACTCGATTGACCTGCCGGCTCAGATCCGCCGGCCGGCTCGAGCCCGAACTTCATGCCGCGCGCGTCGCCACCGCCGAAGAAATGCTCGTCGCTCGCAACGCGCCCGCGCACATCGACGGAGTCCCTGTCCCACGCTTTGAGGATCAGCGTCCCCCCGGGCGCCCAGATCTTGAGCCCGATGGATTTGTCGGCATGCTTCGCGAGCAGCACGCTGTCCGCGGTCCGTTGCGCGGTGCAAGGCGCGGCGGCAAGAAGGCCGGCCGTGAGCGCCAGTCCCGCCAGGCGGAATTCAGCTCGCATTGTCGACTCGCTTGAGCAGGTCCACTTTCTGACGGTACGACGAGGCGAGCAACCGCCGAAGCGCCGGATTGGTCGGGTCGCTCGCGATAGCACCTTCGAGCTCCGCGATCGCGACATCGATCACCCTGAGGTCGTGCTCGAAGGCCCGGGCCAACTCGGGCCGCATGGTGGCTCGCTGCAATTCGAAGTGATTGAGCAGCGCCTGGGCTTCCTGTTCGAACGCGCGCGTCGAGTCAACGACGGCGATGAGTGCCGCGCCTCCGCCCGAGTCCGCAACGGCCACGGCGTCAGTCGCAACGGTTGGGGCTTCATTGCGCCGCGCGAACAACAGGAATGCGATCGCCGCCGCCGCGGTACCACCGAACGCAAATCCCCATGGGCGGATCGCACGCCGTCGTGCGGGGACAGGGGCAGAGCCCGGCATCGCCACGACCTTCTGCTGCTCGATCCGCGCACGGATCGCAGGCCAGAGCTCATTGACGTCCGACGTCGAAACGGGGGATGGCGCCGACTGGCCGACCCGATCGAGCAGCCCGCGGATGCGCTCGACATCCGCCGAGCATTCCGCGCACGAACGCAGGTGCCGTTGTGCGACGACGAGGTCTTCAGGTCCCATCGAGCCGTCGGCCGCCATGTGGCGCTCTTCCTCGGTGAGATGCAGTGGGTTCGTCATGCTGAGAGAAGCTTCATGAGCGCACGTCGCGCCCGGCAGAGCTGCGCGCGGGCGGTGCCCGCCGCGATGCCGGTCATTTGTGCGATCTCTTCGTGGGAATACCCTTCCATGTCGTGCAGTACGAACACCGATCGCGCGCCCTCAGGCAGCGATCGCAGCGCGGTCTCTACATCCATGACCGTGTCCGCGTCATCTGTCTGAGAACGTGCCCCGAACATGTCTTCGTCGCCGGCGATCAGGCGGTCCGCGTCTCGCCGCGTCTTGCGAAGACGCTCCAGCACGACGTTGACCGCAAGCCGGTGCAGCCACGTGCCAAACGCGCTCTGGCCGCGAAACGTCGTGAGTCGCTCCCACACGCGGACGAAGACATCCTGTGTCGCCTCGCCCGCCTCGGCGTCGTCCCGCAGCATCCGGCGGCAGAGCGTGAGGACGTGTCCGGCGTGCGCGCGATAGAGTGACTCGAACGCCGACACGTCCCCTGCCTGCGCGCGACGAACGATATCGTCCGCGTCGTCCAGAGACAGACTAGCGACTTGCGACACTCGCAAGAGCGGCGTCGACATCGTGCGCACTCACCGGACGCGGTACGCGATCACCTGTTGCCGTGAGCTGCGTGGGCAACTGCACCGACGCCACGTTGCCTGCCGTATCGAGCGCAACGAGTGCGGTGGTCGTACGGAGCGAGAGTTTCAGGATCCAGCGACCCTCCGCGGGCCACTGCCGGCGAAGCGCATACACATCCGGACGCCCCGTGGTGTCGAACCGAAGCGCGACGCTCTTGCGCGCGCCGCCCACGATGCCTTCGGCTGACCCGGCGAGGTCTGAGAGTTGGCTCGGGCCCTCACGAAACGTTGCATGCACCAGCAGCAGCGCTCCGCGCGCGGATGGATCATACGGATTGACCGGTGACTCGATCGAGAGCCACGGTGGCCACTTGGCCAGGGTGGGCGAAGCGAACGCGGCTGTGCCGGCTGCAAGCGCGGTCACGACCATCAAAACCAGCGAACGGCGATTCATGATTCCTCCAATCGGCTGAAATGGTGTCACTCGATTGGATGCCCGGATGTGGCGAAGTGCTTACGACCGGTTGTCGGAGAAGTTGATGGAGCGGATGCAACTAACTGCGGAACTGCGTTAAGGCTGAACTGCGTGCCCAACGCCGTACCGCCTTCACGCCGTACCGCCTTCACGCCGTACCCGCCTTTAGCGGGGCGCGTGTGCCCTATTTCGGCCAAAGCCACGCGAACGTGAGGCCTGTAACGATCGCGAAGACGAGGCCATCGACCGAATACGTGACCGTCATGCGTGTGCTCTTACCCCACCAGATCCAGTTCTGCCAGAGCGCGAGGGCGTAGCAGCAGAACGTTACGGTGGCACCCACGCGCGCGACGTCGAGCGCCGGCGCACCCGGACCGCGCGCGATCCCGGTGACGTACGCGGCGAGTGCCGAGATCACGATCGTGTATACCAGCCATCCGCCCATGATCTTGCCGAACGGAAGCTCGCCGCTTGGCCGAATCGTCATGGTGCCCACGGGGCCGTTCTTCATCTTCTCCACGAACGCGGGCGCTTCCATTTCCTTCGTCGTGTTCCCGAAGGGGAACCGGTATTCGCCAGGCTGCACATTCAGGCCGCGCAGCGTGTCCATGACCTTGTCCTCGCCGGGCACGGCCGACATGTCCGCCTGGTGCCAGCCGGGAATCATGTGAATGATCATCGAGGCGATGAACACGAACGCTGCCGACACGAGAATCGGCAGCCATAACGCGGGGATTCCGAGCATGTTCTCCTCTGGCTGATAACGGTTGAAACTCCGTGCGCCGCTGGCTGGTAAGTTTGCAGCGCGGCGCGACGCGAGTCCAATGCCAGAGGGCGTTTGATAATTCCCGTCCGGTACGACGTCACTTGCCTGGAGGCGTCCGGAACAGCGCGTCGTCAACCGGCACATTCCGCCGGATGTCCAGGAACGTGCGCGTGGTCGTCGAATACGATCCGCCGTCCGAGATCCTGATCGTGAACGGCATCTGCACCCCGCTCACGTCTCGATAATCGCTGTAGTCGATCTGTTCTTCGAGCGGCAGCAGAAGGGTCTCTGTCGTGGTAATCTCGCGCTTGAGCAGGCCGGTAATCGCATCGAAGTACGATCGCTGTGTGGTAACCGAGTCGATTCGCGCCTGGAGGACGTACGCGTCACGGTCATCGATGCGTTCGATGCCCACGACTCGAAGGTTGGGCGGCTGCTCCTTCACTGGCCGATAGCGGTTCACAATACGCCGAACACGCGCAATGTCCGCCGGCGACGTAAATCTCTGGACACGGTCGTTCGCCTGAGTCCACCCGGAATCACCATCCAGGCCCTGACTGGTCACAGTCTCAGGCGTCGTGAGCGTGAAGCGATACCGGTTGGGCCCTGCGAGCGTGATCTCGAGCTTCCCGTAACGGCCCTCCGGACGGTCGTCCCATCTGCGAATGATCATCCCCGTCCCGGCGCGCTCTGGATCAACCCGGCCCACCGCAGCAACGTACGCAGCAATGACGTGTTCCGCCGATGGCATCAGCGGCGGGGCTTGCGTCCGCACGGTGCCAGGTGGGGGCGGCGGAAGCTGTGGGAGGCGCACTGGCTGCGTCCCGCCCCGGTGGCAAGTAAAGCAGGTCACCTTCGCCTCTCCGCCAAACTGCGACGTATTCAGGTCGACCACCATCTTCATCATCTCGCGCGCCCGCCGCTTCGGCTGCTTGTCGTCACTATCCCACGCCCAGCCTCCGATGTTCGATGGAGTTCGTGACAAGTCCGGGTTGGCCTGCATGTGGCAGTAATCGCACCGCACGCCGAGCGAGCTGGCGACGAGATTCATGACCGGAAAGAGCTGCGCTTCAGGGAGTGACTTCAGCACCTCGAGCTTGGGACGGTTCGCCCCTGCTGAACCTGGCTGTTGCGCGGCTGCGGCACAGGGAACGATGAGCGCGAGAATACGCCAGTTGCGATGCATGCGTGTACCTCGGGAGTCGGACATTGGGATGAGACCATCACGCAATAACGCGCGATACGCTCGGATGCTTACTTTGGACTCGTAAACTCCACACATCCGCTGGCTCAGGAGAGAGTGATGGCGAGGGTGACAGGGATCGGGGGCGTGTTCTTCAAGAGCAAAGGCGACCACGCCGCGCTTGCCGCGTGGTATCAGAAGCATCTCGGCATGCCCGCGGAACCGTGGGGCGGATCCGTGCTTCGGTGGCCTGAAGACAAGGCCGAAGACAAGGGCGCTACCGCGTGGGTCGTCGCGAAGCCGGACACCAAATGGTTCGCGCCGAGCGACGCGCCGTTCATGATCAATTACCGTGTGGACGACATGGACGGAATTCTCGCGAACCTCAAGGCGGCGGGCGTCGAGGTGTTCAAGGGCCCCGAGTCACACGAGAACGGAAAGTTCGCGTGGATCGTGGATCCGGACGGCAACAAGGTCGAATTGTGGGAACCGATGCTCTGGGACGAGAAGAACAAGGGCTGACGCTGCGCTGACGCGTGGCTCGATCGTGCGCCACGCCTTCAGGGGATTCGTCATATGCTCTTCGCCGCTGTCTCGCTCGCCACCGCGTTCCTCGCCGGCCACGACACCGTCCACGTCCGAAGCGACGTGCTCGCGCGCACGCTTTCGAACCGCTCCGCATGCACGCTGACGGCGAGCGCGAACGCGTGGACGAGCTCCCCGAGCGTTGTGCAGGTGGGGAAGGCAACGATCCTCCCGAGCGGCCGCGTCGCGCTGTTTGACCTCGACCGCGGCAAGCTGCGAATCATCGGCTCCACCGGCGCCGATATTGCAGCGGTTGGCGCGCGTGGCGCAGGTCCGGGTGAGTTCGGCGCGCGAGCGGTGTTCACGCAGTGGCCCGGCGACACTGTTGCGGTTGCCGATCCCGAGACATCGCGCATTTCGTTGTTCACCGCGCGGGGCTTCGAGCGCTCTCAGCCGATGGGACGCGTCGTTGGCGTTGCGCGCAGCTTACCGCTCGCACGCTTTGCTGACGGGACGTTGCTGTTCGTCACCGGTATATTCGTGCCGGGCACGCGTTCCCCGTATCGCCAGACGTTTGGTCTCATGCGATGGGATTTGGCGGCGGATTCCGGGGTGACCATTCGCGATTCGCTCCCGGGGACCGAGATGCACGTTTTTCGAGCCGCGGACGGACACCCGACATTTGCCAAGGTGAATTTCGGTCGCATGGGCACCGCGGCGGGCAACGCGTCGTACGTCGTCGCACACGACGATGCCAAACCGCACTTCGATGTCATGACTCCCGCTGGCAAGATCATTCGGACGATCGTGCTCGACGCGCCGGATCCGGTCGTGACGCCGTACGATCGCGATACCGTGCTCGCACGCGTGGCAAAGATGCGCCCGTCGGTGATTCCCGGTGCGAACGAAGCGATGCGCACCGTTCCCGACCGGCGCACGCTGGCGACGCTGCTCGCCGTGGACCAAGAGAACGGGATCTGGATCGTGTTGTATCCCTCCGCACAGGGCGAGCAGCCGCTCTATGTGCGCCTTGGCATTGATGGCGTGCCGACGCACTGCGCGCGCGGCGACGAGGAAACGCGGGTCATCGCGTTCGGCGCGGGTACGCTGGTCACCGCGACTGCGCGGGATGAGGGTGATGCGATCGCGATGCGAAAGGCGGTGACGTACCCGCGCTAGTTTTCCCGGGGTGGTGACGTCACCTCCCGCGGAGAAGCGCTTCGCCCGGCCAAAAGTCCTGCTGCACGTTGCCGCGGCCGCGCTCGCCGTCGGCATGATCGTCGTGCTCGCGCGGTCGCTCAGGCGCGACGGCCCTGCCGCCCTCGAAGCGTGGCGCGCCGCGCACGTGCAATCGACGTGGGTCGTCTTCGCCGTGAGCAGCGCGCTCGCGGGCCACGCCATCTACATCTTCGGCTGGCAACGACTGCTGCGGGACTCAGGGCTGCGGATCGCCTTCTGGCCCCTCGCGCGCATGTTCTTCGTCAGCAACCTCGGCCGGTATCTGCCGGGAGGCAAAGCGTGGCAGATGGGCATCGTCGCGGTGATGGCCGCGGAGCAGCAGTTACCCAGCGCGATGCTTGCGGCGAGCTCGCTATTTCAGGCGATCATCGGTGTTGCCGTCGGCGCCGTCGTGGTCTTCGCCGCGGGCGGAACGGCGATCGGCCTGCCGCGGGCGTGGCTCCTTGCGCCCGTCCTCGGCATCGTTGCACTCAT
>DASRAP010000025.1:0-2189 GCA_035638155.1 Gemmatimonadaceae bacterium | reverse complement strand
TGCGCTCGATGGAGTACTCGATGGTCCGATCGCCAATCCAACCGCGAATGTGACCGCGTTGCGCGCGCCACGAAAGATCGCATGTTGCAGCGTACGTCAAACAGGCCGGACGTCCGCCGAGCCGGTACACGGCTGTACCCTCAACCTGCCAGCCAGAGTCCTGCTGCTTGAGCCGACAGGCGTCGTGGCCCGGGCTATCGAGCCGTCGCCAGAGAATTGACCCGACCGTCATGCAATGCTTCCCGTGTCCGCCCAACGCTTGGCGCTGAACCGCGGCGCCCTTCGGCAAATGCGCCGTCGGTTCCAGTGATGGTATGGACTCCTCCCGGTTCTGCGGCAGAGAATCTGCCGCGACAACTGACGCCAATCAGTTGAACAAGGAGGAGACCGAGATGGATGCTACGACGATCGGCGTAGACCTGGCAAAGAGTGTCTTCGAGCTCGCCCTGGCTAGTGCGGCTTGGCGGATCATCGGTCGTCGCCGACTGACGCGGCCGCAATTCGAGCGGTTCCTCGCGAGCGAACCCACCGCACACCTGGTGATGGAGGCCTGCGGTACGGCCCACTACTGGGCCCGCATCGCCCGAACGCATGGTCACCGCGTGTCGTTATTGCCGGCGCAGTACGTTCGGCCGTACGTGCGTCGGAACAAAACTGACCGGACCGACGCCGAAGCCCTGCTCGAGGCGGTGCGCAGTGGCGGGATCAACCCCGTCCCGGTGAAAACCGCCGCGCAACAGGAACTCCAGGCGCTGCACCGCGTGCGTGCGGAGTGGATGGCCACACGTACCGCGCGCCTCAATGCCATGCGCGGCTTCCTGCAGGAACACGGCGTGACCATCCCGCGGGGCGCGCGCACGGCGATCGCCACGATCCCGAGGCTCCTCGCCGACGCGGAGGCGCCGATCCCGGCTCGGCTGCGCGCGCTGCTCATGCACCTGCTGGAGGACGTGCGCGCTCTGGACATAAACCTCGTCGCGCTTGAGCGCGACCTCGCCACGATCGCGGACACGGATCCCGTCGTGAGCCGGTTGATGACCATTCCCGGCATCGGGCTGATCACGGGCACCGCCCTGGTCGCCACCGTGGGCCACATCCACGGCTTCCGCACGGCCCGGCGCTTTGCGAGCTGGCTCGGCTTGACGCCCAGCGAACGCTCCAGCGCCCACCGTCGCCGCCTGGGCGCCATCAGCAAGATGGGCGATGTCTATCTCCGGTGTCTGCTGACGCACGGCGCACGCTCGGTCCTGCTCACCGCACACCGCGCCCAAGCACGGCGAGGGCGCGTGCTGACGCGGCTGCAGCAATGGGGGCTGAGTATCGAGACTCGGCGCGGCCATAACAAAGCGACCATCGCGATTGCGAACAAACTCGCGCGCGTCGTGTGGGCCGTCTGGAGCCGGGAGGTCGCCTATGAACATCGGCCGGCGCTACCCGCCGCCGCGTAAAGCGTCAACCACGAGTCACACTCAGCCGACCGCCGCTCCGCACGCGCCTCTGGGGTGGGGCGCCTGCTACGCGGCCATCGGTTGTCACCGTCGTGGCGAGGATCGATCGACCGAAGACAGAGGGACGTTGGCTTCCACGCACAGTGCTAAGTGAGTGATCACGCGAGGGCCCGCAGAGACGACAGGCATCGGGTCAGGCCGATAACACGCTCGACGATCACACGTCGTTGTCCAGCGATTGGCCCCCGGTGACGCGACTTGTCCCTCTTGGCCGGAGCTACTGGCTCCACTCGCACAGGCCGAATATACGACTGCACCGCACCTCTACGTGCTCCGCAGCGATCGGCTCACTTCGCATTTGACGGGAGGAGTCCATATACGCGTGTTAGGCCACCCAAACCCTCAGGTTCGAACTTGCCAGATCTGGACGACCCCGCAACCGAGAATCTTCTCAAACCGCGCAAGCGTCTCGGGCTTGAGCAGGCCGTACGGACGATCCTCGTCTTTCCAATAGTCGCTGTCCGAAGGCTCGAGCGCGCCTACCGCGAATCTTGCAAACGCGCCCGGACTGTCGAACGTGAAATCCACGACGCGCGTCTCGGCGCCGCAACAGGGGGCTTTCACCGTCGAGCCCCGCGGTTGCCCCATGACGGACTGCCACCAGTTGTAGTGCTCGCCCCATTCTCCGTCACCGAGCATCTCTAGCCTCGCACCGCAACCGGGACAGATGACCGCCTCGAA
>DASRAP010000024.1:0-2482 GCA_035638155.1 Gemmatimonadaceae bacterium | reverse complement strand
TCCGCGCACACCGTAGTTGCTCACCACGGCCCAGCGCCCGTCGTGTGAAATCGCGACTTCGTGCGGCCCTTCGCCAGTCGGCAGCGTTGCGAGCACTCGGCCAGAAGCGGCGTCAATCAGCGTCGCGGTGTTGTCGTTCATGTTGCTCGCGACGAGCGTGCCCGTGGGCCGCTGCGCTTCCACGACATACAACGGGAGCACCAGCGCGAGAAGACCGATCCTACTTCTCGCGTTCAACCGGCCTCCCCTCAATGTGCGCTTTCAGTTCGCCGAGCTCCGACGCCGAGAGCGCCCGGAGCGCCGCCACGGCGAGAGAGGACCCGAATCCTGCGATCGCCGACCGCACCACCTTTCCCGAGTCATGACGAACCGTGCGAACGGAGTCAGCGAACGGCGAGCTCACTGTGGTGATGACCTGCGTCGAGTCGCCAAGATTGACGAGAGAATCGCGCCGCTCGATGAGGGCCGATTTCCCTTCCGTAACCCTGAATTGCATTCCGATGGAGCGTCCTGGCTGGACATCGGTGATCGTCCACGTGAACTCGGATCGGCGGCCGCGGCGGTCGTCGCGCGAGGTTACGTGAATTTGGTCTCCGGGCTGAAGGAGGCCGGGGCGCGGGGAGCTCACCGTGCCACCCTGGGCCATCCAGCCGGCGAGCGAATCGCCGTTCGCAATGGACGCATATACACGGTCAGCGCGCGCCGCGATCGTTACCGTCGCCACGTTCCCGTGGCTGGTGAACTCGCGATACCGCGCGACACCGCGCCAGACGGCGAACAGCACGAGTGCGGCGATGCCGCCAAGGATCCATTTCCACATGCGCCAGAAACATACGGCGCGGCCGGTCCGGATGTTTCTAGCGGCGCGTCCGCATCCGTACGAGCTCCTCGCCAACCTTGCGAACGTCGCTCATGCGACATTGCGCCGACGCATCCTGGCAGAGCGCGAGCGCGTCGCGCAGTTGTGTGCGGCGCGTTGCGAGGGACGGCGCGCCTCCCTGCCCCCTGATCGCACCCGCAGCCGGCGATGCATCGGCCAGACCGCCGGCCCGAAGCTTGGACCATGCGATCAGACACACGCCGATCGCGACGACAATCAACGCCACACGGATGAACGTCTTGAGGCGCATGGGCCGCTTGGGGCGCTGCGGCGGAATGGCCACCGTCCCACTCGGCGTACGCACCAGCGCGCTGACGCTCATCGCTTTTCCTCGATCACGAGATACCGGTTGCGCTCCCAGAAGCACTCCGGGTCGAGCACCTGCAGCACGAAGAGCGCGTCACTCTCGAGCCACGCGTAGCATGACGCCGGCTGCCCGGATATCACGCGATATCCGCGGCTTCGGTGAGGCATCGCCACGGCGACGTCGCGGTGCTTCGACCATACATCGAACGGGTGCTTCGAGAAATCGCTGCGGACGCGAAGCACGCGTCCGACACCCATCACTCCGCCGGCCCACTCGGCCACGCCCAGCGCACGGAGCGAATCCGGCGGCCCGATCAGCACAAACACCGAGTCATCACGTGCGAGCGTCGCACGCGCGGTGGAATCGAGGGCGTGCTCCAGTGTGTCCGCGCGCTGCTCCAGCACGATCGTTCGCGCGACCGCGCGATCGCGCTCGCCCCGAACGCGCGTGAGCGCCTCGGAAAGACTGCTCAGCCGGCCTTCCTGATTCTCGCGCGCCCGCGCGAGGGACCTGGCCAGCTTCGTGAGGCGGCTGACTTCACCGCGAAATGCGCGCGACGTGTCGCGTACCCGGACCAACGCGGAATCCAGCCCGGCGAGCCGAACGCGGAGACCCTCAAGTTGCGCAACGCTTCGCCGTCTGAGCGATGCCGCACCTTCTCGCGTCAGCGCCGGCGCGTCCGCGCCCTCGGCTTTCCCGGGCTGAACGGTCCGTCCCGCGAGGTTATCGAGCATCGCGGAGATCTCCACCATCGTCAGCAGCGCGGTATCCAGCTGGACGCGTGCGCTGTCCAGCATGCGCTGCGTCGAGTCGTTGCTGGCTTCGAGGGCGCCGATCACCCGCGCAACGTCGCCAGGCGTGGCGAGTTTTCTGGTCGCGGCTTCGCTCTGCTCACATGCGGTGCCAACGGCGAGCACGGCCAGCGCCGCGACCACCGTCGGAAGCAACCGAAGACCGGCACGAATCTGGGACACCGCCACGGAATTGCGTACACCGGATTCACGCGGTTGAGCCGCGATGGGCGCCCGTGGACCCCTTGGGCCCCGGTGGCGTCCCCCCGGGGCGTCAGGCCATCCTTCTGTGCGCTTTTCGCACAGGATTGAGCGTGCACCCACGACTTGCCGAACTCACCGAGTACATCGACCGCGAGGCCGGAGTGCTGCGCTCCGCCTATGACCGCGTTCCTGATGACCGGCGTGCTGTCCGCCCGTCCCCCGATCGCTGGTCACCCGCTGAAATCGTGCACCATGTCACGATCGTCGAGCGACGGCTCGTGATGCGCTTGCGCGCCATGA
>DASRAP010000023.1:0-5545 GCA_035638155.1 Gemmatimonadaceae bacterium | reverse complement strand
TCATGGCGCGCAGCGTCCCGTCGCCGCTCGGCGCCGTCCTCGTCGGGGGCGGATTGCAGCTCAGGGCACAGGCTACCGGCGCGCCCACGGTCGCGGTTCGTGTGAATCCCTCGGAATCGACACCGCGCAACACTGACGGCGTCGCGGACGCGGCCACGTGGCAGCTGATCCAATCAACGGAGCGCGTGCATCTCAGGCTCCGCGAAGACGAGATCAGGCAATTCGGTGGCTCTCGCAGCACGCCGCTGCAACCCGTCCCGGCGCGCCTCGTTGCGTCGGCGCCACCGCCGCCGCCGCAAACCCGAACGGTTTTCGTGAACAATCCGGCCGGCGGCGCGCGCATCCAGCTCAACGTGACGCTCAAGCGGGAGAGCGCGCACGTCATCTACTACCAGGACGACGCCGCGGTCGGCACGGTGGACGAATCGACGGACGCCGAAGTGCAGGCGGTGCTCGACTACTATGAGCAATACGGGCAGTCCGTCATCGACGACTATTTCGGCGGACTCGGGCCCGCGGGCATGACGAGCGATTTTGCCGACGGTCCGCGCGTGGCGAATGACATCGACGGCAACGGCAAGTTCATTGTCGTCCAGACGACGCAGGCGCACATGCTGAGCGGCGCGGCCGCATATGTCTCGAGCTGCGACCGCTTTCCCCGTACGGGCAACGCAGTCGGGAACGTGAGCACGTGCGCCAACAGCAACGAGTCCGAAATCACGTACATGCTGCGGCCCGACTCGCCTTACTATCGCGGCGTGATCGTGCACGAGACAAAGCACATCGCGAGCATGGGATTCGCGCGCTTCGCGAACCGCGGATTTCAGCCGTCGTGGATCGAAGAAGGCACGGCCGACATTGCGGCCGAGCTATCGAGCCGGCACGCGTCGAACGTCGCGGAACGGCAGGAAGTCCGACGCGCTGACGTGTTCCCGACGGGAGTGGGCACGAGCCCGACGGACCTCAGCTACTACATGTACATCGCGAATTCGCGCGCGCGTTCGTTCCTTCTCGCATCGCCACTCAGTGCGCTCTTTGCGGACCCGTCGCCCAATCCCAATGGCTCGACGATCTACGGCGCGGGGTGGCTCTTCCACCGCTATCTCGCCGACCGTTACGCGCCCACGTACGGCGGCGAAGCGGCGTTCTTTCGCGTGCTCAACCTGCAGGGCACGGGAAACACCCCCATCGAGAATCTCGCAGGCAAGCCGTTCTCCGATGTGCTCTCGGATTTCATGGCGGCGATCATCGCGGAGGGCTCCGCCGCAAAGCGATCGGGCGCGCCGGAGCGCTTCGTGAGCTACGATTTCGCGGACATCGCGACCCGGTTCAGCGGCGCTGCCTGGCCGTACCTGCAGAGAACAAGCACGTATGGCCCTTCGTCTCTTTCACTGCCGACGTACTTCAGCGCGCCCAACTTCGTGGAATTCACGTCGACACCAGGGAAGACCCTGCGCCTCGACATTCTCCAGACCAACGGCGTGCCGGTCACGGCCGCCGTGGATGCCGCGCTGACCATTCAGCGCATTCGTTGAGCGTTCGCGCCTTTTCATGCTGATCGAGGCTGCGATCGATTCCGCCGAGGACGCCGAGCGTGCCGTCGCAGAGGGGGCGTTGCGTCTCGAGGTGTGTGGTGATCTCGCCACCGGCGGTGTCACGCCACCCGTTGCGCTCCTTCGCCGCTGTCTCGGTCTGGGCGTGCCGTGCGTTGCCATGGCACGGCCACGCGGCGGTTCGTTCATATTCTCGGCCGCCGAAGAAGAGCGGATCGTCGCGGACGCGCAGTCCATGCTGAACACGGGCGCGCACGGCATCGTTTTCGGCTCACTACGGGTTGACGGACGGATCGACGTCGACAGTGTCCGCAGAATGGTTCGCGTGGCGAGTGGGGCCGAGACCGTCTTCCATCGCGCGTTCGACCGGACGCCGGACGCACTGGCTGGGCTCGAGACGTTGATCGACTGCGGGGTGACTCGCATCCTCACGTCGGGTCATGCTCCGACTGCACTCGAGGGCGTGGCGGAGATTGGCGCGCTCATGGAGCACGCCGGCGGGCGCATCACCATCCTCCCCGGTGGCACTGTCCGCGGCGAGAACGTGCGCGACATCGTGCGCGGGACCGGTGCGCGGCAGGTGCATGCGCGCGGATCAGTCGCGGGTGTGATCGCCGGAATACGCCACGCGCTCGCCGTTCTGTGACACCCTGACGCGCCGCGCCCTTCACCTTTTCCACCCGTCACGCATCTTTAGGCGTCGCCGGTAGTCTTCGCCAACCCGACCTCCCACATGGGACCTTCAAACAAGCGTTTTGTCGTTTTCACGACGGAAGACGGAAACAAGATCGGCGTAAACCCGGAGCATGTGACGCTCGTCGAGCCACGATCGCACGGCACGACGATCACGCTCGCCGGCCCCGGCACACGCGAAGAGGCCACGCGGCGGGTGAACGAGTCGTTCGACGAAGTCATGCGGTCGCTCCGCGGAGAAGAGCGTCCGCGTCTGCCGCACTAGTCCACCGACCATGTTCGCCGCGATCGTCAGCAGCGTCCTGCTCCTCGTGCCCCAGTCGAAGTCACCGCTCATCGGCCGGTGGGATCTGGTCATGAGCTCGGGGCGCAATACGTATCCGGCGTGGCTCGAAGTGCGCCATTCCGGCGCCACGACACTCGTTGGCGAGGTCATGCTGGCCGTCGGCAGCGCACGGCCGATCGCGAAGATTGATTTCATTTCCGCGAGCGGCGAATTCCGTTTCGTCGTTCCACCGCAGTGGGATGACTCCGAAGGTGACAACACGATCACCGGCCGCCTGCAGGGAGATTCGATCATCGGGTCGATCGCGCAGACGGGTGGCAGACATTTCGAGTTGCGCGGCGTGCGCGCACCAGCGCTTCGCCGCACCGCTCCTACGGTGTGGGACGCGCCCGTCCCACTGCTCAACGGCAAGGATCTCGCAGGGTGGAAGGCCCGCGGCACGGCCACGAGCCAGTGGCAGATGAACCAGGGCGTGCTGCGTAATGCGAAGTCGGGCGCGGACCTCGTGACCGAGCGGCAGTTCACCGACTTCAAGCTGCATCTCGAGTTCCGCTATCCCGCGGGGAGCAACAGCGGTGTGTATCTGCGCGGACGGTACGAAGTGCAGGTCGAGGACACGCCATCGTCCGAGCCGCAGATCGACGGACTCGCGTCCGTTTATGGATTGATCGCGCCGAACCAGAACGCGGCAAAGAAACCCGGCGAGTGGCAGACGTACGACATCACGCTGGTTGGTCGCACGGTCACCGTGGTGTTCAACGGAAAGACGGTGATCTCAGAGCGCGAGATTCCCGGCGTGACGGGGGGCGCACTCGACAGCGATGAGGGCAAGCCGGGCCCGATCTACTTGCAGGGAGATCACGGACCGGTCGAGTACCGGAACATCGTCATCACTCCCGCGAAGTAGGTTCTCGTTTTCGCAGCACCCACGTCGTCATCGATCGCAGGTTCTGCACGACGGTGGTCTTGAGCGGGTCGACGAGCTCGGCACCGAGCTCCTTCGTCACCTGCATCAACATCGCTTCGTCGACCAGGTACCGCTCGGTGCCGTCCGCCCACGCGTACCAGCGATCGTGCAGATGCCGAAGGATGCGTTCCGACCCGATCGTGGACCCGATGCGACAGAAGAACAGCCCTCCCGGCTTGAGCGTCCGCCAGCAGCCGTGCAGCATCGCGCGGAAGTGATCGTCGTCTCGCGCAAAGTGCAGAACGGTGTTGCTGATGACGACGTCGGCGAACAGATCCGGAAACGAGTGCGCTTCGACGGATTCGACGCGGAAGTTGTCAGCGGGTAGGTGCGGCGCGAGGCGGCACACGGCGTCGACCGCCTGCGGATCGAGATCGACGCCGAAGACATCGTATCCCTCGCGAAGCAGGTACACGATGTTCCGCCCTGTGCCGCAGCCGGCGTCGAACACCGTCATCCCCTTCGCGATGTTGCCGCGCAGAAGCTGATCGAACAGATAGATGTCGATGCCGCCGAACTGTTCCTGGAGAGTGAGCATGGGGGGGGATGAGCTTCGCACCGAGAAAATCAAATCTGAGTGAGGCCGCCATCGACGACCAGTTCTGATCCGGTCATGAAGGATGAATCATCGCTCGCGAGCAACAACGCCGCCTTTGCGATTTCCACGGCCTCGCCGAAACGATGAAACGGAACCCGGCTCCCGATTGCCGATGCCGCTTCGTTGAGTTGCGTCTCGGAGAGTCCGAGCTTGCCGTGAAACGGCGTGCTGGTGAGGCCCGGACTCACTGCGTTCACGCGAATGCCGCGCGGCGCAAACTCCGCTCCGAGCGACCGCACAAGCGAACGAACGGCCGCTTTCGTGGCCGACAGAATGGAAAGGCCAGGCACGCCCACTTCGTTCAGGAACGAAGTGGTCACAATGATGCTGCCGCCTTTGCCCAGCAACGGAGCAGCCTTCTGAATGGCGAAGAAGACGCCCTTGAAGTTCACGTCGAATTGCGCGTCGATTTGATCTTCGGTGACGGCCTCCAGCGGCGAAGCAAGACCCATCCCGGCATTCGCGAACAGGACGTCGATGCGGCCGAACTTCTCGCTGATCTGCCTGATGATGTCGTCAACCGCGGCGGGCTTGCTCACGTCGCCGCGCAGCACGGTGACGCCGTTCCCGAGCTCACCTGCGACAGATTGCAACCGTTCCGGATTCTGCCCGACGACTATGACGGTCGCACCCTCCTCCTTGAACAACTTTGCCGCTTCAAGTCCGATGCCGGAAGTTCCGCCGGTAACGAGGACGATCTTGTTCGAGAGTTTCATGAATCTTCTCCTGGTTCGAACGTTGCTCCGAAGGCGTTCTTCGCTTGCTGGTCCAGCGAACGGGGCCTAGTATGGGGCACCGATCTCACCCCGGTCTCACCTGGATCACCTCGACCACCTGGACCGCGGAGAAGCGCGCAAGGTGCTGCGACTAAAGACGTTCGGCGGCCTTCGGCTGGAAGGTGACGAGGCCCCGATGACCGGAGCGGCCGCCCAGCGGCGGCGGCTCGTTTTGCTTGCGGCGCTCGCTGCCGCAGGCCAGAAGGGGCTGAGTCGGGACGCGGTCGTCGGCCTGCTATGGCCCGAAGTGGACGAGGGCCGCGCGCGCGCGGCACTCTCGCAGGCGTTGTACGCGCTCAAGCGCGACACCGGTGAGGACGAGCTCGTGCGCGGGCACGATGTGCTCACGCTCAACAGCAGCGTCGTCTGGAGCGACGTCTCGGAATTCGAGGCAGCCATCGTTCGAGGAGATTCGGAAACGGCGGCGAACCTCTACACCGGGCAATTTCTCGACGGCGTCTTCATTTCTGGGGCCGCCGAGTTCGAACACTGGCTCGATGGGATTCGCGTGCGGCTCAGTCAAGCGGCCGAGCAGGCACTCGAGACGCTGGCGACGGACGCCGAGAGTCGGCGCGATTTCGCGGTCGCGTCGAACTGGTGGCGCCGGCTCCTCGAGCTTGACGCGCTGAAGACGCGCGCGGTGCTTGGTCTCATGGAGGCGCTCGTCGCTCA
>DASRAP010000022.1:0-2237 GCA_035638155.1 Gemmatimonadaceae bacterium | reverse complement strand
GCAGCTGCGGGTCGAATACGACATCCACGACGAGGTGCGCCGGACGCCCGTACCCGCGCTCATCCTGCAACCGCTGGTCGAGAATGCGATACGCCACGGCGTGGAGAACTCCGGTCACGGACGGGTGAAGATCGAGGCACGCCGCGAGGCGCAGCTTCTCACGCTGGTCGTCGGCGTGCACGACCTCGTGCTCTCGCCCGACGCCAAGGTCACCGGACTCGGAATCGGCCTCGACGCCACGCGCCAGCGACTCACCTTTATTTATGGCGCGGACAGGTTCAGGCTCGAGCTGCTCGTGTGCTCGAGGCATTCCACCGTCACTCTGCAGATACCGGTTGATGGAACCCATACGGACAGTCA
Organism: Gemmatimonadaceae bacterium; assembly: GCA_035638155.1. GTDB lineage: Bacteria > Gemmatimonadota > Gemmatimonadetes > Gemmatimonadales > Gemmatimonadaceae > DASRAP01. Next base: position 1,877 of record DASRAP010000022.1, on the reverse strand, counting down.
TCGCGGATGACGAACCGCTGGCGCGCCGCCAGCTGCGCGCGCTGCTGCAACGCGACCCGCAGATCGCGCTGGTGGCGGAGGCCGCGAGTGGCGCGGAGGCCCGCAACGCTGTCGAGCAGCATCAGCCCGAGCTCGTGTTGCTCGATATCCGCATGCCCATGGGCGATGGCTTCAGCGCGATCGAGTCCCTGCGCAACAAGCCCTACGTCATCTTCGCCACCGCGCACGCCGAACACGCCGTGCGCGCCTTCGACATCGAAGCCGTGGACTATCTACTCAAGCCATTCGACGACGAGCGCTTCGACCGGGCGATCCGCCGCGCGAAGGACGCGATCCGCGCACGGCGCCTGCTGGATGCCGTGCACGACCTCGCGGATGAAGGAGCGGCGGCGGGCGCACCCGCCGAGACGGATCCTGGACGCATCACCGTGCACGAGGGCCGACGCATCAGCTGGGTCGAGATCCGCGACGTCGAATGGATCGAGGCGGCGGACTACTACGCGCAGGTGCACGCGCACGGCAAGACGCACCTGGTGCGCGAGCCCTTGCAGAAACTGGAGGAGCGGCTGGGCAATGGCTTCCTGCGCGTGCATCGCAACGCACTGGTGAATGTCGCGAAAATCCAGCGCCTCGAACGCGGCGACGATGCGGAGCTCACCATCGTGCTGCAATCCGGTGCGCGCGTGCCGGTCAGCCGGTCCAGGCGGGCCAGTGTTTCGAGGCAACTCGTCAACCGCTGATCCGGAACGCGTAGCGCATGCCGTGATCGAAGTGGCGCTTGCCGTCCGCGCCGGGAACCGCGCAGATCAATAGATAGTTGCCGGGTTTCAGGTCGAATCCCGCCCAGGCCTCCCCGCCCGCGGCGAGCTCGATGACGCCCCCCATGGGATGACCGGGGCGTACACCCCGCGACCCGTTGCGAAACCAGTCGAGCTCATCTTCCGCCTTCACGCCCGCGGGCAGCAGGACCAGCAGCGCCTGGTGAGTGCGAGCGGCTTTGTTCTGGATGTGCGCCCTCTGCGCACCCACGTGGAACGCGCGAGTCACGGCGATGCGGCCGTCGTTCAATTCGATGTCGACGTCAGACTCCTCGGCCCTGGCGAGGACTGTTTCCCCTTCGACGGTGAGCGACGCGTACATCCCCTTGTCCACGTGTTGAATGCCGTCCGGACTCGGATGTCCGCAGAACACGACGTATCGGCCCGCGGCGAGGTCCTCCGCATATTCCGCGTGCTCGCCGGGCGCCAGCGTGCCGGCGCCGCCCGCCGGCGTGAGCCAATCCGGTAGCGGCGTGTGGGACTTGCGCCAGGCGAGAAAGTCGTCGATGCCTTTGCCATCCGCAAAGCGCATCAGGCGGAAGTAGTGAGGCTCCTTGCCGCGGTTCTCGAAAGTGAACCGGTTGCGGCCCGCGCCGAGCTTTTCCGGCAGCGTGAGCTTGTAATCCTCGGCGATCACCGAAGCCGTGCGTGGCGGTGTCATCGCGCGCATCCACGCGATCGTGCGCGCGAGCCGCTCGTCGCGATTCGTCAGCAGCGGATGATCAGCGCCGGCGTACACCACGAGATCATAGGTCTTGCCCGCCTCGCTGAGCTTGCGCGCGAAGTCGAGCACCACCACCGGATTGATGATCCCGTCCGCGCCACCGTGCTGCAGCAGGATGGGCACGGAGATCTCATTCGCCCAGCGCGCCGGTGAGCGCCGGGTGATCGCCGCGACAGGATCGCTCTTGTATTCCGGCCAGGATTCCGTCGCCACATCTCGCAGGCGTTCATTGTGTGCGGTCGCCAGCTCCCAATCCGCGGGCAGTCCCGTCGCGACGATGCCCTTCGCGGGAAAACCGGCACGCACCGCCTGGAAAGTCATCATGGCACCGCGTG
>DASRAP010000021.1:0-16660 GCA_035638155.1 Gemmatimonadaceae bacterium | reverse complement strand
ACTCGCGCGAGCGCCGCCGCCACCTCGCGTTTCGCCACGGCCCAGCCGCAGCGCCAGCCGGTCATGTTGTACGTCTTCGACAGCGAGTGGAACTCGATCGCCACATCGCGCGCGCCATCGATCTCGAAAATGCTGGGCGGTACGTAGCCGTCGAACGCGAGCTCCGAATATGCGTTGTCGTACACGAGCAGCACGTCGCGCTCCGCACACCAGCGAATCACACGCTCCAGGTACTCGCGCGGCGCAATCGCCGCCGTCGGATTGTTCGGATAGTTGAGGTAGAGGATCTTCGCGCGCCCTGCCACGTCGGCGGGGATGGCGTCGACGTCGACGAGAAATCCGTTCTCCGGCCGAAGCGGGATCGTGTGCGACGTGCCTTCGCTGAGCAGCGTGCCACCCAGGTATGCGAGATAGCCCGGCTCGGGAATGAGCGCGACGTCGCCGTCGCCGACGTACGCGAACGCGAGATGCGAGATGCCTTCCTTCGAGCCAATGAGCGGCACGAACTCGGTCATGGGATCGAAGCGCACACCGAACCGGCGCTGCATCCAGGCGCAGGCCGCCTCGCGGAACGCCGGGAGCCCGAGGCCAAAGCCGTACCGGTGAATGGTCGGCTCGTCGAGCACGGTCCGCATCGCCTCGATCGCTGCCTTTGGTGGAGCGAGGTCCGCGTCTCCGGCGCCAAGGTCGATGACGTCAACACCCTTGGCGATCAGCGCGCGCTTCTTCTCGGGAATGTTCGCGAGGAAGTACGGCGGCAGCGAGTTGAAGCGATGCGTGTGCGTGGGCATGCAAAAAGGGAAACTGCCAGTGCGTCTGCCGTCAATCGCCGTGCTGCGGGTCTCGTTGTCCGACGTTCTGCACCGCGCGCACGGCGCCGCGGAGCGTGAGATTGCGATACAATTGACCGGGCGCCCATGGCCGACCCCATGCTTCCCGATGCCCCTCCGGCAGTCGATGCGCCTCGCGGATGGGGGCGGAGCGACACGATTGCGCTCACAGTGGTCACCGTGCTCGCGGGGATCATCCGGCTCGGACGCATCACCACTCCGCCGTTCATTTTCTCGGACGAGAATTTTTACGCGCGCGAAGCGTGCAACATCGCATTCGCCTCTCCCGCCTCCTGTGGCGTACCGCTCGACGCCGTTACCGAGCACCCACCGCTCGGAAAACTGCTCATCGCTCTTGGTATCCGGGCCGCTGGTTTCACGCCGCTGGGATGGAGACTGCCGGAAGCCATCGCGGGAACGATCACGGTCGCGCTGCTCTTTCTGCTCGCGAGGAAGCTCGGCCTCGGCACACGCGCGGCGTCGTTCTGCGCTGGGCTTCTCGCCATCGACTTCTTGCACGTCGTGCAGTCGCGCATGGCCACGCTGGATGTGTTTCTCACGATGTTCGTCGTCGCGTCCGTGCTCGCCGTCGCGATCGACCGTGATGACCTGACAGGCCGGACCCTGCGCCCGTGGCTCTTGCTGGCGGGCGCGGCGGGAGGGGCCGCAACGGCAACGAAGTGGGTCGGCGTGACAGGGCTCGCGTTCGCGGGGGCGCTCGCGCTGTACTGGAATCTCAGGAGAGCGCCGCTCCGCCGGCTCATCGTGCCGTTCGGATTTGCGTTTGCGGTGGTCCCGGCATTCGCGTATACCGCGACGTTCGCCGGCCGGACCGACGGGTCGCTCGTTGCGGCGCCGTGGTTACAGGGGTCGTGGGTTCGGAACTTCGCTCACGTTCAGCGTGGCATGCTCGAATTCCACAAAGCGGATCCCGAAATCAAGTACGTGGGTCTCACGAACCCCTACGCCTCTCCCGCGTGGTCCTGGCCGCTCCTCAAGCGGCCGATGACATACTATGCCGAACCGGATACGGGTCCGGTGCAGCAGCGCATCACGGCGACGGGGAGCCCATTCGTCTGGTGGACGTGCTTCGCCGCGCTTGGCTTCCTGGCTGTGTGTGTGGTGCAGCGAAAGGCGGATGACGCAGCGCGCGTTGCCGTCGGGGGATTTCTGGCGATGTACGCGCCGCTCGTGCTCGTGAGCAGCGGCCGCGCAGCCACGTTCATCTACTACATGCTGCCGAGCGTGCCGTTCATGTGTCTCGCGATCGTGGCGGTGACGCGGCGCGCGCGGTGGCAGCTACTGGCCGCGTACGGGCTCATTGCCGTCGTCAGCTTCGCGTTTTTTTACCCCGTGCTGACCGGGGTGTCGTTGCCGCGCGGCGCCGTCGAGCGCCGGATCTGGTTTCACGACTGCGCTCCTGCGACCGGACGCAAGGCACCTTCGGGCTGGTGCTGGGAATGACTGCTCTGACCGCCCGCGCTTAGCCAGCCGTGGGCCGCGGCAGGGGGAACCACGCGTCATACGCCATTCCCGCCCAGCGGTCCGCACCGCCTCGCGCGGCGAGACCAACCAGCCGCTCGTCCGGCAGCCCATCGACGCAGACCGCCTCGTCGACGTGCACCATCAGCACTTCGCCGATGACGTAGGTCGCCGAGCCCGGGCCCGTGCCGTGCGGCACGAGCGTGAACAGCCGGCACTCGAGGTTGATCGGACTTTCAGCCACGCGCGGTGGCTTGATGCGCACGCTTGGGGCGCGTGTGAATCCGGTGACGTCGAACTCGTCGACGTCCGGCGGATATTCGAACGATGCCTTGTTGATCCGCTCCGCAAGCGCGCGCGTCGAGACGTTGATCACGTACTCGCGCGTCGACCGGATGTTGTCGAGCGTGTGCTTGGCGTTGCCGTTCCTGTCGTGCGTTGGAGAAATCACACACGACGGCGGGCCATGACCCCCGAGCGCGAAATGCGAAAAGGGCGCCAGGTTTCCCTGCCCGCCCGCGTTCAACGTGCTGACGAACGCAATCGGCCGCGGCGCGATAACGCGAGTCATGAGGCGCTGCCGCTCGGCCGAGGGCAGCGTGGTCATGTCGAACAGGGGCACGCGGTCAGCTCGTCGGCGGATTGAACTGGGCGTGCTGTCCCTCGACCCAGCTCTTGTGATACGCGGGGTCCTCGAACGTCATCGCCGCTTTCGCGACCTTGAGCGGCCGGAACGAATCCATCATCACCGCGAGCTCGTTCGTGTGCGTCGCACCGATCGATGCTTCCGCGCGGCCCGGATGCGGCCCGTGCGGCAGTCCATCGGGGTGGTGCGTGATGGAGCCGTACTCGATTCCCTTGCGGCTCATGAACTCGCTCGACGCGTAGAAAAGCACTTCGTCCGAATCGACGTTGCTGTGGTTGTACGGCGCGGGAACGGCGTTCTTGTCGAAGTCGTACGGCCGCGGACAGAACGAGCAGATCACGAATCCGTCGCCCTGAAACGTCTGGTGCACCGGCGGCGGCTGGTGAATCCGCCCGACGATCGGCTCGAAATCGTGAATGCTGAACGCCCACGGGTAGTAGTAACCGTCCCACCCGACCACGTCGCACGGATGGTGATCGAGCACCAGCTCGTTGATCGCGTTGTATTGCTTGACGAAGACGCGAAACTCGCCGCGCTCATCCTTCGGTTCCAGCGTGAGCGGCCGGCGAATGTCGCGCTCGCTGTACGGCGCACCCTCCAGCAGCTGCCCGAACTCGTTGCGATACCGTTTCGGCGTACGCACGTGGCCCGTGCTTTCAAAGACGAGAAACTTCGACGGCGTGTCCGCGCCGAGCAGCCAGCGGTGCGTGATGTTGCGGTGGATGACGACGTAATCACCGGACGAGTACGGCAGGTTGCCGAAGGGCGATTCGAGAACGCCCGACCCTTCCGCGACGTAAACGACTTCGTCCGCCTGCGAATTCCGGTAGAAATGCGCGTCGCTCTCCGCGGGCTCCACGTACAGCATCGCGATTTCGCTGTTGAACAGAATCGGCGTGCGGCCGAGCGTCGCGCTGCCCTTGGCCGGCGCACGTGCAGTCCGGAAATGCCGGTGACGGAGCGACGTGTCGTCGTCCGCTTCCCACACGATGCTCTCCAGGCGTCGCGCGGACGTGACCGTCGTGGGCGGATGAATGTGGTAGAGCAGCGCCGACGTGCCGACGAACCCTTCGTGCCCCATCAGCTCCTCGGAATAGAGGCCGCCGTCCGGCCTGCGGAACACCGTGTGCCGCTTGCGCGGAATCCCGCCGAGCGTGTGGTACATGGGCATCAGAGGTTTCCCCGGAGCTCCTGCTCGCGCTCAATGGCTTCGAACAGCGCCTTGAAGTTGCCCTTGCCGAAACCCTTCGCGCCTTTGCGCTGGATGATTTCGTAGAAGAGCGTCGGGCGGTCTTCCACCGGCTTCGTGAAGATCTGCAGCAGATACCCTTCGTCATCGCGATCCACGAGAATGCCGAGGCGCTCGAGCACATCAATCGGCTCGTCGATCTTTCCGACGCGCTGCTGGAGATCCGCGTAGTACTCGGTCGGCGTCTGGAGGAATTCCACGCCGCGCGCAGTGAGCTCACTGACCGTGCGGATGATGTCGTCCGTGGCGACGGCGATATGCTGCACGCCCGGGCCGTGGTAGTACTCGAGGTATTCGTCGATCTGCGACCTCTTCTTGCCGGCCGCCGGCTCGTTGATCGGGAACTTGATGCGACCGTTGCCGTTCGACATCACCTTCGACATGAGCGACGAGTATTCCGTCGAGATGTCCTTGTCGTCGAACGTGAGCAGATTGAAGAAGCCGAGCACGCGCTCGTAGAAGCCCACCCACTCGTTCATCTTGCCGAGCTCGACGTTGCCGACGCAGTGGTCGACGTACTTGAGTCCGACCGGCTTGCCCTGGAACGCCGGCGTGACGGCTCGATACCCGGGCATGAACAGGCCCGTGTAATCCTTGCGTTCGACCAGCGAATGGATGGTGTCGCCGTACGTCGCGATCGCGGCTGTGGTGATGGGACCGTGGTCGTCGCGGAACGTCACCGGCTCCTGCACCGACCGTGCCCCGCGCTCGGTCGCCGTCTTCCAGGCCGCGCGCGCGTCGTCGACCCAGAACGCGAGGTCACGCACGCCATCGCCGTGTTTGTTCACGTGCTCGGCGATCGGGCCGCCGGGCCCCAGCGGCGATGTCAGGACGATGCGGATCTTGTCCTGCCGCAACAGATAGCTCGATCGGTCGCGCACGCCCGTTTCGGGCCCGCGGTATCCGATGAGCTCGAACCCGAACGTCGCGCGATAGAAAATCGACGCCTGCTTGGCGTTGCCGACCCAGAACTCGATGTAATCCGTTCCGTTGATCGGAAACGCATCCTTCTCGACTGTTGTCGCGGGGCGTGTGCTCGTCGCCATGACGCCTCCTGTGCTACGCGGTCAGAACACTCGGTTCCAGGAACGAGCGCAGGTCCGACTCGCTGACCTCGGGCTCGCCCTGAGCCACACTATTGAGCTTCCCGTCCTTCATCCACTGTTCGAGCGTGTCCACCAGCCCGAGCAGGTGATCGAACGAATCGACCACGAACAGCACCGGCTGGAAGCTGTCGATCTCGAAGTACTGATTCACGACCCACTCGAGCTGCATCGGAAACCGCTGCACGTTCGGTGAATCGATCGCATGCGCGATCTCGCCGTACGAGCTGAGGAGTCCGCTCCCGCAGACCTTGATCTCGCCCGGCTTCTTCCCGCGCATGAGCCCGAACTCGATCGTGAACCAGAAGAAGCGTGTGAGCGCCTTCTGAATACTGGTGAGTCGCCGCACGCGTTCCGTTTCGTCCTTCACACTCGCGACGATCTCGGCGCCGGTGCGCGCGCACTCGCCAAAACGCACCAGCGCGTCCGCGAACGCACGGTCCGTGTGCATCGGCACGTGGCCGGCGATGTCGTGGAAGATGTCGGGCTCAGGCAGATAGTCGAGCGAGCTGCCGTCGCGAATCGTGATCGTCGTCGGAAATTCACGGCGGCTCAGGCAATCGAAGAAGTGCAGCGCCGGGATGTACCCGCTCACGGCCTTCGCCTTGAACCCCGTCAGCGGCGCGAGAAACGTGTTCACGTCTTCCAGGCGTGGCACGCGCGTGGAATCGAGTGACAGACTCGCGACCCCGTCGAGAAACCGCTCCGTGGCGTACCTGTCCCAATGCGAACGCATGCGCGCGAACAGCCGCCGCCACGTCTCGTGGTTCTCCTCGGAGTAGAGCTGGTACGGCTGCTCGATGAACATCCGGCCGCCGGCGCGCGCTTCCTCGATGAACGGCGCTTTGGTCGTCGTGAGGCCACTCGTTTCCACTGACATGGAGGAAAGTTAACCCCCGCCGAGTTTTCGGTATTCGTCGAGACTGGCCGGATTCGCGAGCGCGCCGCTGTTCGACACTTCCCGCCCCTCGAAGGCGTCGCGCACGGCGATCTCGCTGATCTTCCCGCTCACCGTCCGGGGAATGTCCGATACCTGAAGAATCCTCCGCGGCACGTGATGCGGACTCGTGCCGTCGCGAATCCCGCGCTTGATGCGGCGAACCAGTTCGTCGTCGAGCGCCGCACCTTCGCGCGTCCGCACAAACAACACGATCTCGACGTCGGCACTCCCGGCCGCGACACGCGTGGCGATCGCCACGCTCTCCAGCACTTCCGGGAATTGCTCGACCTGCCGGTAAATCTCCGCCGTCCCGATCCGTACGCCCCCAGGGTTGAGTGTCGCGTCGGACCTCCCGTAAATCACGAGGCCGCCGTGCTCCGTGAACGCCGCCCAGTCTCCGTGACGCCAGACGCCGGGGAAAAAATCGAAATAGGCACTCTTGTACCTGGAGCCGTCGGGATCATTCCAGAACGAAACGGGCATGCTCGGGAACGGCCGCGTGCACACCAGCTCGCCGGGCCCGTCCCGTCGCGGGCAGCCGTCCTCTCCGAAGACGTCGACGGCCATGCCGAGTCCCGGTGCCTGGAGCTCGCCGCGCCACACCGGCATGAGCGGATTACCGAGCGCGAAACACGAAATGAGGTCCGTGCCGCCGGAAATACTTGCCAGATGCACGCCGGGCTTAATGTCCCGGGTTACATAGTCGAAGGATTCCGGCGCGAGCGGACTGCCGGTGGAGAGGATCAATCGCAACGCGCTCAAGTCATGCGCGCGCCCCGGCGTGAGCCCGCCCTTCTCGGCGAGCGAGAGGTACCGGGCGCTGGTACCGAAGACGGCAATGCGTTCCTCGGCCGCGAACTTCCAGAGCGCGGATGGATCGTGCGCGGGAAGCGGCGCGCCGTCGTACAACGCGACCGTCGCGCCAACCGCGAGCGCGCTCACCAGCCAATTCCACATCATCCAGCCGCACGTCGTGAAATAGAAGATCGTTTCTCCGGCACGGAGGTCGCAGTGCAGCACGTGTTCCTTCATGTGCTGCAGCAGCGTTCCGCCGGCGCCGTGAACAATGCATTTCGGCCGTCCCGTGGTACCGCTCGAAAACATGATGTACAGCGGGTGGTCGAAGGGGAGGCGCGTAAATGGCGGTGCCGCATCGCGCGTCGCCCATTCATTCCACGGGATCGCGCCGGGCACGCCATCGGCGGCGGAATCGTCGTGGAGAAACGGAATGACGATGGTCCGCTCGACCGACGGGAGCGACTGCACGATCTCGCGAATGCGCGGACGGCAATCAATGTCCTTGCCGCCGTAGCGATAACCGTCGGCGACGACGAGCACGCGGGGTTCGATCTGGCCGAAACGATCCAGCACGGCCGGCACGCCGAAGTCGGGGGAACACGACGACCAGACAGCCCCGATCCAAGCGGCACCCAGCATGGCAATGATCGTTTCGGGAATGTTGGGCAGATAGCCCGCCACACGATCACCCGGTTGCACACCGGCGCGCGTCAGCGCCCCCGCCACGTGTCCAGCTCGCGCGTGAAGCTCCGCAAACGTCAGCGCGCGGCGTCGCCCGCGTTCATCGCGAAAGACGATCGCATGCCCGCCGTCGCGGCGTCGCAGCAGGTTCTCAGCAAAGTTGATTCGCGTGCCAACGAACCAGCGCGGTCCGAGGTCAATGTCCGGGGGCGCCATCCGGCTTCCTCCGCGGACGACCTCCTTCCATGGACGTGCGCCGTGATCATTGTCCGAAATGATGCCTGCAAAGCGCCAGAGCGCGGCCCAGAAGGCCGACAGTTCCCTGACAGACCATGCGTGCCACTCGTCGTAGGGTGCGCTCGCGGCGGGGGCGCCTGAAGTTCCCGCTGCGACGTCGGAAAAGAACGCGCGCATCGCGGTCCGTGACGCCGTTTCTGGAACCGGCACCCAGACCGGGGTAGACACTGCGTCAGCGGGCACGGGCATTGCGGGGAAGATAAGCCGCCGTGGACCCGCTATTTTTCGGGGCGCGGAGAGTGGTCCGGCATGACACCTCCGCAGACTATCACGTTCATTCCGGAGCAAGACATGCAAGTCCACCGCAGGATCGCAGTGCTGGTCGCGCTTGTCGCGTGCACATTGGTCCCGCAGGCGGTTGCTGGGGCGCAGCGAGCGGGCACGGGCGAGCTCGGCATCTTCGGCCACTTCACAAAACTCGACAAGGACGTTTCGCTCGGCGACAAATCGATTGGCGGCGGCGGCCGCCTCGGCTTCTTCGCGCTCAAATGGCTCGAGCTCGAAGCCGAGTACGGCATCGGCACGCTCGACGACAACGCACGCGCGGCCGACCTGTGGATGCCCTTCCGCGGTTTGCTGACGTTCAACGTTCCAGTCGCACCCAAGGTCCGGCTGCTGCTCGGCGCCGGGTACAAGGGTGACCGGTGGAAGGGCGACACCACGGGCAATCAATACGAGGACGCCTTCAGCGCTCTCGCCGGCCTGCGTTTCTGCATGAAAAACAGCTGGTCGATCCGGCCCGAGGTCGTGTTCGATTTCAATCCGTCGCCGAACTTCCAGGACACGGTGACCGCGACGTCGAAGTATTTCGGGTTCCGACTCGGCATCAGCAAGTTCATCGGCCGCGGCCACTCGACCTGCTCGGGCGGCGCTGCGCCGGCGCCCAAGCCAATTGCGGCTGTCCCATCGCGTCCGCCGGCAGGTCCGCCCGCGGGCCCGCCTGCAGGTCCCCCTGCAGCGCCACCGGCAACTCGCCCGACGGCATCCATTTCTGCTTCGCCTTCGTCAATCACGAGCGGACAGTCGAGCACCATCACGTGGAGCTCGTCGAACGCCACCGCGTGCAGCGCGCCGTGGATGAGCGGCACGTCGTCGTCGGGGTCGCAGTCGGTTTCGCCAACAACGACGACCACGTACTCGGTGTCGTGCACCGGCGCGGGCGGAAGCGCCAACGCACAGACGACGGTGTCGGTCACACAGCCGTCGCCGCCGCCCCCGCCGCCGGCCCAGCCGCCGGTCACACGTCCGCCCCAGGCGCCGCCTCGCGAGATGTTCCGTCTCGAGGGCGTGTTCTTCGACTTCGACAAGTCGACGATCAAGCCGGCAGGCAAGGTCAAGCTCGACTCGGCCGTGACCATTCTCAACCGCTATTCGGACATGCGCGTCGAGATCCAGGGGCACACGGATTCGGTCGGGACGGATGCGTACAACCAGAAGCTGTCGGAGCGCCGTGCGAAGTCGGTGTTCGACTACCTGACCTCGAAAGGCATCGCCGCGTCGCGTCTCACAATGCGGGGTTTCGGTGAGTCACAGCCCGCAACATCCAACTCGACCGCCGAAGGACGGGCACAGAACCGGCGCGTCGTGCTGATTGAGGTTCGATAACGGCCAAAACCGAAATGAAAATTGAAGTTGAAGAGTGAAGTTGAAATTCAAGTTTGAAGACCTCCCAATCGAGGGCGCCCTGGCGCCCTCTTTTGTTTGCGCGAAGAGACCCCATCTTCAAACTTGTACTTCAGTTTTGCACTTCAATTTCAATTTTCATTTCGTTTTTCGCATGGCCATCCTCCACGCCGACGCTGACGCGTTCTTCGTTTCCGTGGCACGCCTTGTCGATCCGGACGGCGCGGGCAAGGCGAAGCTGCTGATCGTCGGCGGGCGGCCGGGGAGTCGCGGCGTGGTGTGCTCTGCTTCGTATGAAGCGCGGGCGTTTGGCGTGCGGTCGGCGATGCCGATCAGCCGCGCGCTCAAGCTCTGCCCCGACGCGATGTGCGTCCCCGTACCGCGCGAATGCGGCGCGAAGAGCCGCGAGATTCGCGCGGCGCTCGAGCAATGGACGCCGATTGTCGAAGGCGCCAGCCCCGATGAGTGGTACCTGGACATGACCGGCACCGAGCAGCTCTACGCCGGAGAAACACTGCGCCAAACGGCGCACCGCATTCGCGACGCCGTCCGGAAGCAGACGTCGATGACCATTTCCATCGGCGGCGGGCCGAGCAAGTACATCGCCAAACTCGCGGCGGAGCGCGCAAAGCCGCGCGTGGACCGCCCCGGCGCGGACGGCGTGCTGATCGTCGAACCGGAACAGGTTCGCGAATTCCTCGACGGGTTGCTCCTCGCCGACATCCCCGGCGTGGGGCCGAAGTCGCAGGCCAGGCTTGCGTCGCTCGGGCTCGTGCGGATTGCCGACGCGCGCGACTGGGAGCTTGGCGCGCTGCAAGCAGCGTTCGGGCCGCACAGCGGCGCGTGGCTGTACTCGCGCATCCACGGCGTCGACATGCGGGTCGTGACCCCGCGCGCTCCGCGCAGGCAGATGAGCCACGAGCGCACGTTCTCGGCGGATATCACCGACGAACGCGAGCTCCGCCGGCGCCTCGATGAGCTTGCCCGGCTCGTTGCCGCGGGGATCCGCAAGGAAGGCCTCCGCGCGCGCACGATCACGGTCAAACTGCGCGAATCCGATTTTCAGACGCGCACCGCCGCGGTGACCCTCAAGAGCTTTGCGCAGTCGGACCGCCCGATCGTCGACGCCGCGCGTGATCTGTTCGACAAACTCCGCCACGGGCGAGCCAAGCCGGCGCGCCTCATCGGCGTCGCCGCGAGCGGATTTGACGCCGAAGAGCCCCCCGACCAACTCGCCCTGTTCGACGACGATGTGCCGCTGGGCGAGGTGGAGACGCCGCGCGACCGCAACCTCTCGCGCGCTGTGGACCGCGTGCGCGAAAAGTTCGGCGAGGGCGCGATTCGCGTCGGCGGAACCGAGTGATAGTTTCCAGAATGCGCCCTTTGCTCGCCGCCATCGCGTTCGCGGCCTTCGCGTCATGCGGAGCGGGCGATTCGACGGGCCCGGCGCCTGTGCCGGCCGGCTCCATCCGGGTCACGATCGGGAAGGACACCGTTATCGCGGAGCTTGTCGCCACACTGGCGGAGCGGGAGAAGGGCCTGATGGGGCGAACGTCGCTGCCCGACAGCGCGGGCATGTTCTTCGCCTTCGGCAGCGACCAGATCCTGCAGTTCTGGATGAAGGACACTCCCATCGCCCTCTCGATCGCCTTCATGGACGCGGACGGGAAGATCCTCAACATCGAGGACATGGAGCCGAACACGGAAACGGTTCATCGTTCCGCCGCCCCGGCGCGTTATGCACTAGAGGTGCGAAAGGGCTGGTTTGGGGCCCGTAACATTCTTGCGGGCGCCAAAGCAGTTTTTACGCTTCCTATCGGATTATCGATCGACCCCTGAAGTCCCCCAACCAACCGAGTCGTACATGAACCGACGGACGACCACCCTCGCCGCGCTGGCGGCAGGCGCGATTGCCTGGGCATGCGCCCACCAAGCGCCCCCGCCAGCCAAGCCGGCGACCCCCGTGACGGCGCCGGCCGGACGCGGCGCACCTCCGACCACCCCTCCCACAACTCCGGCGCCTCAGCCAACGGTGCCGACTCCCCCGCCCGATACGACGCAGACGCCGGGCGGCGGAGCCGGTCGCGGTGGGCGCGGTCAAGGCGGGCGTGGCGGCGGTGGCGGCGCGGCGGGTGAACCGAACCCGCAGCCCTACAACCAGGTCGTCCGCGGAGGCATGACCAACAAGGTCGGGATGATCAAGACGCACCAGAACGGCAATCAGCTGCTGTTCGAAGTGCCGAAGAGCCTCCTCAACAAGGACATTCTCGTCCTGACCGAAATCGAAAAGACCACGAACAACGTGGGTCAGGGCGGCCAGTCGGCGGGGAGCAAGGTCATGCGCTTCACCAAGCGCGGCGACCGCATCCTGCTGCAGAACATCGCGTTCAACATCATCGCCGATCCGTCGCTTCCGGTCGCGAAGGCCGTCGAGAACGCGAACGTCCCGCAGATCGTCGGCTCGTACAATGTCGAGGCCTACAACCCGCAGGATTCGGCGGCGGTCATCGACGTGTCGCAGACGTTCCTCGCGCCGCCCCCGGAAATCAGCCCGGGCGCGGAATTCCAGGGAACGCCGGCGGCCAACCGCTCATTCATTGAAAAGGCGCCGAGCTGGCCGACGAACACCAACGTGCACGCGACGCTGACGTACGCCGGTGGCGGACGTGGTGGCGCGGCGGGTGCGGGTCGCGGCGGTGGCGGTGGCGGACGCGGCGGTGCACCGCCGGCGTCGGCGACCATCGGCATGATGTGGACGTTCTACAAGCTCCCCGACACGCCGATGATGCCGCGTCTGTTCGACGATCGCGTCGGCTTCTTCTCGAGCACGCAGACCGATTACGGCCTCGACGTGCCGCGCTCCAAGCAGACGCGCTACATCGCACGCTACCGCCTGGAATGCTCGGATCGCCGCGAGGGCAACCTCTGCTATCCCAAGAAGCCGATCGTCTACTACGTCGATCCCGCGACGCCCACGAAGTGGATCCCGTGGATCAAGCGCGCCATCGAAGACTGGCAGCCGGCGTTCGAAGCCGCGGGCTTCAAGCAGGCGATCATCGCCAAGGACGCGCCGACGGCGCAGGAAGACCCGGATTGGTCGTACTCGGACGCGCGGTACTCGGTCATTGACTGGCTGCCGTCGTCCACGGAAAACGCGAGCGGACCTCACATTTCTGATCCGCGCTCCGGCGAGATCATGAACGCTCACGTACAGCTTTACCACAACGTGCTTAACCTCGCACGTGACTGGTACTTCACACAGGCCGGCCCCAACGATCCCCGCGCGCAGAAGCTACCCCTCCCGGACGACCTCATGGGCCGCCTCCTGGAGTATGTAGTGGCGCACGAAGTCGGCCATACGATCGGCCTCCAGCACGACCAGAAGGGCTCCGGCACGTACGAAGTCGATTCGCTCCGCTCGCCGACGTGGGTCCACAAAATGGGCCACACGCCGTCGATCATGGACTACTCGCGCTTCAACTATGTGGCGCAGCCTGAGGACAAGGTCGATCCGGCGGACCTGATCCCGAAGGTTGGTCCGTATGACATCTTCGCGATCGCGTGGGGCTACAAGCCCATCCCGACGGCGAAAACGATGTGGGACGAGATCGCGACGCTCGACCAGTGGGCGCGGGTCCAGGACAACACCCCGTGGCTGCGGTTTGCGACGGTGGACGCCGGCGGCACCGACCCCGAAGAGAACACCGAAGCCGTTGGCGACAAGGATCCGATGAAGTCCGCCATGCTCGGCCAGAAGAACATCAAGCGCGTGATGGACAACCTGCTCGCGGCGACGTCCACGAATCCGTACGAGACCATCGACGACCTGCAGGAGCTCTACAACCGTGTCGTTGGCCAGTGGCGCACGGAGATGTCACACGTGACCACGCAGATTGGTGGCGCGACGACGCAGGAGAAGTACAACGATCAGCCTGGCGCGCGGTTCTTCCCGGTTTCGAAGGCGAAGGAAAAGGAAGCCGTGAAGTTCATCAACGAGAACGTGTTCAAGACGCCGCAGTTCCTGGTGCCCGAAGCGATTACGCGGCGCGTGGAACCGGCCGGCAGCATCAGCCGCGTGACGTCCGCGCAAACGAGCATCCTGAATTCGCTCATCAACGAAGGCAAGATGAACCGGCTCGTTGAATACGAAGCGCTGTCGGCGCCCGGCACGGCGTATTCGCTCATCGAATACCTGGGTGACATTCGGCAGGGCGTGTTCACGGAGCTCGCAACGCCCACACCGAAGGTCGATGCGTTCCGCCGCGCACTGCAGCGGTCGTATCTCGAGACGGTGAAGTCGCGCCTCAATCCGCCGGCAGCCGACTCGGCGGCGGGTGGACGT
The DNA here is from genome assembly GCA_035638155.1 of Gemmatimonadaceae bacterium. GTDB lineage: Bacteria > Gemmatimonadota > Gemmatimonadetes > Gemmatimonadales > Gemmatimonadaceae > DASRAP01. The sequence goes on along the minus strand of DASRAP010000021.1, from coordinate 2,669 downwards.
GGCGGCGGTGGCGGCGGCCGTGGTGGTCGCGGCGGCGGCCGTGGCGGACTCGGCGATGCGCGCGGCGTGCTGCGCGGTGAGCTGCGTCAGCTGGATGCTCAGCTCAAGCTCGCGATTCCGAAAGCGAGCGACAAAGCGACCAAGTTGCACTTCGAGGATCTGCGCACCGAAATCGCCGACATCCTGAAGGGCAAGCTGGGAGAAGGCGAAGTCGATCAGTAGCGAACGCCGATTGCCCGATTGCCCGGATACCCGGTTGGCGATTGGCGATTGGCGATTGTGAATGAGTGAAGAAGGGGCGGCCAGCACGGCCGCCCCTTCTTCCTTTTCGGAGCGCGCCGCCTGATTATTTCGTCGCCACCCACCCCACCGCCGAGGCCATGTGAATTCGAAGACGACTTCGCTGTCAGTGATGATGTTCCTGCAGTACTTCGTCTGGGGCGTGTGGTTCGTGACGATGGGGACATACCTCGGCCAGACGCGGCACTTCACGGACGGGCAGATCGGAAGCGCGTACGGGGCGATGGCCATCGCGGCGATCGTATCACCGTTCTTCATGGGGATCGTCGCCGACCGGTTCTTCTCGAGCGAGAAACTGCTCGCGATCCTGCACATCGTGGGCGGCGTGGTGATGTACTTCGTGTCGGTGCAAACCGAGTGGAGCGCGTTCTACCCGCTGCTTCTGCTGTACGCGCTCTGCTTCATGCCAACGCTCTCGCTCACGAACTCCATTTCGTTTCACAACGTCACCGACGCGGCGTCGTTTCCATACATCCGCGTGCTGGGGACCATCGGCTGGATCGCGGCCGGCCTGCTGATCAGCCTCGCGCTTCACGTCGAGGCGCAGAACACTCCGATGCAGATCGCGGCGGGCGTCTCGGTCCTCCTGGGTCTGTTCTCGCTTTCGCTCCCGCACACGCCGCCGAAGGCCGCCGGCACCGCGTTCAACATCCGCGATGCGCTGGGCCTCGACGCACTGCAGCTGCTGAAAGACAAGGACTTCCTCGTCTTTGTGCTCGGCTCGTTCCTGCTCTGCATTCCGCTTCAGTTCTATTACGCCTTCGCGAATCCCTTCCTGAACGAGATCAAGGTCCCGAACGCCGCGGCGCTCCAGACCATCGGGCAGGTGTCGGAGGTCGGGTTCATGTTCCTCTTGCCGTTCATCCTGCGTAGGTACGGGATCAAGGTGATCATGCTCGGCGGCATGCTCGCGTGGGCGCTTCGCTACTTCGCGTTCGCGCACGGGAATGCCGGCGGATTGCTCTGGCTGCTGATTATCGGCCTCGCGCTGCACGGTGTGTGCTACGACTTCTTCTTCGTGGCCGGACAGGTGTACACGGATCAGAAGGCGGGCGAGAAGATCCGTGCGGCCGCGCAGGGCTTCATCAACCTCGTCACCAACGGCGTGGGGTATTTCGTCGGCGCATACGTGAGCGGCCAGGTGGTGGGACACTTCGCGAAGACCGGCGCCGACGGTGTGGTCACGCACGACTGGGTGCATATCTGGCTCGTACCCATGGCCGGCGCGGCGGTGATATTTGCGATCTTCGCGCTGATCTTCCGGCCGAAGCCCGCTGCCGCGTGATCCACTGACCATTGCCGTTCAGCTACGACGAACACGCACCGCCCCCTGCCCTCGCGCGGGCGGTGCGTTGTTTCTGGAGTCTCACCGGCGCGCCTGACGCCGGGGAGGGTCCGGCCCTCAACCGGATCCTGCCGGACAACTGCATCGACGTCATCTTTGACCTCGCGAATGTTCGCGGACCGAATGCATTCATCGTCGGGCCGATGCTCAAGGCAGCGGTGATGCTGCACGATGCAACGGTCGACATGCTCGGCGTTCGTTTTGCGCCCGGTGCGGCGACGGAGTTTCTGGATCTCCGTGCGACCGATCTTGCGCCCGCCGATATCGATGCGAGCGAAGTGTGGCCCGACGCGCCGCTGATCGCCGAACAACTCGCGTCCCTGTCGCGAACGGAGCGTCTTGCGCGCTTCGCACAATATCTGACGACGCGCCGGCGAGCGAATCGCGAGGCTGCCCTCGCCATGTCGACGGCGGTGCTGATCGAGCGCGCACGCGGCGCCATCAGCGTGGCCTCACTCGCACGCCTGCTCTCGACCGGCGAGCGAAGGCTGCAGCGCACGTTCGACGCGGCGGTTGGCATCGGGCCCAAGCAGGTGATTCGCGTGGCGCGTTTTCGCGAAGCCGCGGCGACGCTGTCACAGCCGGGCGAGATCTCGCTCTCGCGCATCGCGCTCGATTGTGGCTATGCGGACCAGGCGCATTTTACGCGGGAATTCGTTCTTCTCGCCGGCGTTACGCCGACGGAATTTCGGAGAGAAAAACGGCTCGTCTGACGTCCATGTCGCTTTTCTTCAATACATCACGCGCTATGCCATGCAGTTTCCGCGCACACCTCAATCGGAGCGCAGTGACGTGAAAATGAATCGCCTGACCCCCGTGCTCGTGGTCGACAGCATCGAGCCCGTCCTCCGCTTCTGGGACCAGCTCGGCTTCTCGAAGACCGCGGAAGTGCCGCACGAGAACGTGCTCGGGTTCGTGATCCTCGAGCGCGACCAGATCCAGATCATGTACCAGTCGCGCGCCAGCGTGGCCGCCGACGTACCGGCGCTCGCGGCCAGCGCGTCGTACCCGACATATCTTTTTG
>DASRAP010000020.1:0-2939 GCA_035638155.1 Gemmatimonadaceae bacterium | reverse complement strand
ACGTTGCAGGGATGGCAGTTTCGCCCCGGGTTCGATCACGAAGGCATGCGTCGGTGCACGCGAATCACGACGCGCGCCTCGATCGGGCCGTGGCCGGGATGAACGTTCGGCAGGTTGTTGATGCACTCATCATCCCTGTCGGCGCACTATCGGTTTTCGCGATCAGCCTCCTCGCTGACTATGCGGGCCTGACGACCGCGGGCATGGGCCGCGGTCAGTGGGCGCTGCTGATCGTCGCCGTCGGCGTCGCGGTCGGTGCGACGGCCCTCAAGCTGAAACCCCTCGCCTTCCTCGCGAGCCGCGGTGTGGGCGGTCCGGAAGTGGTGCTCGCCGCAACATCCTGTGCGCTTTCGCTTGTCGTTGCCGACGTTCTCGCTCGTCACTTTGCGGGGCCGGCATACGTCGCCACGCGGTATGGATGGGATGTGCCCGCCAACGCGACACAGCAATGGCGCGTGGAGGACGCCAAGGGGCAGTGGCGTGACGTGCGCGTGCAGCACTCCAATCACGGATTCAAACGATGGGGCGATACGCTCGGCACGCCGCGCGTGCTCGTGATCGGCGACTCGTTCACCGAAATGACGGGGGTGTCCAACGGCGAGGAGTGGTATTCGTATCTCGAACGGCAGTTTCCCGGCCGGCAGTGGTTCGTATTTGGCGCGGGCGGCTACGGCACGTTGCAGGAGCTGATGGTGCTCGAGGATGTGTTCTCCAGCGTCCAGCCACAGGTGATCCTCTGGCAGTTTTGCGTCAACGACTACTCCGACAACCTGTTCGAATACGGGCGCGCGCTCTATCCGACGTCGAACATGGAGGTCCGTCCCTACCTCGAAGGCGACACGATCGTATACCGGCTGCCGCTTCCATTTGCGCCGCTTCGCCGGCGGTCATTCCTGGCCGACCGCATTCTGTACGAATACGACCACACGGTGCAGGATCGGTATACGACGCGTCGCGCGCGTGATCCGGAGGGCGAGCGAAAGACGATTCTCGCATGGGAGGCCGGCATCGAGAAACAGTTTGACAGCGCGGCGACGCTCGTCACAAAGCGTATCCTCGAGCGTGTACGTCGTCGCGCGGGTGCAATTCCGATCTATTTCTTTCATGCCTGCGGACCGCTCGGCGATCGCGAGCGCACACTCTGCACCACCGTGGGGTTGCACTGCATCGAGGGCGTCACTGAAGCCGTGAATGCCGTTGGGGCCACGGGCGCGGAGGTTCGCCGCGTGAACGACGGGCACTGGAACCTGCGCGGCAACAAGGTGGCGGGCGAATTCCTCGCCGGATATCTGCAAACGCAGCCGGCGTTCTCCACGGCACGCTAGATCATCGTGCGAAGCACTGCGCCGCCGTCAGATCGACGGCGGCGCGATGTTTCAGCTGATCACACGGTGCGTTCAGGGCTCGCCAGGACCGACTGGCCCCTGCTCGACGAAACAACAACCGAACGCGCAGGCGACCCAGATGTCTTCGTCCATGTCGCGCCACCGCCAGCGCGCTGTCCACGCCGGCGGGTACGATGAGCTGGGATGCGGCGTGTAGTCGACCCTGAAGGTTGGCATCTTGTTGTTGTGCGGATCGGCCCCGAACCGCGCATACCAGCGATAGTCGCGAGACCCGGGCCTCGGCGGATAGCGCTTGATCCACATTTTGACGCTCGAGCCGTCCGTGAGCGCGTACGCATTGAGATACTTGGCCGGCAGTGTCCCCCTCGGGACATTGACATGCGCCACGTGGATCCAGTCGGCATCGAACGCCGTCTCGGTGTTGTACGACGAGAGGTTGTCCACGGGCACGATCGACGCTGGATCCGTGTGCGGCTGAATCGGCAGCGTTCCCGTTGCCGGAACGCCCCAGTGTTGGTCGTCGGACCATCCGGGAACGATCCAGCGAGACGTTGTACCGGAGACTCCCATCGCAGAGTGTGTGGATGGCAGCGCGACGAGGCCACCGCCACGACCAATGCTGCACCACGCGTTTGCGCAACGCACACTCAGGAAGGTGATCGGTGGGCCACCCTGACCCATGTTCGAGGCCTCAATAAAACGAGTCACAGGCGGATATTCGGCAGCATCCGGATAGGGCTGATCCATGTCGACAGGGACGTCCCTCGCCGACGAGCTCGCACCGAAGCAGGTACCTGCGACCGGTGGGCCGATGGCGGCTTTCCAATGCCCCGGCCCACTGGAACCCCCACGACCCGTGTGCTCATGCGTGAGGAAAACGCAATTGTGTCCGTTGGTGAGATTCAGATGGTTGTACGCGGGCGTTATGTCGCCGGCGCTCACGTCCACAATCGCAACGTTGATGTAATACGTGTCGAACGAGGTGTGGTCCGTATAGAAACTCGACGTCGACGATGCGAAGGATGCGGCAATTGGACCATAGCCACGTCCCGGTGTCCTGAACCGCTGCACGTCGTGATATTCCGGAATGCACCACGTGTAATACCCGTTCTTGAGCAGGAAATTGCGCGTCGAATCGGGCACGAAGTGCGACGTCAACGCGGAGTCATTCTTCATATCGGCGCAGGCCGCATATCGTGGCGCGTCACCGCGCCCCGCCGAGGTGGTGGAATCGGGGCCGCGCCCGCCCAACGAGTCCATCGCGAACGGCCGGTTGAGCATGACGCTGAGCGGCGCTTTCGGACTGCACGCCGCAACAGCAGCGGCAGCAGCAAGGAGGGATGCAGACAGCACCTGGCGAATCGAAGGGCGTCTGAGTGTCATAAGCCGTCTCGTGCGGAAGGGTGGGTGAACTGGGCTCGAACGGATGAAAACGTGCTACTGTGAACCGAGCGCGCGCATTTGCGCGACGAGCGGCTGAAGATCGGCGTCGGCGTTCCGCCACAACGTGCTGACGACTGCGCTCCATTCTCGCGCTTCCGCGCTGTGCCGCGGCGCGAGTTGCGCGCGCAGCGCAATGGCGTGCACGAGCTG
>DASRAP010000019.1:0-3006 GCA_035638155.1 Gemmatimonadaceae bacterium | reverse complement strand
GCGGTGTCGCCGCCGATGATTTTGAACGCGCGCATGCGGTTCCACACCGGCACGTGCGCTTCGGGATCATCGATGTCGTGCGCGACTTCGTTCGCGAATCGCATGAGTGAGTACGAGCCGCCCACGCTCAAGGCGCCGCGTCCGTTGCCGTCGGAATTGAGATAGAACACGGCCTTCTGCTTGAGCTCGGCCTGGTGTTCTTCCGACCACTCCGTCGACCCGAGGAGCGCGGGCTCTTCGCCATCCCACGCGGCATAGATGATCGTGCGCCTGGGACGCCATCCCTGCTTCATGAGCTCACCAAGCGCGCGCGCTTCCTCCATCTCCGCCACCTGCCCAGAGATCGGATCCTCCGCGCCGTTCACCCAGCCGTCGTGGTGGTTGCCGCGAATGACCCACTCGTCGGGATACACGCTCCCCGGAATCCGTGCGATGACGTCGTACAGCGGTTTGAGCGACCAGTCGAAACGCAGCTTGAGATGCACCTGCGCGTTGCCCGGTCCCAGGTGGTACGTGATCGGCAGGCCACCGCGCCACGCGGGCGGAGCAATCGGTCCCGTGATGGCTTCGAGCAGCGGCTGCGCATCGGAATACGAAATGGGCAGCACCGGGATCTTCATGATCGTGACCGCGTCCTTGCGGTCGAGACGCTTTGCATTCGCGGTGGCGCCGATACCGGGCGTGAGCGGATCGCCCGGATACACCGGCATGTCCATCACGCTCCCGCGCTGCACGCCGTCCTTCGGGCGGAAGGGACCGTTCGGAAACGTTTCTCCCGCGGCGAATCCGTCGTCGCGCGGATCCGAGTAGATGAGACACCCGACCGCACCGTGCTCGTACGCGACCTTGGGCTTGATGCCACGCCACGAGCCGCCGTAACGCGCGATGACGATGGCGCCCTTCACCGAAATGCCGCGCCGCGCGAGCTCATCGTAATCGTCGGGGATGCCGTAGTTGACGTACACCAGCGGGGCGGTCACATCGCCATCGGCCGAATACGCGTTGTACGTGGGGAGTTGTTCGCTCCGCTGGCTGGTCGTCGGATCTTCCTTGACGACGGGCTCCTCGAGTTTTGCCGTGAATTTCGTCGGACCGACGAGCTCGAGTGCGCGCTCGATCGGCGTCGGAAACAGCACGTCGAAGCGCTCGATGGTCGCGTCGAATCCGTATGACGCGTACTGCGCACGCAGCCACTCGGCGTTGTCCTTGTCGTACGGGGAGCCGACGTGATGGGGCCGCGCGGCGAGCCGCCGCATGGATTCGCGAAGCCGCGCAGGATCGGGAATCGCCCGAAACTTCCGTTCCCACTCGCGCTCGATCACTGACGACGCAGGCGTGAAGCCACGGATCGGCGGATCTTCCGCGCGCCTGAGCGGAAGAACGGCCAGTGCGGCGAGCATCGCCAGCACCGTACGGGAAGACCAGATCATGTATGACTCTGATGTATGTGCTGCTTCGAAATTACTTCGCGACCGCCTTTCGCGGTGCCCGGTCCATGTCCGCAAGCTGGCGTACGACCAGGTCCACGAGACGCGTGACATTGAGCTCCAGCCCCTGTGCGACGCTGCCGCCCACGACGAGCGCGTTGCGAGAACCGTAGGATTGCGTCGCACCGAAGTCCCGGAGATCGATCTGCCATGCGACGCTGTCGCCGCGGCCGGCACTCGTCCGCACCGTCGCAAAGAGATCGGTGTTGAGCATGGCGGACAGAGAATCGAACACGCGGGTGTGGGAAAGCACGGCCTGCACAGAATCGAGGGGAATCGGCCGGAATCGGTTCGACGAAGCGAGCCGCCGAATCAGGCTGTCACGCACGACGCCGGCGCGCAGCACAACGTCGGGCGATCGCAGCATCGCCGACGCCAGCTCGACCATGATGCGCCGCGGAGGACCCATATTGAGCGCACGGGCCTGAAACGCCTCCGGTGTAACGAGATCGATCGCACCGCGCACCACGCCGGGCGCGGCACTCGCGCCGGGCGAGACCGGAGGCGGCGCCTGCACAGGCGGCCCGCTCTTCTGCAGCGCCTTCATCGTGGAGTCGAACGCGTGCTGCTGGAGCGCGATGATGGAATCCGTCACGCGTTGGAGGCGCTTCTGTTCGTCGCGGCGCGCAGCGAGCCGGCCAAGCGAGTCGTTGATCGCGGCACGCGCCCCGGCCTTGATCATTGAATCGGCCAGCCTGACGCTGTCGGACGCGGCATTGACCAGCGCATCTGCGCGCGCCGACCGATCGCGGGCGGCCCGGACCGACGCCCACGCAATGGCTGCCATGCCAAGGACCGCCGCCGCGATGAAGACCGCAGTCCACTTTCGGCGTGGCGAGCTTGCACCGAGCCGCGCCGTGCCCGAAGTCATCGCGAGCGTGCGCAGCACCTCGAGGAGCGCTTCCGCGGATGCGGGACGGCGTGCGGCCTCCTTTTCCAGGCAGCGCTGGACGAGCGCCACGAGCGCCAGCGAGAGATCAGGTCGGAGTTTGGCGAGGGGTTCCGCGCGCCCCGTGAGGTGCGCCGCCATCATCGCCTGCGGCGACGGCCCGCTGAACGGTGCCTTGCCGGACAAGAGCTCGTACGCCAACAGTCCGACCGCGTAGATATCGACCCGGTGATCAGCCGCGGGATCACCGGCGATCTGCTCGGGCGCCATGTATGCGGGCGTCCCGATTGCCACACCGCTCGTGGTGATGCCGGCGCCCTGCATGCGCGTTCGCAGCGCGGCGGTCAGCGCCTTCGCCACGCCGAAGTCCGTCACCACGGCGTGCGACCCACTGCGCAGAATGTTCGCGGGTTTGATGTCACGATGGACGATCCCGGCGGCATGCGCGCGCGTGAGCGCGTCGACGATGTCGATCAGAATCTCGATGGCTTCTTCTTCCGTGAACCGGCGTCCGCGGCCGATCTCCGCTTTCAGCGACTCGCCTTCGATGAACGGCATCGTGTAGTAGAGCAGCCCGGCCTCCTCGCCCGCGGTGAGCAGCGGCACGATGTGCGGATGCTGCAGCTTCGC
>DASRAP010000018.1:0-2972 GCA_035638155.1 Gemmatimonadaceae bacterium | reverse complement strand
ACTTCCTGAGACGCCGCGCGAATTGTAGCGCTCGGGATTTGGATCTTGGGATTTGGATCTTGGGATTTGGGATTTGGGATTTTTTGAGTGGCACCGGTACAGGGTTATGAGAAAGGGTGTTCCGCCGAGAACGTACAGTTCGTCGGCATCGCCGCGTGATCCTGAGGTTCAGACGCCGGTTAGTCGCTACCGGTCACTCGCGGCGCTAGACCACCGTTGGCGGCTTGTTCTCCTTCACCGAGGAGTGCGATCGTGAATACGTTCGTTGCAGCTTTGCTTCGAGCGCAGCCCGTCCGCTCGCCGGTGCCGCCGCAATCCGCGCGCGTAGCTTGTTCCGCTTTTTCGCCCGATGTTGACGCAGATGGATGTCGGTGGGGTGATGGCTTGCACTCATGATCAGGGTCCTCTCAGTGAGCGTATCTCGGCGGTGTTTCCACGCCTGTTCACAAGTGCACACTGAACGTACCGATTCCCTGAGGGTCGGTCGCTCTAGACGCTGCGAGTGTTCGGACCGAAACCGACGAGCGCCGTCGCCAACAGCAGCACGGACATTCCTAACAAAGAACCGTGGCCGTGCGTCAGACGCGGATTCGCCGCGATTCCACAACGGGGTTGACGCTTCGTATCCGCGTCAAGATCCGTCAGCCTCTTGGAACATCCGACGTGAGGCCGGTGTAGCGCCGAGGTGGGACCGCATCGTTCCTGAGTACTTAGACGAAACGCTTCGATATGCGCTACGCATGAGCAAGGAGGCGCCCCGCCGAATCAGGCCTAGATGCTACTGATCACAGAGTCGAGTTGCAGAATTGGCAACGGGAATCCATTGGCGAAGTTGCACGAAATGCGATGCCGAAAGGAGCGATGGCGCGGTCCACTTCGCTCGCCTGAAATGACCGCGACCACGGTGCAACATCTTTCGCCCTGCGGTGGCAGCTCGCCGGGCTTGCCATCCGTAGCTCGCTCGGTGCCACGCGAGCGAAGGATGGTACCGGTACGGGGTTATGAGAAATGGTGTTCCGCCGAGAACGTGGAATTTGTCGGCATCGCGGCGTAAGGCGAGGCCGCCCCGGCGATCCTTCCGCATCGCGCTGGGTCTGGGAAAGTGACTGACGGCGACAGCGGCTACGGCGCTTGGAGCCCCCGCTGGCCCCCCCGCCCCTCGCGCTTCGGTGGGGGAAACAAGTTCAGGTAATTGTCGCTGTATCGCACCTCGCGCCCATCCGCGTCCAGAATCACGGGCGACTGCTGAAAGAGTAGTGGTTCAGGCGCGCCCGCCGGAACCGTCGCTTCAAAGATGTACAAGCGGTTCTCGTGCATGTGCATCTGCACGAATGTCCGCGATTGGTCCTTATTCGTCAGGTGGATGTCCCTGCCGTTGATGCGATTGATGGCCGACCACGCGAAATAGGTGACCGTCGAGCCGCGTTGGAGAATCTCCTGCGAGGCGTGATCGACCGCGCCGAGCACGTCGTATTTCCAACCCCCGACACCCTGTGCCACCGTGCCGTTGCCGGCACAAAGATTCTGCGCTCCGGGCGGGCAGCTCTTGGCGCGTTCGGTATGGAAGGCTTCGGCCACCGTGTAGTCGACGACGGTGACGGAATACTTTTCCTTGCCGCGCTCGACGGTGTACGTCCGTGCCGGCAGCTTCGCCTCACGCCAGGACGTGTACGTGAACTCACGAATCGTCGGAGCTGAGGGGAAGTTGACGGCGAAGCGGTCCTCACGACTCGTGTAATCGATCCATTCTTGAGCCGCGGCGGTCGTCGAAATCATCAGGACGGGCCAACCCGATCGCGAGGCGATGCAAGCCCATGGTGCTCTCCGTCGAATTAGGTGCGGCGGGGGGACCACACCGCCTGTCAGCCCGTCGTCACGCGGTCGATGAAATCGAGGATTTCGCGCGAGATGCTCGTGTCTGCCGTGCCGACCGACAGCAGCTGCGAGACGTGGTTGTGTCCGAGGCTCTGCCGGAAGCGCGGCCGCATGCCGTGCTTCTGCACCAGCTCGGAGAAGAGCGCCGCCTGCGCCCGGATGTATCGCGCGTCGTCGTACTCCGCCGTCGTGAAGAGCACAGGAATGTCGGTGCGCGTCACGTTCCCGGGTACGACCATCCGCGGCCACCGCGACTTGTCCTCGCCAAAGTAGGCGAGCTCGCCTTTCGTCGGCGACGAAAAATCGAACGTATACGGTCCTGACAGCAGGATGGCACCGGCTGCGCGGGCGGTACCGGGCGGCAGCAGCTCCGGCCTGAAGATGTAGGTCGCCACATGCAGCGAGCCGGTTGAGATTCCGGCGACGAAGATGCGCTGCGGGTCGGCGTTGTATTCGCGCGCGTGATCGCGCAGCCACGTCACGGCGGCGCCCACGTCGCGCGCCCCCTCCGGCCATTTGATCTCCGGCGCGAGCCGGTACCCCGCAGCGACACCGACGAATCCGAGGCTCGCGAAGTACTCGGCGAACGTGGCGGTGTTCTCGCGCGTGCCGCCCACGAGGCCGCCGCCATGGAACACGACCACGATCGGCACCGGACGGTCCGCGCGGCGAACTGTCGCGGTGTAGATGTCGAGGCGCTGGCGCTCGTTGGGCCCGTACGCGACGCCTTTACTCGCCTTGAGCTCGGCCGGCTCGTACACCCGCGGCTGCGCTGCGTACAGCTTGTATGTCTCGGGGATGTTGCCTTCCGTCGAGCCGAGCGCCGCGATCTGCTTCGCCAGTTGGGCGGGCATGCCGCTGCGTGAGAGTTCGGCGAGGCTGAGGCCGCGCTCATCGGGCCGCGACCATCGGAACGACTGGCTGACGGCGCGCGAGTCGGTGCAGCGCTCCAGCCCGATAGCGCGTTCGTGATAGACGGGAGAGAGCCAGAAATTCGTTCCCACCGGTGCGCCCTTGTCGCCGGCGACCGCGATGCACAACTCCGGTTTGGACGCCGGGGTGAGACGTGCCCACGACATCGACCAGCGCTGTTCGGG
>DASRAP010000017.1:0-27393 GCA_035638155.1 Gemmatimonadaceae bacterium | reverse complement strand
GGGGGCGTGGCCGGAATGGTCCGGCCCGTCTACCTCACTAGGAGAACGCCCCATGCGCACCATCCGTACCCTTCGCTCGGCCGCGGTCGCCCTGATCGCCCTCACCGCCGCCTGCTCCAACGAGTCCCTGACCGGTGCCCGCTCCCAGGCCCGCGTCGCCCTCGATGCCTTCACCCCGGTCTACACCCAGGACTTTAGCGGCCCCGTCGGCGCCGAGTGGTCCAACGCCCTCGAGTCCCAGGCCCCGGCCGGCGAGAAGTTCCTCGGCGAGTTCTCCACCGGTGCGACCGAGCTCTCGCTCGCAGGTCTCGCGGCCCACGACTCCATCACCGTCACGTTCGATCTCTACATCATCCGCTCGTGGGACGGCGCGGACGCGAACTGGGGCACCGATGCCTTCACCCTCACGGCCGACGGCGCCACGCTCCTCAACACCACGTTCTCGAACAACACCTGGGACGGCAGCCAGAACTACCCGGCCCCCCTGGGCGGCGCCACCAACGCGAGTCAGACCGGCGCCTTCGCCATCAACGCCCTCGGCTACACGTACTGGGACAACTATCCGATCGACGCGACCTACCGCCTCTCGTTCACCTTCGCCCACTCGGCGAGCACCTTGCACCTCAACTTCGCCGCCCTCGGGCTGCAGGACATCACCGATGAAAGCTGGGGACTCGATAACGTGGTGGTCAGCATCGGCCAGTAAGCCGGCCCCCCCGATGCACGCCCACATCAGCTAGGCAGCACACTCCGCGGGACTGCAGCGGTCCCTAGTGAGGCGCTGCAACCCCCACCGCCGAGGCTCGGATCTCCCGAGTCTCGGCGGCTTTTTGTGCATCTGTACGGAAATGCGACACTAATCACAAATCACCTTCGCTAACACGGCACGGAATTCGCTATGTCACTGGGTGCAGCGTTCCGTCACAACTCAGACAAGCCGTACCTGAACGACCGCTTAACCACGCCTTAAACGGAGTAGGGAGAAATGCTGACCTCGCGCCACATTCGGCTCACCGGATTGTTCTTCTGCGCCGCGATCATCTGGACCGGCTGCAGCAACGAGTCGATCACGAGCTCATCGGGCAAGGCACACGGCGCCTTCGACTTCGTCCCCGCCTACCTGAACGACTTCAGTGGAGCTGCTGGTTCCGAATGGTCGAATCGGTTGACGACGACCGCTCCGCTTGGCGAGAAGTTTCTCGGCGAGTTCGGCAACGACTCGGTCGCGCTCAATCTGACCGGGCTTGGCGCGCATACACAGATCCAGGTTCACGCGGACCTCTACATCATCCGCTCGTGGGACGGCGCCGATCCGAACTGGGGCACCGACAGCTTCACCCTCCGCGCTGATGGGACAGTCATTGCGCTGACGTCGTTCTCAAACACGTCTGATCACGTGCAGAACTTCCCCAATCAGCTCAACACGACCACGAACCCCGCCGACTTCGGCGCGACCGCGGTGAATACACTCGGCTACACGTACTGGAACGGCGTGCCGGTCGACGCCACGTTCTCGGCGACGTTCACCATCCCGCATACGGGCAGCAACTTCAATCTTTCATTCATCGTGAAGGGGCTGCAGGACATGACCGACGAGAGCTGGGGAATCGACAACGTGCAGGTGTTTATCGGCCCGTGATCCAACGACGGTGTTCGGAAGTCAACGATGTTGCGTCGCCACAACGACCTGTTGCCACAGCACCCCGCAAAAAGCCCCAAACCGAGGTTGAACACCAGGCATGAGAGCCCGTTCCGCGAGCCTCGCACTGTCCGCCTTGGTCGCAGCCACCGTCGGCTGTGCTGACAGCCAGGGTACCGGGCCGGGAAAGAATCAGGCGGCCGCAAGCTTCATTCCGGTCTATTTGGCCGATTTCAGTTCAGGGATCGCGGGACCCGAGTGGTCGCACCCGCTGACGACGACGGCGCCGCTCGGTGAGAGGTTCTTGGGCGAGTTCTGCAATGACTCGGTCACGCTCTCTCTCACTGGGCTGGCGCCACATGACTCGGTGAGTGTCGCGCTCGACTTCTACATCATCCGTTCGTGGGACGGCGTCGGACCAAACTGGGCCGGGCCCGACGAAGTCACCATCAAGACCGACGGAACGAGACGCGGCGTTTCCACGTTCTCGAACATCGCCGGAAAGTCGCAGCATTTTCCCGACGCGACGGTTTCCGGTCACACCCACGCCGCACAAACCGGGGCGACCGGCGTCAACACGCTTGGCTACACGTACTGGGACGGCGTTCCGCTCGACGCCACATATCACTACGCCTTCAAGATCCCCCACACAGCCGGCACGCTCAGCGTCGACTTCATCGCGAAGGGCTTGCAGGACATCAACGACGAAAGCTGGGGTCTCGACAACATCGTAATCGCGATCGGTTCCTAGAGCGCTTGCGAACTTGCCGCATCGCGCGCAGTCTCCCGCGCGATGCGGCATATCCTGGTCACCGGCGGCGCGGGGTTCATCGGCAGTCATTTCGTGCGCCACGCAGCGCGGGGCGCTACGAACGCACGTGTCACGGTGCTGGACGCGCTCACCTACGCGGGAGATCTCCGCCGCATCGCCGACGTCGCGAGCGCGATCACGTTCGTGCAGGGCGACATCTGCGACCGCGCGTTGCTCGATTCGCTTCTGGCGGCTGATGATGCTTCGGGCGTCGACGCCGTGGTCCATTTCGCAGCGGAGACACACGTCGATCGCTCGCTGGCCGATCCCGCGCCGTTCCTTCGCACGAACATCGCCGGTACGCAGACGATCCTCGAGGCAATCCGGGCGCGGGGCGCGCTGGGGCCCAGGCTACTCCACGTGAGCACAGACGAGGTGTACGGCGATCTCGCTGCGGGCGACGCTCCGTTCACCGAGCGGAGTCCCCTCGCGCCAAGCAGTCCGTATTCAGCCTCGAAGGCCGCGGGTGACTCGCTCGTGCTCGCGTGGGTACGTAGCTACGGACTGCGTGCCACCATTGTGCGCGGGGCGAACAATTACGGACCCTTTCAGTATCCCGAAAAGCTCATTCCCGTGGTCATCGAACACGCGCTGGCCGGTCGCTCAATACCGCTCTATGGTGATGGCCTCCAGCGACGTGCCTGGATCCACGTCGAGGACTATGTCGGCGCGCTGTGGACGCTGCTCGGCGCCGACCGTCCACGTCACACGGTGTACAACATCCCGAGCGAACCGGACATTACGAATCGAGAAGTGGCGGAAATCGTGCTCGACGCGCTCAGCCTCCCCCGCACGCGCATCGCCTCGGTCGCGGATCGTGCCGGGCATGATCGGCGCTACGCGATCGACGGTACGCGATTTTTGGAAGAGTTTGGATGGACGCTTCGGCACAACATGCGGGAGTCGTTGCCGAAGGTTGTCGCGTGGGAGGCACACCGGCGCGCGGCCGCGGGATGATAATCGCGATCAATGCCGATGCCGGAGCTAGATTGGCCCCGGGAGGAATGCGCCTGATGCGGATAGGTCTTCGAGTCGTTGCAGTGGCAAGCGTTCTCGCCGCGTCCGTCGCGGGCGCCCAGCGTCCGCACACGCAGCTCGGTCTCGGCCTCGATTGGCTCAGGCAAACGGGCTCGCTCCCGGATTCCGTCGATCGCCGCAAGGGCCTCGCGATCCGCATTCAGGCGACGGTGCCATGGAAGCGTTACGTCGGCTTCCGCGTGGAAGGCGACTACGTCCAGGTGCAGTACAAGCGCGCGGGCGACAACGGCTCGATCGGCATCAGCGAAACGAACATTGCGCTTGGCGGATATCTGCGTGCGTTCATTCCGCGCGGTGAATCGATGCACCCGTATGCGCTGGCCGGGTCGATCATCTCGGTGCGCGCGTCGTGCGATCTCGACAACGCCTTTGCGTCGACCGGATTCGTGCGGTGCCAGCAGGGCGAGGACTTCCTGATCGGATGGGGCGCCGGCGCCGGCGTGCAGTTCGGAAACTGGCTGGGCGTGAAGTGGTTCACGGAAATGCGGATCATGGGCAAATCGACCGCGGCTTCCGGCGGCAACCTGCTCGCGCTGTCGTTCGGAGCGGGCATGTAAAGCAAGAGCAAAGGGAAAAGGGAAAAGGGAAAAGGGACGAAGACCAGAGAGAAAAGGACGAGACCTGAGAGGCGAAGGGGGTTCTCGCTCCTCCACTCCCCGTCCTTTTCTCTGTGCCCTTTGTGCCTTTTCCCTTTCCCCTTTGCTCTTTTCTCTTAGCTTTGTCTCCGGTGGACCTGCTCTCCCGCTTCAACGATTCTCTGCGCCAGCTGAAGGACTTCATTCCGGGCCTCGTCGGCGCGGCCGTCCTTCTCGTTTTCGGATACCTGCTCGCCCGCGTCGTGCAGCGCATGACGGCGCGCGTGCTGCGCCGGGTGAATCTCAACCGCGCGTTTCGCTCGACGAACGCGTTCCCGGGTCTCGATCGCGCGGCAACCCACGTCAATCCGACGCGTCTCATCGCGACCCTGATGTTCTGGGTCGTGATGTTCTCCGCGATGCTCATCGCGGCGGAAGTGCTCGGCGTCGATTCCGTGGCGCAGGTGTTCTCGCAGATGGTGAGCTACATCCCGAGCGTGATCGCGGCGATCGTCGTCGTGATCATTTCCATCGTGCTCGGCGATTTTGTCGGCGGCCTGATCATGGCGTCGGCCGGCGCGCTGCACGGCGGGACACTGCTCGCGCGCGCGGGCAAGGGCGGCGTCATCCTGCTCGGCGTGTTCATGGCGCTGCAGGAGCTCGGCGTGGGCACGGATATCGTGACCACCGCGTTCGCAATCATTTTCGGCGCCGTCGCGCTCGCGCTGGCACTCTCGTTCGGACTGGGTAACCGCGAGCTGGCCGGCGAGATCACGCGCGCGTGGTATGCGCAGTGGAAAGCCGAAAGCGAGGCCATCGAGCGCGAAGTTGCCGCCGAAGAAAAAGCAGAGGGCATCGGGTCGGACGACTAAGGGACCGCTTAGCGTTTAGCGCTCAGCGCTTTGCGCTTTGCGCTGGCCCGTGACGCCCGGAGCTACGGCCGGGTATTTTCAGCAATGCTTACCAGGGTCTTTCGGGACGTGTTGGCTGGCTTGGCCGCGTTGGCGATCGCGCGCGCGGCCGCCGCGCAGACGGATACATCGATGTCCTCGGCCCGTGCCGAGGCG
Organism: Gemmatimonadaceae bacterium; assembly: GCA_035638155.1. Classification (GTDB taxonomy): domain Bacteria; phylum Gemmatimonadota; class Gemmatimonadetes; order Gemmatimonadales; family Gemmatimonadaceae; genus DASRAP01. The sequence goes on along the minus strand of DASRAP010000017.1, from coordinate 22,263 downwards.
CAAGCGCGCGCGCAGGCCGATTCGCTGCGGCGGGTCGTGCTGGGGTTGGCGACCTATGCGGGCTTCGTCGATTCCTCCGCCTGCGCGCCGGGCGATGTTCGCACCTTCGAGAATGACACGGCGGACGTCGTCAAGAACGCGCTCGCGGCGCTGGAAGTCCTCGTGCTGTCGCACGGCGCGTTCGTGCCGCTGGACAACGAGGCGGGACGCGCGCTCATGCGCGCGGCGCTGCGACTGGAAATGGGAGGACCCGGTCCGCGGTGGGACACCATCTCGGGACTGGGGCCGCGATCGATCAACCCCTTCCTGCCGACCCGGTTGCTCAACAGCGAGACCAAGGAGTGCAAGGTCTGGGACCCGGGCAATGAACCCGACGGCATCGTGCTTCCCGCCCCGATGACCGGTTTCCTCGTGCCGCGCGACAGCGGCGCGTTCAACGCGACGGTCGGCTATGGACCGGGGGCACTCAACGACATCCGCAACTTCTTCTTCTCGCGGAATCGCACCAATCCGAACGCGGTGCTCAAGGTGACGCGCGTGAATGCGTACGGCATCTGGGGCGACTACGCGATCATCGGTGTCACGCGCGACCGGCAGCGCCAGGGCGCTGTTCCGCTGCCAAAAGAGACGACCGGGGCGACGTACGCCTTTCACCGCGTGGGCTCGGAGTGGAGACTTCTGGCGGTCATCAAAGACTGGTAATTGAAGGGTCGAAGGGTCAAAGGGTTGATGGGTCAAAGGGGCACTACAACTCGCTAGATTTCAGCGAGCCCCCCCACAGTCGCCAATGACAGCACCCAACAATCGAGAGCGGATCCTGCCTCGGCTCATCGAGGACGAGATCAAAGAGTCGTTCATCAACTATTCGATGAGCGTCATCGTGTCGCGCGCACTTCCTGACGTGCGCGACGGGCTCAAGCCGGTGCACCGGCGTGTGCTGTACACCATGAACGAGCTGGGCCTCGTTCCCGGGCGCCCCTACAGAAAGTCGGCGACCGTCGTCGGTGAAGTGCTCGGCAAGTACCATCCGCACGGCGATTCGTCCGTTTACGACGCGCTCGTCCGCATGGTGCAGGATTTTTCCCTTCGCTATCCGCTCGTTGACGGGCAGGGGAACTTCGGCTCCGTCGACGGCGACGCGGCGGCCGCGTACCGGTACACCGAAGCGAAGCTCACGCGGATCGCGACGGAGCTTCTCAGCGACATCAACAAGGAAACCGTCGACTTCGTTCCGAATTTCGACGACCGGGAGCGGGAGCCGACCGTTCTTCCCGCGGGCATCCCGAACCTGCTCGTCAACGGCTCGAGTGGTATCGCCGTCGGAATGGCGACGAACATTCCGCCGCACAATCTCAGGGAAGTCGTGAGCGCGTGCGTCGCGCTGATCGACAATCCGGATCTCACGGCCAAGGACCTGCGCGGCTTCATCAAGGGTCCTGATTTCCCGACGGGCGGTTTCATCTATGGCCGTCAGGGCGTCTCGGACTACCAGGACACCGGGCGCGGCAAGATCGTCATGCGCGCGCGCGCGGGCATCGAGGAAAAGGAGTCCTCGGGGCGCACGCAGATCGTCGTGACGGAAATCCCGTACATGGTGAATCGTGCCAACCTGGTGACGTCGATCGCCGAGCTGGTACGGGAAAAGAAGATCGAGGGCGTGTCGGATCTCCGCGACGAATCCGACGCCAACACGCGCATCGTCATCGAGCTCAAGCGCGACGCGATTCCGAAAGTCGTGCTCAATCAGCTGTACAAGCACACGTCGATGCAGTCGACGTTCGGCGTGATCATGCTGGCGCTCGTTCCCGAGGAAAAGACGGGGCGCCTGATCCCGCGGGTGATGCCGCTCAAGGACGTGCTCACGCACTACCTCGCGCACCGGCACTCGGTGATCGTGCGGCGCTCGGAGTTCGACCTTCGGAAGGCGAAGGAACGCGAGCACATTCTCGACGGCCTCAAGATTGCCGTCGACAACATCGACGCGGTCATCAAGGTCATTCGTGCAGCCGCCGACACGGAAACCGCGTCGCAGCAGCTTCAGGCGCGCTTCAACCTGTCGGAGATCCAGGCGAAGGCGATTCTCGAAATGCGCCTGTCGAAGCTCACGGGCCTCGAGCGGGAGAAGCTCGAGGAGGAGCTCATGGAGGTCCGCCTCATGATCGCCGATCTCACGGACCTTCTGAGCAACCGGCCGCGCAGACTGAAGCTGATGAAGGCGGAGCTGCAGCGCATCGCGGACGAGTACGGCGATCCGCGGCGAACGGACATCGTGTCGGACGAAGGCGAGTTTTCGATCGAGGATCTCATCGCGAACGAAGAGATGGTCGTCACCATCTCGCACGGCGGATACATCAAGCGCACGCCCGTGTCGACGTACCGGCGCCAGCGCCGCGGAGGCAAGGGGCTGACCGGCGCGGACCTCAAGGACACGGATTTCGTTCAGCACCTCTTCATCGGCGCGACGCACGATTACCTGCTCGTGTTCACCGACGACGGCCGCGTCTACTGGCTCAAGGTGCACGAGATTCCGCAGGCGGGGCGCGCCGCCAAGGGCAAGCCGATCGTCAATCTGATCAACGTGACCGCGGAAACCCGCGTCGCGGCCGTGCTCCCGGTCAAGAAATTCAGCGAGGACGAGTTCCTGCTGTTCTCGACACGCGATGGCACGATCAAGAAGACGGCGCTCTCCGAGTACGGCAATGTGCGCACGACCGGCATCAAGGCCATCAAGATCGACGAGGGCGATCAGCTGATCGACGTGCAGATCACGAGCGGCACGAATGACATCGTGCTCGCGACCAAGCACGGCCTGTCGATCCGCTTCCACGAATCCGATGCGCGCCCCATGGGCCGGGACACGACGGGTGTGAAGGGCATCGAGCTCGGTGAGAGCGACGGTGAGCGCGATGCGGTCGTCGGCATGGTCGTGGTCAAGCGCGACGCCGAGCTCCTGTGCGTGACCGCCAACGGGCTGGCGAAGCGCACCGCGGTGGAGGAGTACCGCGTGCAGAAACGCGGCGGCAAGGGCATTCTCACCGTCAAGCGCACCGAACGCACGGGCAACGTCGTCGCGCTGCTCGAGGTCATCGAAAAAGACGAGATCATGGTGATCACGCGCGGCGGCATCATGATTCGCGCGAGCACCGACAGCGTGCGGGAGACGGGACGCAGCGCACAGGGCGTGAAGCTGGTGGCGCTCGAGCTGGGAGATGCGGTGACCGGCGTGGCGCGCGTGGTACCGGAGGACGAGCGCACCGTCGTCGATGAGCCCGGTGCCGACGAGGCCGACGACGGCGGAGAAGAAGAACAGCTGGAGATCACGACCGACGAATAACGACGAATAACGGGCCGCGGGTGCAGAGGCGCGGCCCGCGCGCTGATTGTTCTGCTCGTCCCGCGGGATGCGCAGGCGGCCCCTGGGCGGTGCGACGCGAGATCGCGGGCGTGATCTTTCGCGCATGCTACTCACGCTGATCCGCGGAGCAACGCTCTCCGCGCTCGTCGCCAGTTCAGCACCTTGCGCACAGACCGGCGGATTCGTGATCACGCTCGGCACCGACACCGTGCAAGTGGAGCGGTTTACGCGCGCGGCCGATCGCATCAGCGGCACCGTCGTTACGCACGCGCCCGAAACGCGGGTCGTCAGCTACACCCTCACGCTCAACGCGGACGGCACGCCGGCGCGCTACGAGTACGTCACGACAAAAGGCGACGGCACTCCGCTCCGCGGAAACGGACAGGCCGGGTCGATCGTGTTCGCCGCAGACTCGCTCACGCGCGAGACGCTCAGGAACGGTGAGATGGTTCGCGACCGGATCGTGGCGCGTCCGGGCATTCTTCCGGGTCCGTCGCTGCCATACATCGGCACGACCGCGCTCCTGTACGAGCTCGGATTCCAGTACGCGCGCAAGGCGGCGAACGCCGCGGGCGAGTCCGGGCTGCCGCAGGTGTTTCTGATCGCCGGCGCGAACCAGCCGTCGCGCACGCCGCTCTGGTTCATCGGCGCCGATTCAGTGGAAATGGATTATTTCGGCGTCGCCCGGCGCGGATTCAGGTTGGACGCGCAGGGGCGATTGCTGCGTGGCGACTGGGGCGCGTCAACGTACAAGTACACGTTCGCGCGCGTTCCCGATGTCGACGTGCCGAAGATCGCGGCCGCATGGAGCGCGCGGGACGCGCGCGGAGCCGCGATGGGCGCGATGTCACCGCTCGACTCCGTCCATGCGAACGTTGCCGGCGCGGCGGTCACCATCGCGTATTCGCGCCCGGCGAAACGCGGGCGCGTCGTGTGGGGCGCTCTCGTCCCGTGGAATGCCGTGTGGAGGTTTGGCGCCGACGGCGCCACGCATCTCACGACGTCGGCCGATCTCATGTTCGGCGAGACGCGCGTTCCCGCGGGGCGCTACACGCTCTGGATGCTGCCGCTCGAGGGGGGCGCGTCACAGCTCGTGGTGAGCAGGAAGGTCGACATTTTCGGAACGGCGTACACTCCCGCGAACGACTTCGCGCGCATTCCGCTCGAGCGCTCGCAGCTCGCGCCGGGGGTTGAGCGTTTCACGCTCGCGCTCGAGAGCGGAAAGTTCTGGATTCGCTGGGATGACGCGGCGTATTCGATCCCGGTCGCGCTTGCTCCGGCACAGGTGCGTGCTCCGCGCACGATCGAAGTGCCGCGTGACTTCCGGACGATTCAGCAGGCAATCGACTCCTCGCGTCGCGGCGACACCGTGCTCGTCGCGCCGGGCCGCTATTACGAGAACATCCGCTTCCGCGGCCACGGCACGCTCGTCACGAGCCGCTTCGCGACCTCCCACGACGTGGCCGACATCGAGCGCACGATCATCGACGGCAGCCGCCCCGCGCATCCCGACACGGCGAGCGTCGTGATGTTCATCAATCAGGAAGATTCGATGTCGGTGCTGCAGGGGTTCACGCTCACCGGCGGAAAGGGCACGGTGTGGCTCGACGCGAAGGACCACGTGCAGTTTCGCGAGGGCGGGGGCATTCTGTGCGAGCTCGCCTCTCCGGTCATCCGGTTCAACTACATCCAGGACAATGACGCGACGGAAACGCGCGCCGGCCTCGAGAGCGCGGGTGGCGGCGGCATTCGGTGCGGGTACGCCGAGCCGACGATCGCCAACAACGTGATTCGCCGGAATCGCGGCCGGTACGGCGCGGGCGTGGTCCTGTTCCTGTGCGCGGCGACGGTGCGAAACAACCTCATTGTGGACAACACCGGCGGCGAGGATTTCGGCGGCGCGGGACTCTGGATTGTCGCGCCGCTCAGCCGCAGGATCGGGAATCTCGTCGAGTTCAACACGATCGCGAACAACCGATCGGGAAACGTCGGCGCCGCGCAGCCCCGGCCCATGAGCGGCATCGCCGGCGGCGTGGTCGTGCAGGGCGTCATCACGGAATTCCGGAACAACATCGTGTGGGGAAACGTGCAGGCGAGCGGCGACCAGTTCGTCGCGCCGCCGGCGGCGCCGCTCACGCTCGGCCGCAATCTGGTGCAGGGCAACTTTTCCGCTCCGCCGAGAGCGGGCGGGGAGACGCTGCGTGCGGATCCCCAATTCGTTGACACCGTTCGCTTCGAGCTCGCGGCGAGCTCTCCCGCGCGGGCGAGCGGATCGCAATTGGGGGCGTACGGCGGGGCAGGTGGCGCGCCGCTCATCAGGAAATAGTTTCGTGGCGATGCCGTTTACACGCCGCCAATTCGCCGCGCTCGCCGGCGTATCGGTTCTGTCGATCGTCGCAGGACGCTCGCTGCGCGCGCGCTCCTCGAGCGTCGAGCAGAAGGGCGCGCGCATTCGCGCCCGGCCGCGCGCCAACGTGCGGACGTCGATCGAAGGATCGCGCTCGCTCGGACTCGATCCGGTGCGCGACGCCGTGTTGCAGGTGCCGCCGGATGTTTCGAAGCCGGTGCCGCTTCTCATTGCATTGCACGGTGCGACGCAGAGTGGATCCTGGATGCACGGCGTGCTGAGCAAATACGCGGACACCGCGGGCGTTGCACTGCTCACGCCCACGTCGCGCGAGATGACGTGGGATGGCATACACGGCTCGTTCGACGTCGACGTCGCATTCATCGACCGCGCCCTCGAACGCACGTATCAACTCGTCTCAGTCGATCCCGCGCGCGTCGTTCTCGGTGGTTTTTCGGACGGCGCGTCGTACGGGCTCTCGCTCGGGCTCATGAACGGCGATGCCTTTCACAAACTCGTCGCGTTCTCGCCGGGCTTCATCGTCGACGGACCTGCGGCCGGCAAGCCGGAGATCTTCATTTCACATGGGACCGCGGACCAGATTCTGCCAATCGACCAGTGCAGCCGCCGCATCGTTCCCGCGCTCCGCGCGCGCGGTTACACTGTGGAGTATCGTGAGTTTGACGGTCCCCACACCGTTCCGGATACGATGGCGAAGGAGGCGTTCACGTGGTTAGCCAAATGAAACGACTGATTCCGTTGTTGTTGATCGCGCAGGTCGCACACGCGCAGCCTCCTGCCGGTGCCATTCTCCTGAACCGCATGCACAACGCGTACAGCGGGAAGTGGTACCACACGCTCACCTTCGTCCAGCGCACGATCATCACGCGCGACGGCAAGACCGATACCACCACGTGGTACGAGAGTCTGAGCGGGCCGGCGCGGCTTCGCATTGACCAGGGCGACCCGTCGCTCGGCAACGGCGTGCTTTACACGGCGGACTCGGCGACGCGCGTTCGGACCGGCACTCCCGCGCCCGCGCGCGCCGGAGGGAACGTGTTCCTGCCGCTGATCATGGGCGTGTACCTCCAGCCGCTCGCCGAGACCGAACGGCAGCTCCTGCTTTTCAAGTTCGATTTCGACAAGTCCTTCACCACGACGTGGGACGGTCATCCGGTCACGGTGATCGGCGCGAGCGCAGCGTCGGATTCGGTGTCGCCGCAATTCTGGGTCGACACCGACCGGCTGGTCCTGCTCCGCATGCGCGGCTCCATCATTGGACCCGGCTCGGACGTGCGCCTCGGCGGTTATGAAAAGGTGGGCGATGGCTGGCTCGCCACGCGCGTCACAATGACCACGCCAACCTTGAAGCAGGTGGAGGAATACTCGGACTGGAGCGCCAATATTGACCTGCCCGAGTCACTGTTTGACGTCAAACAGTGGATGACCGCGCCGCACTGGGCCAGCGGACGAAAGAAGGAATGAGCGAATCCGTCGGTTGCGGGCTGACGTTTCCTCCGTAGGTTGGAAACCGGGACAGCCCTCCATACGTACCGTCGGACGTCGGTTCGCCTCCGGCCACCTCCCGGGATTCATGCGCTACACTGCGTTATTGCTTCTTGCCGCGACCGCCCTCGCGTGCAACAAGGACAAGAAGGCGTCGGGGTCGGGAGATTCAACCAAGACTGCCTCTGCAGACGCCGCCGCGACACCTGAAGCGGGCTCGCAGACGAGCCTGACGCTTCCCGTGGCCGCGGACGAGGCCCGCGACGGTGACCTCGTTCTCTCCATCGTCACGACGGGCCTGGTGCGCTCGGAGTCCGAGACCAAGCTCAAGTCCGAAGTCGGCGGCACAATCGAGGCCATTCTCGCGCGCCCTGGCGATCACGTCACCAAGGGTCAGCCGATCATTCGCCTCGCACCCTATGAGTTCGATCTCGCTGTGCGAAAGGCCGAAGCCGCGGTGAGCGAGGCGCAGGTTCGCTACGAGAGCGACTACGTCCCCGATTCGCTTGCAACCGGCAAGGGTCCGACGCCCGAGCGGCTCAAGGCTGCGCTCGCGCGGTCGGGGCTCACCACGGCGCGTCTCAATCTCGAGACGGCCAAGTACGACAAAGAGCGTTCGACGATTCGCGCGCCGTTCGACGGCGTGATCGATCATCTGGACGTGTCCCAGGGCGAGCGCATCGGCGCCGGGCAGATCGTGACGATCCTCGTCGACCAGACCAACCTCCGCATCGAGGCCGCGGTGCTCGAGCACGACATTGCGCTCGTGCGCGCCGGCGGCGATGCACAGGTGTCGAGCGCCGCCGCGCCGAACCGCGTTGCGCACGGCAAGATCACGGCTGTGCTTCCCATCGTCGACAGCACGTCGCGCGCCGGACGCGCGTACGTGCGCGTGCAGGGCAACGACGTGCTCAAGCCGGGCATGTACGCCGACGTGCGCCTCGAAGCGCAGCGCCTGCCCAACCGGCGTCTCGTGCCCGCGCCCGCGATCATCCAGCGCGACGGGCGCGATCTCGTGTTCGTGGTCAAGAACGGCCGCGCGCAGTGGACCTATGTCGTCCCGGGCCGGTCCAACGGCAGCTGGACGGAAATCCTGCCGGATACTTCCGGACAGAACGTCGGATCGATTCCCGTAAAAGCCGGCGACGTCGTGATCGTGCAGGGGCAGCTCACGCTCACGCACGACGCACCGGTGCGCGTCGTTGCTAAAGCGGAAGCCGACACCCGCAAGCAGTAACCGGCCGAGCTGACACCGAGCGCACACCACACATGTCGCTGACGTCGGCCAGCGTCGCGCGCCCCGTCTCCACCGTCGCGGCAACGCTCGGTATCGTGCTGCTCGGGAGCGTGTCGCTGTCGCGCCTTCCGGTTTCGCTGCTGCCCGACGTCAGCCTGCCGGTGCTCACCATTCGCACGGCGTACCCCGGCGCGGCCGCAACCGAAGTGTCGCGGTTCATCGCCGAGCCCATCGAGGGCGCAATCGGCGCCACACCCGGACTCGTCGAGCTTCGCACGGTCAGCCGCAACAACGAAGCGGTGACAACGGCGCGTTTCTCGTGGGGCACCGACATGCAGTCGACGGTGCTGCAGGTGCGCGAGCGGCTCGACGGCGCGCGTTCGCAGCTTCCGGAGCGCGCCGATCGTCCCACGCTGCTCACGAGCGATCCGGGTGAGCGGCCCATTGCCGTGCTCGGTCTCACCGGACGCCGCGACCTCAGGGAGCTCGCGCACACGGCGTCCGATGTGCACGCGCGGCGGCTCGAGCAAATCGACGGCGTTGCGTCTGTCGCCGTCGTCGGCGCGCAGGCTGACGAGATCCACGTCGACGGCGACCCGGAAAAAATGCGTGCGCTCGACCTCACGCCCGATGATCTCAAGGCGGCGATCGAAGCGGCGAACGCCAATGGCGCGTCGGGCACGATCCGGCGCGGCCAGTTCCGCTTCTCGGTTCGCGCGATCACCGAATTCCAGTCACCGAACGAGATCGCGCTCGTGCCTGTGGGCCGCCCGGGATCGGGCGTCAAACTGCGGGACATTGCGACGGTGAGCGTGGGTCTCGCGCAGCCCAAGACGCTGACACGCCTCGACGGCGGCCCCGCGGTGGGGCTCATCGTGTACAAGGACGCCGGCTCGAACACCGTGAAGGTCACGAGCGACCTGCTCAAGGCGGTGGAAGGTCTCCGGCACGAGTTCCCGGGACTCCATCTCACGGTCGTCGCGACGCAAGCCGACTTCGTGACCGACGCGCTGAGCAACCTCTGGCAGGAAATCGTGCTTGGCGGCGTGCTGTCGCTGCTCCTCATTCTGCTGTTCCTCAAGGATTTCCGGCTCTCGCTCGTCATTGGGCTGTTCATTCCGCTCTCCGTTCTCGTCTCGCTCGTTCTCCTGCAGTTACTGCACGTCACCATCAACGTGCTGTCACTCGGCGGCCTGGCGCTGGCGGTGGGCATTCTCGTCGACCAGGCGATTGTCGTCGCCGAAGCGGTCGGCACACAGGTGGAGAAGGGCGTCCCGCTGCGCGACGCCGTCGTGAGCGGCACCGATGAGATTGCGGGTCCGCTGATCGCCGGCACGATCACGACGCTGCTCGTGTTCGGCCCGATCATCTTCGTGCGCGGACTCGCGGCGGCGCTCTTCCGCGATCTCTCGCTCTCGGTCGTGACCTCCGTGGGAGCGTCACTGATTCTCGGGCTCACGCTCATGCCGGTGATGATGGCGGGCCGCCGGTCGGCGAAGGCGGAGGCCGCGCGTGCCGCACGCGCCGCCAGGCAGCGCGAACGCGCGCAGGGGGGATTCATTCGCCGGATCGACGCGTTCGGCGCCCGGCTCGCGCATTACTACGAAGCGGGAATGGCGTGGTCGCTGGATCACGCGGCTGCCGTCTTCGTGATCGCGATCGTGACCGTCGGTGCATCCGTCTGGGTCGCGGCGCGGCTGCCGCGCGAGATCCTTCCGCAGATCGACGAAGGCATCGTGGTCGCGCAGCTCAAGCTTCCGGAAGGCACGTCGATCGAGGAGACCACGCGCCAGACTGCGCGCATCGAAGCGGCCGCGCAGAAACTCGGCTCGAAAGGCATCTATTCACGCGTCGGCGCCGCGACCGACGAGGAAATGCTCGCCGGTGCCGATCCGGGTTCGGCTGCCGTGTCGCAGCTGATCGTGCCGGTGCCCAAGGGCGCCGACGCGGCGAAATTCGCCGACAAGCTGCGCGCCTCCGTTCCCGACCTCGCGCAGGGCGCGCTGGCGATGGATCTCGCGGGACAGTCGGAATTCGGATCGCTGATTGGTCGCGAGGGAAGGCTCGTGCGTGTGGAAGTCAGCGCGCGCACGCTCGACGACGCAAACCGGTGGGCCGATTCCGTGCGCAAATCGATCGCCGATCTGCCGACACTGACCGACGTGCGCAACGCGTATGCGGCCACGCAGCCGATCATCGAAGTACAGCTCGAGCGCGAGCGGCTCGTGCAGCGCGGGATCGCGCCGTCGATCGTGACGAGCGCGCTCTCGGGCGGCCTTGGCGGCGTGACGACACTGAACGATTTCCGGGAGACCGACCGCCGCACGCCCATCACGGTGCGCTACGCCGGCATGGCGAACGAAGATTTCCAGACGGCGCTCAGCACGATGATCAACGGCGTGCCCGTGGGCGAGCTCATTCGCTGGAAGGAAACGCGCGCGCCGCTCGAAGTCGTGCGCGTGGGCCAGCGCCCGGTGTCGATCATCGAAGCGCTCATCGAGCAGGGCGGCACGGCGAAGGCGACGAAAGACGTCTCAAAACGTCTCGCCGCGCTCAACGCGCCCGCGGGTGTGGCATGGACGCTCTCCGGTGCCGACATCGAGCAGCAGCGTACGACGAGCGAGCTGAGTCTCGTCGCGCTGCTGTCCGTGGCGCTGATGTTTCTCGTGCTCGCCGGGGAGTTCGCGTCGTTCACGATGCCGCTCGTCGTGATTCTCACGGTTCCCGCCGCGGCCGCGGGCGGCATCTTCTTTCTCTGGCTCACGGGCCAGAGCATGAACGCCGTGTCGCTCATCGGCATCGTCGTCATGATGGGCCTCGCGGATAACGAAGCGATCGTGAAGCTCGCGGCCATTGAGCAGCTCCGCGCGGAAGGGGTGCCGCTCAGGCAGGCGATCATGGAGGGTGGCCACCGGCGCCTTCGCGCCATTGCAATGACGTCGCTCACGACGATCACCGGCGTGCTCCCGATGGCGTTCAACATCGGCGCGGGCGGCGCGCTGTACCAGCCCCTTGCTGCCGGCGTCATCGGCGGCACGTTCTCGGCGCTCGCCGTCGCGTTCTTCCTGCTTCCGACCACGTACTACACGATCGAGCGCTTCAAGGAGAAGCGCGCGGCCGCGCGCGTCACATGATCACGTGGAGCGTCCGCCGGCCCGCCGTGATCTGGGCCACGTGTGCGACGCTCGTCGTGTCGGGTGCCGTCGCGTTCACGCGGCTCGCGCTCGCCACCAAGACCACGGTCGAATTCCCGCGACTCAATGTGTCCGCGAGCTGGTTCGGCGCGGCGCCCGAGCTGATGGAGATGTACGTGACCGCGCCGCTCGAAGCCGCGGTGCAGGGCGTGCGCGACGTCCGCACGGTGAACAGCATGTCGCGCGACGGCCAGTCGTCGCTCACAGTGGAGCTCGAGAAAGACGCGAACGTCCAGCTCACGCGACTCTCGATTCTCGAGCGCCTGCAGGTTCTCCAGAAGGATCTCCCGTTCGGCGTCGTGCCACGCGTGGCCAATTACGTGCCCGATGCGCTCGCGGAAGCGCCGCTCATGCAGATTCTCATGGCGGGCCCGTACACGGCCGGCACACTGCAGAAGATGCTCACGGAAACCGTGTCGCCGAGGCTATCCGCGGTGCCCGGGGTCGCGGCGGTGTCGCCGCCCTATGGCGGCACGGACATCGGCATCGGTGTCTCGTATGATGGCCAGCGTCTGCGCCAGCTCGGCATTCCCCCTGACCTTATCGCGGGCGCGATCCAATCGGCGCGCATCGTGCGGTCCGTCGGGCAGGAGCAGATGGGCGCATCGATCCGGGCGGTGGTCGTGCGCGACCAGCCGCACGCCGTCGAGGATCTCGCCGCGATTCCGTTGCGCGCACCGAACGGGCGACTCTTTCACCTCGGCGACTTCGCGACGATTCGTGCCGAGGAGGACGCGGGGGGCCAATTCTTCCGGATCGACGGAAATCCCGCGCTCGCGACGACCGTGTCGCGCGAGCCCGGAGCGGACGCGATTCGCACGGCGGCAGCGGTGCGCGCCGCGGTCGTGGAATTGCAGAAGCAGCTTCCGGCCGGCGCCACGATCAAGATCAACGCTGATCAGAGTACCGAGCTCAAGAAGGAACTGGACGATCTCAAACTCCGCGGCGCGATCGCCTTCGGGGCGGTGCTGCTCGTGCTGTCGCTCCTTCTGCTCGACTGGCGCGCCGTCGCCCTCGTCATGGGAAGCACGGCGGTCGCGATCGCCGGTACGGCGCTCTCGCTGTTCATTCTCAAGATTCCCGCGAATCTGCTGACGCTTGCCGGACTCGGCATGGGTGTCGGGATTCTCGTGCAGAATTCACTGATTGTCGCGGAGCGTCTGCGTGGCGCCCCGGCGACACCGGAGGGGAGAGCGAGCGCCGCGCGCGCGATTCTTGCGGCGATCACGGGCGGCACACTCACGACCGCGGTCGTGCTCTTTCCGTTCATGTATTTGCAGGGCAATGCGCGCGCGGCGTTCATGCCGTTTGCCGCGGCGTTCACGCTGGCACTCTTCTGGTCGATCGTGACCGCGGTGACCGTGGTGCCGTCGCTCGCGGGCAGGCATGCGTTTCGCTATCACCCCTGGCGCTGGGGGCAGCGCGTCTACGCGCGCCTCGTCGGGTGGACACTTCGCGTTCGCTGGCTCACCCTCACACTCACGGTGCTGTCGCTCGCGGGACTCTCGTGGGTCTTCGTGAAGAAAGTGCCGCGGTTTGCGTGGGGCGGGAGCGCGTTCGGCCAGCAGCGCACGACGCTCAGTGTCTCGCTGAGCTTCCCACGAGGATCGGACGCCACCACGCTCGACCAATCGATGCGCGAATTCGAGCACATCGTCGGTACCCGGCCGGAAATCGAGCAGGTCACGACGTCGAGCTACGGCACGAGCGCCGCGCGCATGCTCGTGTCGTTCACCGAAGAAGGTGCATTTACTGCTGTTCCGCTGCAGCTCCAGGAAGAGCTTACGCAGCGCGCGGTATTCATCGGTGGCGCGAGCGTGAGCGTCCAGGGCCAGGGACCTGGCTTCTCCGCGGGGTTCGGCGGCGGCATGAACTCCACGTTCCGGATCAAGATCCTCGGCTACTCCTATTCGGGAGTCGAAGAGCTCGCAAACAATCTCAAGGCCCGGCTCGAGCTCATCACGCGCGTCCGCGACGTGAACACCAACAGCGCGTCCATGGCGTACGGTGGGCAACGCAACTTCCGCGTGACACTCGAGCCCGACCGCGCCGCGCTTGCGCGTTTCGGCATCACCGCGGCGCAATTCGGCGCGGCCGCCGCACGCGAGATGCGCGGGTCGTCCGGGCGCGCGCTCCTTGAAATCGACGGCGAGGAGACGCCCGTGTACGTGCGCGACGCCGGCGCTCGCGAGCGGTCGCTCGACGAGCTCAAGGAATCGCTGGTTCCGAACGCGCTCCACGCGCCCGTGCGCATCGCCGATCTCGCGACGGTGAACGAACGTGACGCGCTCTCCGCTATCGAGCGGCAGGACCAGCAGTACGTGCGCATCCTGAGCTACGATTTCCGCGGACCGCCGAAGCTTGCGCAACGCACGCACGAGGCGTTCATGAAATCGATCGTCGTTCCGGCCGGATACACCGTCGCGGAGAGCACCTACTCGTTCGACGGAGAGGACACGAGCCAGAAGGGGTTGTGGCTGGTCTTTGGCGTCGGCGTCGCGCTCGTGATTCTCTCCGTCGCGCTCGTCTTCGATTCCTCCTGGGGCGCGGCGATGGTGTTCCTGAGCATTCCGCTTGCGCTGGGCGGCGTGGTGTTCGGGTTCTGGGTCATGAAGGCCGCATTCACGCGCGAGGCGGCGGTTGGCGTCATCCTCGTCATCGGACACGCCGCCAATCAGTCGATCCTGCTCGTGGACGCCGCGCTCGCCGCGCGCAGGCGCCGAATCGCGCGTGGCGAGCGAGGCGGTATCGATGCGGGCGCCGTGGTTCGTGCGGCGGTCGACCGGGCCGGGATGATCGTCATCGTCACGCTGGCCGCGATGGCGAGTCTGCTCCCGCTCGCGCTCAATACGAAAACCACGAGTCTGTTCGGCGCGATCGCGCTCGCCACCGCTGGCGGAACGATCGCAGGCACGCTCGGCACGATGTTCATCGTCCCCGCCATGCTCTTCGGCCGCCGGGGCAGCAGACGCAAAGGGGGCTGGTTCAGGTGGATGCGCGTGTTCGCGTTCTGGCGCTGGTTCCGCCGCAAGCCTGTGCACGCTGCATAGTCCGCGCATTCGTCAGTTTCCGCAGCATAGCTGTTGATGCAGTTTTGACGGACTCAGCATGATAGGTTTCAGGTCGTGACCCTGATAACGCTCAACGATCTGGAGGGCGCGGCGGCGCTCCTGAAAGGCGTCGCCGTGCGAACGCCGCTCCTGGCATTTCCCGCTATCGACGGCGTCGACGTGTATCTCAAGCCCGAGATGCTGCAGCGCGGCGGCGCGTTCAAATTCCGCGGCGCGTACAACTACATCTCTCACCTCGACGCGTCCGTGCGCGCCAAGGGTGTCATCGCGCCGTCATCCGGGAATCACGCGCAGGCCGTTGCGCTCTCGGCGAAGCTCTACGGCGTGCCCGCGACCGTCGTCATGCCCACGACCGTCACCGCGCCCAAGCGCGCGGGGTGCGAGCGGCTCGGGGCCCGGGTGGAGCTCGCGGGGACGACCACGGCCGAGCGGTTCGAACGCGCGCTCGAGATCTCGAAGGAGACCGGCGCCGTCCTGGTGCCGCCGTACGACGATCCTCACATCATCGCCGGACAGGGCACTGCGGGGCTCGAAATCGCCGACGATCTTGCCGGCGTCGGGACAGTGCTCGTGCCCGTCGGAGGCGGCGGACTGTCGGCCGGGATCGCGACCGCGATCAAGCTTCGAGCGCCCAAGGCCCGCGTGATCGGCGTCGAGCCCACCGGTGCGGCCAAGCTGTCCGCGGCCCGCGCCGCCGGCAAACCCGTGCGCATTTCGCACACCGACAGCATCGCCGACGGACTCCTGGCGGTGCAGATCGGCACGCTCAATTTTGAGCACCATCAACGCTATCTCGACGACGTCGTAACTGTTGATGATGCCGACATCCGGAACGCCATGCGTTTGCTCCTCGACCGCGGCAAGCTCGTGGCCGAGCCGAGCGGCGCGATCACCGTCGCCGCGCTCATGACCGGGCGCGTAACAGCGAATGGCCCGACGGTCGCCGTGCTGAGCGGCGGCAACGTCGAGTGGCCGGGGCTCCAGGAGCACCTCACGCAATGAGCCGCCCGCGCATCCTGATCGCGGACGACGATCCTAGCGTTCTCGACTCGATGTCGTGGGTCCTGCGCGAGCAGGGCTATGAAGTGGCAACCGCACCCGGTGGCGCGCAGCTCATGTCCGAGCTGGCGGAACGCGTGCCCGACCTGCTGGTGCTCGACGTCGTGATGCCGGACCACAGCGGCTACGATCTCCTCTCGCGTATCAAAGGCGACGAGCGGTGGCGCGACATTCCCGTGCTGATGGTCTCGTCCCAGTCACCGGACGACGCCACCGAGCGCACGCTCGGCCTCGGAGCCGCGGACTACATCAAGAAGCCCTTCAAACCGCGCGAGCTGATTGCGCGCGTGCAGGCGCAGCTCCGGCTCGGCGCCGTGCTGCGGTCGACGCGTGACGCGCTGCGCAACGCCGAACAGAAACTCGTGCGCGCGCGCGAGGAGGTGGAAAGCCGCCGCCAGCTCGTCGACATCCTGCACGAAGTCACCGGCGAGCTCTCCGCGGACGAGATCTATCACATTCTCGCGGGCCGCGTGGCGCGTGCGCTCGCGCTCGCGCGCTGTTCGGTAATCATCGCGCGTACCGGCGACACGCACGGGGTGATTGCGTCGGCGTTCGACGCGCCCGCGCTCCGCGGCACGCGCGTCGATCTCAACGCGTATCCGGAGATTCGCATCGCGCTCGAGCAGGGCCGGCCTGTACTCGTCGAGGATCTGCAAAGCGATGCGCTGGTGGCGGACGTGCGGGCCGAGTGGCTGCGTCGCGGAATTCGCGTGCCGGTGAAATCGGTCATCGCCCTGCCGTTCACGCTCGACGGCGCGCAGGCGGGCGTGTTCGTTCTGCGCCGCATGCTGCACGAGCGCTCGCTGACGACCGACGACGTGGAGTTCGCCGACGCCGTGATCAAGGCCGCGGTTGCCGCGATCCAGATGGCGTACACCATCGAGACCACCAAGACGGAGAACGCGCGTCTCGAAGTACTCGCGCGAACCGACCCGCTCACCCAGGTGCTGAATCGCCGGGCGCTGACGACACGACTCAGTGCCGAAATGGACCGCGCGCGCCGGTATGACGCCGTGCTGACCATGCTGATGCTCGACCTCGACCATTTCAAGGAGGTCAACGACCGGTACGGGCACCTCGTGGGCGACGACGTTCTGCGTGTCGTCGCGGGGTTTCTGCAGTCCGCCATCCGCAGCGTCGACATCGTTGCGCGCTATGGCGGCGAGGAATTCGTGGTGGTGCTTCCCGAGACGCTCCTTCCCGGCGGAATGGTCTTCGCCGAGCGCGCGCTCGCACAGATTGCGCGCCATCCGTTCGATATCCCGGCCGGGCGGTTCTCCATCACCGCGAGCGTAGGCGTGGCCGTGTATCCCGGCGACGGCATTGCGACCGTGGACGAGCTTTTCGCCCGGGCCGACGAGGCGCTGTACCGCGCCAAGTCCGCCGGGCGCAACCGCGTGGCCGTCTAGCAGGCCAACGACGGGTGTAGCACGGACGCGATCCGCGCCGCACATTATGACCATGCGCCAGCGCGTTCGCGGAGAGACGCCATGAAGTGTCCGGCCTGCGGGTCCATGCACCCGGACGAAGCCCGATTCTGCACGCGCTGCGGCACGCGGCTTCCGACGGGTGCGACGCCGGTGCAGGCGCAGCCGGTGATTCCCGCACAACCCGCGAGGCCTGCGGGACCGGGCGCCACACCGGTCCCTCCGTCCGGGCCTGGCCGCAACACCGCCGCGCGCGCCGTCACGTCGTCGGCTTCGAACAAGGCCGTGATCAGCCATGCGAACATGGTCGGTCACGTGATCGAGGGGCGGTACCGGGTCGTGAAGAAACTTGGCGAAGGCGGGATGTCGTTCGTGTATCTCGGTCACGACGTGTCGTCGGACACGCGATACGCGATCAAGATTTTGTCGCCCGCGCTTTCGCAGGACCCGAACGCGATGGCGCGGCTCCGCCGCGAAGCGTCGCTCGGGATGCGGCTCGCGCATCCGAACGTGTGCCACATCGTGCGCCTGGGCGAGACCGAAGAGCTCGTCTACGTGGTGATGCCGTACGTCGACGGCGAGATCCTGGCGGACCGCACGCATCGCATGGGACACATCTCGCTCGACGACACCGTCCGGTGGGTGAACGAAATCGCGGCCGGCCTGCAGGTCGCGCACGACCTCAAGATCGTGCACCGCGATCTCAAGCCCGAGAACATCATGGTGTGCAAAGGCAACGACGGGCACGAGCACGCCGTCGTGATGGATTTCGGTCTCGCCAAGGAGCGCAAAGCCGCGGGTGAGCTCGCGAAGCTCACCGCGACGGGAATCATTCTGGGCACACCGGAGTTCATGTCACCGGAGCAGCTGCGCGGAAAGCCGCTCGACGCCCGCACCGACATTTACTCGCTCGCGCTCATGACGTACGAGATGCTGACCGGCAAGCTCCCCTTCGAGGGGCGCACGCAGCAGGAGACGATGATCGCGCGCCTCCGGGCCGAGCCGACGCCGATTCGCCAGAAGCGTCCCGACCTCAATTTTTCCGAAGGCGTGGAGCAAGTGCTGCTCAAGGGCATGGCGCGGAACGCCGAAGACCGCTACGAGACCGCGCCGCAGTTCGCCGAAGCGCTCGCGGCGGCGGCAAACGAGCGCGGTCCGGACACGCTGATGGGGAAGATCTTCGGCCGCTGACCGGGCGAAAACCGAAAGGGAAATGGAAGTTCAGAACGAAATTGAGATGTGAAACTCGAAGATTCTGCCCATGCGCGCTTCACCTTCATATCTGAATTTCGGGATTCCTTTTCAGTTTTCATTTCGGTTTTTGGCATTGGTGGCGCTCGCGTGCGCGAAGGCGCCCGCCCCGGTCGTTTCCACGCACGAAAAGACGCCCGAGACAGCGCTCGTTCCCACCGCGGAGCCGCGGCTGAACGCGCCGAACGACATCAAGGTCGCGAAGTTTGCGAGCGTTGGCGCGGTCCGCGGCCTCGCGATCGGGCCGGACGGCTCGATCTACGCGAGCCAGTTCTCACGCGGGCAGATCACACGCATCGTCGACGCCAACGGGGACGGCACGCCAGAACAGCAGACCGTCGTCCTCACGGGACTCAACATGCCGCACGGCATGGCGTTCCATGACGGCTGGATGTACGTCGCGAACACCGACGCGGTGGTTCGCTTCAAGCTCGACGCGCACGGCATTCCCGGCGGTTCGCCGCAGACGATCGGCACGTACACCGGGCGCGACGGGCACAACACGCGCTCGATCGTGTTCGGCACCGACGGCAAGCTCTATGTGTCGATCGGTTCGACGTGCAATATCTGCGAGGAGCGGACGCCCGATCGCGCGACGGTCATGCAGTTCGATCCGAACGGCGGCGGCGGGCGGGTATTCGCGAAGGGCCTGCGCAATGCTGTTGGCATTGCGGTGAATCCGGTGACCGGCAAGATCTGGGTTTCACAGAACGAACGCGACAACATCCGTCCCGACCACGAGAATCTTCCCCCGGAAGAGATCAACATTCTCGAGGACGGCGCACACTACGGGTGGCCGTACTGTCACAGTGATCGCATTCCGAATCCCGAGTACAACGATCCCGCGAAGTGCGCGAACACCATTCCGCCCGCGCTCAAGATCCAGGCGCATTCAGCGCCGCTCGGCATGAGTTTCCTGAGCGGAGCAACGAAGCTGCCTGCGGATTATCGTGGTGACCTGCTCCTGGCTTTGCACGGAAGCTGGAATCGCGACGTGCCGACCGGTGCGAAAGTCGTGCGCGTGCGCGTCGAAAATGGGATGCCCGTTTCGTACGAGGACTTCATCACGGGATGGCAGCTCGCAAACGGCGAGCGCTGGGGAAGGCCGGTGGACGTCGCCGTCACGGGCGACGGCGCCGTGCTCGTGAGTGATGACGGGAGTGGAACCATCTGGCGCGTGACGACGAAATGATCAAACGAATTCTCGGAGTGACCGCGCTCGCGGCGGGAGTCGCGCATGCGCAAGGGGTGTCGGCCATTCGCGAATACGAACCGGGCATCGACATCGAGCATTACGCATTCCGCGTCACGATTCCCGATTCCGGACGGCACATCGCCGTCGACGCAACGATCCGCCTGCGTCGCACGCGCGCCGTTGACGAATTGATCCTCGATCTTGCGAGTGCCATGAGACTCACGCGCGTGTCGGTCGGGGGTCAGGATGTGAAAGCCACCGTCGATGCGCGTGGCGTCCACGTGGGGCTCGGCGCGTGTGCAAACGTGCCGTGTGCCGCCGTCGTCAGCATCGGTGTCGCGGGAGAGCCGGCCGACGGACTCATCATTTCGCAGGATCCGCAAGGCCGCTGGCAGTATTTCGCCGATCACTGGCCGAATCGCGCGCACAACTGGCTCCCGGTCGTTGATCATCCGTCCGACAAGGCGACGGTCGAGTGGACGGTCGACGCGCCGAGCGCGCTCACCGTGATTGGCAACGGCGTCAAGGCAGTGGGGCCGGGGAAGCCGGGACGAACGATTACCAAATGGGCGTCGGACATTCCGATTCCCGTCTATCTCATGACCATCGGCGTTGCGCCGATGACGCGCGTCGACCTTGGGCAGACGGCCTGCGCGATCAAGTGTGTCCCGCAGGATGTCTACGAGGCGCCGGAGCTCGGGCCACGCACACCGCCGGGATTCGCCGCCGCGGACAGGATCGTCACGTGGCTCTCGCGTTTCGTCGCGCCGTTTCCATACGAGAAGCTCTCACATGTGGAATCGAGCACGCGCTTCGGCGGCATGGAGAACGCGAGCGCGATCTTCTACGCCGACGGCCAGTTCCGCCGAATGACGCTCGGCGAGGGTCTCGTCGCGCATGAGACGTCGCACCAGTGGTTCGGAGACGCCGTCACGGAGGCGCGCTGGTCCGATCTCTGGCTCTCCGAAGGTTTCGCGACGTATTTCGCGGCGCTCTATGAACGCGAGGCGCGCGGCGACTCCGGTTTCCGCACCGCGCTCTCGCGCATTCGCGCCGCCGTACTCAGCAACGCCGTCGTCAAGGAACGTCCGGTGATCGATACCACTGAGACGGACCTCATGAAGCTGCTCAATCGCAACTCGTACGAGAAAGGCGGATTCGTGCTGCACATGCTGCGGAATGAAGTCGGCGACAGCGCTTGGATTCGCGGCATTCGTTCGTACTGGAACGCCCACCGGAACGGCAACGCGCTGTCCGACGATTTGCGTCAGGCCGTCGAACGGGAGTCACATACCGACCTCCGGTGGTTCTTCACGCAATGGCTCACGCGACCGGGATATGCCGAGCTCACGACGAGCTGGGATTTCAGCGGCTCACTCGTCGTGACGATCGAGCAGGGCGCGCGGTTCGGCGCATACCGCCTCAGGTTGCCGGTTGAGATCGAACGCGCGGACGGCACGGTTGCCCGCGTCACGCTCGACGTGCCTGCGAACGCCCACGCGCAGCTCACCGTGCCCGGTCGCTACGCGCAGCGTCCGAAGAGCGTGAAGTTCGATCCCGACGGCGACGTGCTCGCCGTGATTACTCAGCGTTAGCAGGCAAGCCGGGAGGAGTCATTCTTCTCGCATGATCCGCGCTGGATCGGCGCGCATGGCCCGTCGCGTGGGCGCCGCAGCGGCGACGAGCACAATGAGAGTCAGCACGAGGGGCGCCGCGATGAACGTGCCCACATCGTGGACATTGATTCCATAGACAAGACTCGTCATCACGCGCGCGAGCGCCCACGCGAGCGCGGCGCCCACTCCGACGCCGATGAGCGCCACCCACGACACTTCCGACCCCACGTGGCGCGCGAGGTCGCGCCGCGAGGCGCCGAGCGCCGCGCGGATGCCCAGCTCGCGCGCACGCTGTGCCACGGCGTATGTCGTGACGGCGTACACGCCAACGCCCGCGATGACGACGGCGAGCGCTCCGAACAACGAAATCAGCATGGTGTTCGCGCGCGGAACGCCGACCGACGCATCGACGACGTCCCGCATCGCACGCAC
This sequence comes from Gemmatimonadaceae bacterium, assembly GCA_035638155.1. Classification (GTDB taxonomy): domain Bacteria; phylum Gemmatimonadota; class Gemmatimonadetes; order Gemmatimonadales; family Gemmatimonadaceae; genus DASRAP01. The sequence goes on along the minus strand of DASRAP010000017.1, from coordinate 573 downwards.
GTTGTAGACAGCCTGCGCCCGGTCGACTGAGCGTACCGCATCGACGAGCGCTTTCTGGAGCGCCTGCGCGGACAGCGTTCCCCGGGCGATCAGCGCGATATTTGCACCCATCTGCGTGCGCGCCGGAAAGTACATCTGCATGCCCGGTCTCCGGTCGAGACCCGCCTCCCGCACGTCGGCAACCTCGCCGACGACGGTGATTGCTGCGGTGTCTCCTCCCCAGCTGAACGTCTTGCCGATGGGATCCTCATCTCCCCAGAAATCCCTGGCCATGGTCGCACCGATGATCGCCACTTTCCCCGACGTTCCATCGTCCGCGCTCGTGAATGAGCGTCCGCGCAGCACCGCAACGCCCATCGTCCTGAAGTATTCCTCCGAGACGATGAGAAGCCGCGCGTAGACGTCATCGGCGTTCGGCCGGGCGTGTGGCGGTTCTACTCGGATCGCGATGCCACCGTTGCGCGCGAGCGGCAGGTCGTTGATGGCTGCTGCGGCCTTGATGCCCGGAACGGCCCGGACACGTGCGAGCATCTCATCGATACGCGCGAAACGCTGCGGCACGCTCACGCCGCG
>DASRAP010000016.1:0-23047 GCA_035638155.1 Gemmatimonadaceae bacterium | reverse complement strand
CCCGAGCTCGCGGCGCCTTCACTCGCCCACTCGAAGATCTGGCGATAGCGAATGCCGTCGCGCTTGCCGTTTCCGGTGAGGTTCACCGCCGGGCTGCCGTTCGCCGGAACCTTGTAGATGTCCCAGTTGTCGGTGAGCAGCACGTTCTGGTTGTCCTTCGTCCAGCCGATCGCGCCGATCGCCGGCGGATAGATGTTGTTGTGATCGTCTTCGGTATTCACGAAGGTCGTCGGAATCGCCTTCGTGACGTTGATGCTGTCGTGCGTCGCGAGATTGAGCACCCAGTAGTGGCCATCGATGCCCCAGAACAGCGCCTTCGTTCCGTCGGGTGACACGTTCAGTCCGCCGCCACCGCCGCCGGCCGGACGTTTCTTCCAGAGAATCTTGCGCTCACCGGTCTTGAGATCGACGATATACACGTCGTTGTAATTGCGGCCCGTGTAGCTCGCGCGTTCCTGGTAGTCGGTGTTGTCACTCGCGTATGCGAAATGGTCATTCGCGGCCGTCGACACGTTGCGAATGCGATCGTCCGCGAGCTTGATGAACTTGTTCTCGGCCACGCGATACTCGGACAGGTAGTTGAACGCGCGGTCCTGCGCTTCCTGCACGATCTGCTGCGACTGAAGGCGCGGATCCTTGTAGTGCCAGAGGATGAGCGATGGATCTTCTTCCGCTGCGCCGCCCCGTCCCTGTGTTTGATTGATCGTGCCACCCATGCCGGGTGCACCGGCGGCAATCTGCGCGCCGCCGCGCCCTGCCGGCTTCGCGGCCTCGCGAATGCCAAAAAACACCGCCGACATGTCCGCCGAATACCGCGGCGCACGCTCCGACGCGAGCTTCATGCCCGCGGGGAAGTCCGTGCGGCCTTCCGGCGTGAAGAGCACTTTGCGCGCGGGCTTGCCGTCCGCGCCGATGCGCGAGAAGAGCTCGATCGAGAACACCGTGTCGCGCGTGCCGCTTGTCATGACCTTGCCGCGCATGACGCTGAGCGACCGCGAGCTGTCGACCCACGCGAGATGGCTATAGACGACGGGCTCGCTCTCGACCGGCAGCGACACGCCCGTGTTCATGTTGCGCAGCCATGTCGCGTTGCCGATGTGATCCGGCGTCGACATGGTGTACGCAAGCCAGTCACCGTCTTCGTTGAACGCGTACTGATTGACTTCGCCCATGCTGAACGGCGGATCGTTCGTGCCGATCTTGTAGAGGAGGAGATTCGCGCCCGCGCCGGACTCCGCGCCGGGACCCCCATCGGGAGCCGGGCCGCCGCGACCACCGCGACCGCCACCGCCGCCACGGCCTGCCGCACCGCCACGTCCCGTCGTGTCATTGCTCGCCGCGCCGGCGGGGTAGCCGAGCATCGCGATCCACGTCGGGTCATCCGAGTTGAAGCCGAACCGGCGCACACGCTGGAACTCATGCGTCTCGCCGGTGCCGAGGGTCATAAGGACGAGCCTGGTGCCGTTGAGGCCGCCGGTCGAGTCGGCGCCACCGCCCCCGCCACCACCGCCGCCGCGCCCGCCGCGGCCGCCGCCCGGAGGAGCACCGCCACCGCCGCCGCGTCCGCCGCGACCAGCCGCGCCGCCTCCCGCGCCACCCGCCGGACGCGGCGGGCCCACGAGATAGGCGAGGTACTTGGAGTCACCCGAGATGGTGATCGATCCGCCGCCCGTACCCAGCGCGATTCGCTTCGCGGCAGGGGCACCCTTTGCGGTGCTCTGAATGACCAGCGTGTCCTCGGTCTCGCTCGAGCCGACGGAGTAGACGAACCACTTGCCGTCATTGGAGAGGACGTTCTGGCGGATGGAACGCCAGGCGCGGATGTCTGCGGTGGTGATGAGGCGGCCTTTGCCCGGATTGGACGCGGGCTGGGCCGGCGTTTGCGCTGACGCTGCCGTCAGCGCTGACGCCGTGATGACGGCGCCGAGCGAACGTAGGGCGAGATGCATGGTGATTCTGGAAGGGGACTGAGGGATAAGAGGAGAACGTTACAGCCCGGCTCGGCGTTGGGCGAGAACGGCAGGGTCAGAGGGCCTGAGGGCCAAAGGGCCGAAGGGCCTAGGACGTCGCGATCACCAGCCTCACGACACGGTCTGGTTCAGCGTCGGCGGCGGGAAGCTCGATGGTCGTCGCCATGGCGCTCTGTGCGACCACCACGGGAGCGCCGGACGGGAACATTGACGCGCTGACGACGCGGGCCCCGATACCGGATAGTGCGAGCACGCGGTCGCGCCAGTTCAGCACGTGCACATACACCGTGTCGCCGCGCCGGGTGGTTGCGCCCCAGTCACGCGGCGGGATGGGACCCGCCCGCGTACCGTAAATGCTCGCACCGTACTTCGCTGTCCACGCGCCGAGCTCGCGCAGCCGCTCCAACGCCTCCGGCTGAATCGTGCCGTCGGGCCGCGGTCCGATGTTGAGCAGCAGGTTGCCGCCGTTTCCGGCCGCCCGCACCAGGAATCCGATGAGATCGCGGACCGACTTGAACTTGCGGTCGGTGATGTTGAAGCCCCACGAGTCGTTCATCGTGAGCGATGTCTCGAGCGGAAGCGCCGCGCTCACTTCCTTTGTGTTGAACCCAGCGGTGTTCGCGCCAGGAAGGTCCTGCTCGAACGTCTGGACGTCCTCGCCAGGCATCGGCGCTTTGTGGTGGTTCGGTACGATGAGCGCACCGGGCTGCAACCGGTGGATCAGTGCGTACGTCTGCTGCAGGCGCCAATCCGCCTCGGGCTTGTCCCACATCCCGTCGAACCAGATGCCGCCGATCGGCCCGTAGTTGGTGAGCAGCTCCGTGAGCTGCGCATCCATGAAGTCCAGATACTTGTTCCAATCGCCGCTCTCCGGCCGTCCCGCAGCCTTGCCTGTGCCGCCGCGCGGAAAGAAATCCGGGTGATGCCAGTCGAGCTGCGAGTAATAGAAGAAGAGCTTGATGCCTTGCCGGTGGCATTCATCGGCGAGCTCCTTCATGGGATCACGCTTGAACGGCGTCCAGTCGGCGATGTTGTAGCGCGTTTGCTTCGTCGCGAACATCGAGAAGCCGTCGTGGTGCCGCGACGTGATCGTGATGTACCGCGCTCCTGCTGATTTCGCCGCCGCGACGAATTCCTTCGCGTCGAACTTCACGGGATTGAACGTGGACGCAAGCCACTCGTACGTGCTCGCGGGCAGCGAGCGGTTCTGCATCACCCACTCGCCCTGTCCGAGCAGGCTGTACACGCCCCAGTGCACGAACATGCCGAGCTTTGCGTCGCGGAACCACTCACGCGCGGTGGTACGTTCGGCAGGAACGGCGTCCGCGCCTTGCGCGCATGCTGGCGGGGCCGCGAGCGCCGCCGCCAGCGTGATGGCCAAGGCGGCGGCGCGACGTCTCACAGGTACCGTGCGATGGCCATTATTGCCGAGGCGAGCACGCCCGTCACCGCGACGATGTTGCTGAACGTCTTGGCCTTACCGCGGAGCCCCTGCAATTCCGCCGTGAGCCGTTCCTTGTCGGCGGGGGAGGCAGACGCCATTTGCTGTCCGATCTTTCCCATGTGTTCGAGCGTCGGCGCGAGAATCGTGGCGCCGAGGATCAGCGTGATGATTGCCAGCACTCCACCGATGCCGAACGCCATGCCGACGTTCGTCTGCATGTAGCTCATCTTGAAGTGCGCAGAGTTGTGGTCGTACAGCGCGAGTCCCGCCAGAATCGCGAGGATCGCGACGACGGGCATGATCTTGGGCAGGCCGTTCTTCACGAGAATGCCCATGACCTTGCCGCCCTCAGGTCCGGCTTCACGAATCGCCGGTCCGAGGAACACGGAATTGAAGATCAGCGTGCCGACCCAGAACACGCCGCACAGAATGTGAATGAGCCGGAGGACGATAATCATGGGCTAGAGGGCTAGAGGGCTGGTGGGAACTGCGCACGTCACTTGATTCGCACGACGTTCGGCTTCACCGATTGAAAGCGCTCGAACACGGCGGGATCGTGACCAGGCACGATCAACTTCGGATTTGACGCGAGCGTTTTCATACGATCCTGTGCAGCGACATTCGATTCGCGGTCAACAGTCTGCGCGATCGGGACGTGTTTGTCGAGGTTCTCATACAGATACACGTTGTCTGACGCCAGGATGACAGTGCCCTCGATCGTTCGCACACCCGCATACTGCGATTGCCACGTATGCTTGCCGCCGGTATAAACGGTAATTCCCGGAATGATCTCCTTCGCGTCGCCCGGCGCGAGCTGCAGGCGCCCCGCCGCGCGGATCGCCTGGAGCATGGTCGCGTCGACCTGATCCATGGCGTTCTGCATTCGCCGGCCCGCGGAGTCCGTCGTGATTCTCGCACCGGTGGAATCGATGTAATGCTCGACTTCCTCGCGCTGGATCCAGATGCGCGCCTTGGGGAAAAGATCGGCGCCGTCGAAATGATCCCAGTGCACGTGCGACACGATCACGTCGGTAATGTCCTCGGGCTTCACGCCCGCGGCGAGCACCGCACTATCCGGCCGCACGTAATTCTGCGGCTTCCACTGGTTCATGAACTTTTCGCGGTAGAAGCCGGCGTCGAGCAGAATGTTGCGTCCGCCGCCCTTGATCAGGATCACCATCATCGCGATGTCGAGCTTCCTGCTCGTATCGGCGCCCATGATCAGGTTGCTGACCTTGAACGGGATCGTGGCGTACCGGACCGCGTACACCTCGTACTTCTGCTGCGCCCCGGCCGAGCTCAGCGCAAGGGCAACCATCGCCAAACGCAACGCGGAGCCGCGGAGGACGCGGAGCAACGCGGAGGTGTTGCTTTGGGGGTCCGCAATGCAGGCGGCCCTGCGCCGGACAACCCCAAAGAAGTTCTCCGCGACCCTCCGCGTCTTCCGCGGCTCCGCGTTGCGTTTGTAGTGCATCATTGTCCTCCCTTGGCCGGTGGCCCGGGCGCGATTGGCGCAATGCCCTGATACTGACCGGGTGACGCCTTGAGCATGCGCATCACCTCATCGATCGCGCCCTGCAGTTCACGGTCGACGCCCTTTGCTTCGTCGGTCAGCGTGTTCTGCACCCAGACATCCGGCGGCACACCGAAGTTTTCGAGGTTGACGCCGTAGTTATTCGGCTTTGTCGGATCGTACGTCACCGCATACTGGCTCGGCGTTCGCACCGTTCCGCCGTTGATGAGCGAGAAGCTGCCCGTCCAGATCACGCCGCCCGCGGTGGGCGTGCCGACCAGATGTCCGAGGCCGAGTGTGTGGAAGCCCATGGGCGTGGCTTCGCCGTCGGAGAATGAGCGCTGATTGATCAGCATCACCTTCGGTCCGGCAATCGCCTGTCGCGGGCGCCGGCCCCACGTGCGCGCGCCCGTGCGCGAATTCGTGAACATGTACGGCCGCCGCTCGATGATGTCGAGCAGTTCCTCATCGATGTTGCCACCGGTGTTGTAGCGCACGTCGATGATGATGCCTTTTTTCTGCCAGTATTTGTCGATTTCGTTCTGGAAGCGTTCGAGCGACGGCTGATCCATTGCGCGGATGTGGACGTACGCGATCTGTCCGTTCGTCGCCTTCGAGACGATGTCACGATTGTTGAGCACGAACTCCTCGTACTTGATGTTGCCGAGGTTCGTGGTCGTGGCAATCCGCACGTCGCGCGCGCCTTCCCCGGTCGCTGACTTTGCCACCTTGACCGGCACGTAGTCATTCAGCGCCTCGGCGAGAATCTTCCAGTAGTTGTCTCCGGCCTTGATGTCGTGTCCGTCGATCGCAAGCACGTAATCGCCGACGCTCAGCTTGAGCCAATCCTTGTCCGCCGGGCCGGTGCGGTAAATGTGAGTGATGCGATACTTGCCCATCGACGGCTCGATGTCGAAGCCGAGGAATTTCGTGTTGTATTCCCGCGGCATCGTGCGCGTCGCGGGACCACTCATGCCCGTGTGCGAGCTGCTCATCTCGCCGATGAGTGCGTTTCCGAGGTCGTAGACGTCTTCGTTCGTGCCGGCGTAGGCGAGAATCGGCTCGTACTTCTGGCGGAGCGATTCCCAGTCATAACCGTTCATCGCCGGGTTGTAGTAGCGGTACTTCATGACGCGCCACGTTTCGTTGAACATCTGCTTCCACTCTTCGCGCCGGTCGACGCGCACCGGAAAGCTGAAGGCGACGCGATCGTCACGCGTCTGATTGCCGAGCGTGAGCCGATGAATCTCGCCGGCGCCGCCGCCTCCACCCCCGCCGCGGCCCGCGGGCGCAGCAGCACCGCCCCCGGCAGCGCGGAAGAAAATCGCGCGTTTGTCCGCCGTTGGCGTCATGCCCGGGAACGTGCCGGCTGCGACGCGTCGCCGGTCGCGGCCGTCGATGCCGATCGAAAAGAGCCCGGTGACCTGATCGTCGGCCGCCGGCGCGGCCGCGCCGCGACCGCGGCCCGGGGCGGGCGTTGCGGGCGCAGGTCCGCGGCCGCCACGGCCGCCGCCGCCTCCGCCGACCGAGAAGTAAATCGTGCGGCCGTCGGTCCCGAGGAAGAATCCGCCAACCGCGTTCGTGCCGGTCGTGAGTTGTTGCGCGCGGTCTTCGATCTTGTCGAGATCGATGTTCGCCGGCGGCACGGGCGCGGGTGGTGCGGCGTTTGCGCCGCCGCCTCCGCCGCGCCCGCCCCGCGCAGCCGCGGCACGCGCCACGCGCTCGCGGACCAGCGGATCATTCGGATCTTCCGTCAGCTTCTGCAGCGGAACGACAAAGAGCTGATTGACCGCGCCGTCACGGTTCGACGTGAACACCACGTTCTTTCCGTCAGGTGTGAGCGCGGCGTTGTTCTCCGTCGCCTGGCTCTGCGTGACGTTGTACTCCTTTTTTGCCTTGATGTCGTAGAGATAGATGTCGGCGTTGTTCTCCTCGTCGCGGCGGCTGTACACGAGCCACGAGCCGTCGGCCGAGTAGTCGGCGATGTTGTACCCGCCGGCGACATTGTAGCCGAGCTCGTGCGGGACCTGCTGCGCGGCGGGGAGCGAGAGATCGATCTCCCAGAGCTTGTTGTCCGCGGCGTACGCGAATTTCTGCGAGCTCGCGGCCCAGGTGATGTCGCCCTTCTCGGATTGCTGCGTCGTGAGCTTGCGTTTCGTGCCGGTACCGGTGTCGTACAGCCAGACTTCCTGATCGCCGGATTCGTCAGAGACGTAGGCGAGATACTTGCCGTCGGGCGAATACACTTCGTTGTTCTCGCGCCACGCACTCGCGGCGACCACCGTCGGCTCGCCGACGTTCTGCTCGACGGGCACGATGCGGATGTCGCCGTGGAAATCGACGGCGACGCGGTCACCGTTTGGCGAGGGCGCGAACCCTTCGGCGTTGTTGTTGCTGTTCAGGACTTCGAAGTCGCCGTCTTTCGGATCGAGGGCGAGCGGGATGGTGAGCTTCCTGGGCGAACCCGCGGGAAGATCGACCGTCCAGATGTCGAAGTCGTTCTGGAACGCGAGCTTCCTGCCGTCGGGCGAGATCGACGGATAGAACACGCCGCCGGTCTTGAAATGCGTGACCTGCTGCGCCGGCGCGCCGACTTTTGGCGGCATGCGCCAGATGTTGTACGTGCCGTCGCGCTCCGACGTGAAGTAGATGAGTCCGTCGGCGCCCCACATGGGATAGAGATCGTTGACGTGGTTGCGGTAGTCTCGCGGATCGAATTGGGTGAGCTCGGTGATCTCGCCCGTCTTCATGTCGAGAATGTTGAGCCCCGCGGCGGAATTGCCCTTGAACGCTTTGCGCCACACGCCTGTCGACGACAGCGTCCGGTTGAACGCGACGAGCGACGCATCCTGTTTGAGCATGCCCGCCCGCGCCGACGCCATTGCGAGCGGCTCCGCCGGTTCGCCATCGAGTGACAGGCGGTAGAGCGGGGAGCCGAACGCACCGGGACCGCGGTTACTCGCGATGATCAGTCCCTTGCCGTCCGGCGTCCAGTAAAGCGCTTCGTCGTTCGCCGTATGGTACGTCAGCTGCTTCGGCTCACCGCCCTCCGACGCCACGATGAACACGTCATTGTTGCCCGTCCGATTGCTCGTGAACGCAATCCACTTCCCATCGGGCGAGAACCGTGGCGCGAAATCGTTCGCGATGTGCGCGGTGATGCGCCGCGCGTGCGAGCCATCGGCATCGGCGACCCAGATGTCGTCGTGGTAACTGAAGGCGATGCGCCCGTCGTTGGCGATCGCGGGCTGGTGCGCGAAACGCACTTCGCCAGGCGCCTGCTGCGTCCGCCACGCGGCCACGACGCTGACAAGGGCAAGGAGTGTGATGGGCGCGGCAACCCGCGCGGCATGTGTGAGCTTCGGTCGGGCAGCAGAGAGACGGGGCATGGGGAATCCTAAGTGACGGATGTTCTTGAACCTTCACTCTTCATCTTGCAGGTTCAATTTTCATTTCCATTTCGTTTTTTGCTGTTCAAGGTTTCTTGTACGGGGGAACTGACGTGAGTATTTCCGCCACGTTCACGATGGTGGCGCCCGGCCACAGGGAGGGCACACCCCGAATGAACGTCACGAGCCCGGTAACCGGCGACTTGATGTCGCCCGTTTTCCGGCCGACGTAGTCTGTCGTGTAGCCGAGAACCTGATCCTTGGCGACGCGCGTATCGCGCGCGACGGACGGGAAGAACATTCCGCCTTTCTCCGCGGCCACGCGACTTCCGGCGGTAATGAATGTCGGCGACGAGAGTGGCTTCACCGAACGGTCGATCAGCTTGAGCGCGCCGAGCACGTTGAGCGAGCCGTTCACGAGCGCATCGACGTCGGGCGTGAGCACGAGCCCGCTGCGGCCCGCCTCCGCAACGAACGTCGTCTTGCCGCGCGCGAGTGCGTAGCCGCTCAGGGACCGTGTGCTCGCCGCATTCTTCGTATCGACATCCCGAAGGATGACGTGATCGAGCCCGAAGGCCATGACGAGTGCGCGCGAGGCGGAATCCTGCGCGGCGTCGCCCGTACGAATCCAGTAGCTGTAGGGCCGGAGGTCTTCGTCGAGGTCGCCGCCGTGCAGGTCCACTACGACGTCGGCCGGTTCGACGATCTGTCGTGCAACGAGATCGAGCGCGCGTTCGGATTGCGTGCCTCCCGGGTTGCCGGGATACGACGCGTTCATTCCCTTCTTGTCGACAGGGTTCACGTGTACCGTCATCTGCTCCCACGACGCCACGTTGAGGAGCGGCGCGACGATCACCGTTCCGTTCAGCCTCGTCGCGTCGATCTTCGCAATGAGCCGCGACAGCGCAACGACGGACGCATACTCGGTGCCGTGGCTGCCGGCGATGAAGGCAACGATCCTGCCGGGCTTGGCGCCGTGCACCACGGCAACGTCGATCGACGTGCCGGCGTCGCCGTTGGGAGGAACGACGAGTGTGCCGTAGGCGGTCTCACCGCGCTTGGCAGTGGCGGTACCGACGGTGAACGTGGCACGAGCCGTATCAGGGGCAGCGGAGCCGCGGCCCTGTGCGGCTGCGGCTCCGGCGGCCAGGGCCGTGAGCGTGGCGAGGGCGGAGAGACCGAGAGAGCGCATGCGTCCAATATGCTGCCCGTTCCGTTCGCCGCCACTCGTGTCGCCGCGCGAACTATTCCGCTGAGTCGGTCTCGTCCTTGCCGTTCAGCAGCCCACCCCGCGAGACCATTTGCGCCGCGAGGACGGTCTGAATGACGCTCACCATGTTGTTCGTGGCGGTCTCCGGGGCGCTGGCGCTTCCATTCCCGCCGCCGGAGATCGTCACGAGCTTCGCCTGCGCGAGGGCATCGGCGATGGCCGGACCGATCTGCGGCAACATCTCGATCTGGCGGTAACGGAAGTAACTCTCCCCGCCGGCCTGAATGGCCTGATTCACCTTTTGAATGCTTTCCGCGGTCGCGTCCGCGATCCGGCGAATGCGCACGGCTTCGGCATCGGCAGCCGCCTCGGCTGCGAGCCGCACGCGCGCCGCGTCCGCCTTCGCCTGCGCAATCTGCGTTGCGTCGAGCTCGGCCTCGCGCTGCACACCTGCTGCTTCCTGGCGCTTGGCCTCCGCCTGCGCGATCAGCGCTGCGTTCGACGCTTTCGTCTGTTCCAGCTCTCGCGTCCGGTCCGAAATCACCCGCTCGGCCTCGAGCTGCGCTTCTTTCGCGCGCCGCGCCTGCATGGCCGACACGATCTCGGCATTCGCCTGCGCTTCCGCGGCCGATTGGCGCCGCCGCGCTTCGGCGACTTCCGACTGCACGATCTTGATGTTCAGGGAATTGAAGATCAAGCCAAGGTCCGTGAGCTCGCGCGAACACGCCTTGCGGATGATCACCGCGAGCGGATCGTCGTCGTCTTCGATCGTGTCGCCGTCCCGAACCGGTGCCGGAATCGGCACCGGGAGCGGTACCGGCGGACGAACGATCAGCGCCCCCTCGTTGCCCGACGGCAGCAGCGCGCGCGCCGCCGACGGCGTCGCCTTCGCGGAGAACAACTGATCGTGTGACAGCAGGTTGATTGCACGCCGGCCCGAGCTCGAGAGCAGATCGGTGAGCGTGCTGATCTGATCGGCGTCCGGCTTCGCGAAAAAACGGTTGGCGGCAGTCTTGATGAGCACGTCGCTGTCGCCGACGGACACGATCGCGCTCGCGAGCACGCGCACCTTGATGGGCCGCGGCGTCCCGTTCTCATCGATATCCGACGTCTGGTCGGTGATGTCGAGGTCGACGTTGATCACCTTGCTCGAGATCGTCGTGCCCGTGGTGAGCAGCGGGATTTCCTTCGACTTGCCGGGGCCGCGATAAATGATCGTGCCGCCGGACAGCCACGATACGAGACGAATTTCTCCGGCCTCGACGTTGCGTAGAAACTTGGCGACGATGACCGGCACTGCGACGAGTACGAAGCCCACAACGATAGCGGCAAGACCAAGCGATGACATGGTGCGATCCTGATGTGAGAGAGGCGTCCGCTATTGCAGCGAGACGGTACAACGATTGCGCGCGGCGTCGACGTTCTCGACGCAGAGCTTGGTGCCGGCGGACACCTTTCCGCGAAAACCGCGGTCGGTCGCCGTGAGCGTGCCGAGGAGCTGAATCATCTGGCCGTCGACTTCCACGGCGACGAGTCCTTCGCCAAGGGCATTGAATGAAGTGACGGCGACCGCGTCGCCGCCGGCGGCGCTTTCGAGCGTGGCCGCGGGCGCGGATTCGAAGCGAAACGCGAAATTCCAGATTGGTGTGACGAACAGGCGTTCGAGCACGACGCCGCCCGCGATCGACACGGCAAGCAGCGTGATGCCGCCGAGCACCGGCCGCAGCGCGAGCCCGGTCGTTCCGAGCCCGAGCGCGAAGCTGAACAGCACGCGCGGCGACATGAGGGAGAGCAGCACGCTGGAGACTTGCGAAGACAGCGCGTGCGCAGCGTGCCCGTGTGAGCCGTGCCCTGTCGACCCGTGTCCCGCAGCCCCGTGCCCTGTCGACCCGTGCCCGTGCGCCGCGTGCCCGTGCGAACTGTGCCCCGCGTGATGCAGGAATCCGCTCGCGGCCATGGCGCCGAGCCCGATTCCACCTACTGCGAGACTTGTCAGATACAGGTCCAGCACGTCGTTTTTCTTGCGCACGAAAGAGGGGACGCCGACTGCGCGACACTGGCGTCTGCACTAACGCTACGTGGTGTTCGTACGGGGGCAACGTTTCGGGTGTTTCGGCCCGCATCAGAAACACCGTGACATGCGCCTATCAATTGGCGGTGCTTGGAGTTGCGTGCGTTGCGCTGCGAGATGTACGCCCGGCGGTATCTCCGGACCGATTCTTGCTCGACTTGAAAGCCCCGGACTAAACGTTCCGCCGAATCTCGCGTAGGTATTCGATCTTCACTTGCCCGCGGAGCATTCGCATGCGCTGGAGATTGATCCTGCTCGTCGTTGCAGCGTCAAGTGTCGCTCAGGGGGCCGCCGCACAAGGCGACCCGCCCCAGTTGCGCGCGGCCCGCGGCCTGCGCATCGATGGCGGCGCGGAACGGCTGCCGACGAACGTGACTGTCGCGGTCAACGCGCGTGGCGATGTCGCGATTGCCATGCCCTCTGCCAACAAGATCGCGGTTTTCGATTCGCTCGGAACCCGCGTCGCGACGATTGGAACGCACGGAGAGTTTCCGGTCACGGGGTTCATCGCCACCGGGCCCAATTCGCGTGTTGACGCGCCGACGTTCACATCAATTCGGTGGAGCGACGACAGTCTGTGCGTCGTCCACCTTGGAGCGCGTGCGCAATCCACGATCGACATGTTTTCGCGGACCGGCAAGTTGCTGCGCGTGCACCATATCGCGCTGGCCGAACGAAACCCAGATCCGTCACCGGTGTCGGCGACTGGTGGTCGCGGCGCTCGCGGACGTGGGACGCCAGCACCGCGCAGCTCACCACGACTGTCGCCGCACGTGGCGCTGGGCGACAGCCAGGCGCTTGGCGTCGTCGCAATAATGAGCGATGGTTCCCGGAGCACTGCTCGCCACTATGCAGCGCGCAGTCTGCCCGATGGTTCAGTTCAATATCTCGCTGCTGTGCCGCCCATCGATGCGCGGTGGGAACGCCTCTTCAATCGCGAACCTGTCCTCGTGTTTGCGCCGAGCGGCACTCGCTTCGCGATCGCCAGTGTCGACGACATGGACCAGCCGCTTGGCACATTCACGCTCGCAGTTTTCTCGGCGGACGGTGCGCCGATCCTCGCCAAACAATATCCGTACCTTGGCGCGGTAATGTCCGACGCGGAAATCGACAGCATTCTCAACACACGCCGGGATTTCGCCCCCGACGGGCGACGCATCTCGATCCCGGTTCCCAAGGCGCACATTCCGCCGATTTTTCCACCCATCGCCGACGTCGTCATCGGTACTGACGACAGGATCTGGATGGTGATGCGCGATGCAGCGACAAAGTATTCCGCGATGATCATCGACAAGGACGGTACCGTTCTGGGCACTGTGGCGCTGCCGAATGCGCGTCTCGCCGCTGCCGACGCCGACCATTTCTGGATGGTTGAGCGAGCGCCTAACGGTGTGTCTGGCACCGTGGTGCGCTACAGGCTAACGCGGTAGGCCAACGCGGTAGGCCAACGCTGGCATCCCGGCCGTCATTTCCCGAACGAGAAAATGAACGGCAGCTGCACGAGCTGGCGAACGTTTCTCCCCTGAACTTCGGCGGGCATGAAGCGCATGCGCGGCAGCGCGCGTTTGACCGCGTCGGCGAACAGTGGGTGCGTCGACTTGAGAATGCGCAGTGTGGATTCGTCGGCGCGTCCGGTTGTGTCGACGACGAACGACACATCGGTCTCACCTTCGATGCCCGAGGCGCGCAGGATTTCCGGATACTCGGGCGTCCCCGGTCCGGCGATCTGCAGCGCGGGCTTCTCGACCTGGAAACTGAGGTAGGTGGCATTGAGATCCGCGCCCCGCGCGGTGCCCTGGGACTCAACGCCGACCGCCGCGCCCCGGCGGACGGCGTTCAGGTAGTCCGCTTCGTTCGTGACACGCCTGGAGAGGTCGATCGGCGGCAGGACGTCGGGGATCTCGACGGGCGCGACCGCGATCTGCACCGTGATCGCCGGCGCAGTTGCCGACGTTGCATGGACCGGCTCGGCTTCGGGGGGCCGCGCCTCGACGGGCGGCGCCACATATACCGGCTGAGTGTGCTCAATCGGCTGTGCGGCCGATACTACACGATGCGTGGCCACGACGGCCCCGGCGATCGCCAGCGCGTGCAGAACGACAGCCGTGGCCTGGACCCCGGGATGCCGTTCGTGCTGCGCGCTCGATTCCAGCAGTGTGTCGAACATGGTGTGCTCCGTGTGGTGGGAGTTTCCCGCACACGCACAATGCGGTGCACGCATTAGCAGGAGATGTTCGGCCAATTACGAACCGATGAAGCGTCAGTTAGGATTTCGACACCATGGCTCACATTCTCGTAGTCGATGACGAAGTCGCGCTCCGGCGTGTCATTGCGATGATGCTCACGCGCCGCGGCTACGAGGTAACCGCCGCCGAAAACGGGGCGCGGGCACTCAAGCTCGCCGAACAGACCACGTTCGATCTCGTGATCACCGACCTCGTGATGCCGGAGAAAGAAGGTATCGAGACCATCATGACGCTCCGGAAACGCGCGCCGGAGCTCAGGATCATCGCCATGTCCGGGGGCGGCCAGGGTGCGAGCGGTACGTATCTCGGGCTCGCGCGCCAGCTCGGCGCGTCCGCGACCCTGGCGAAGCCGTTCGCCATGGACGATCTGCTTGGCACGGTAGAGCGCGTGCTCAACTCGCCGGTCGAACACAGCAGCACAGCGGAGCAGTGACGGCGCGCAGCACGCGCGCAATTCTGGTTTTCTGGGCGCCGCTCGCCGCGACCTGGCTCATGATGTCGATGGAGGCGCCGTATGTCGCCGCCATCATCGCGCATTTGCCCGGCGCGACGTACAACCTCGCCGCCTACGGCGTGGCGTTTGCGCTGGCGTGGCTCGCCGAATCGCCCATCATGATGCTGATGACGGCCGCGAACCGTCTGGTGCACGGCCGCGAGTCGTTCCTTGCCATGCGGCGTTTCATGTACGCGCTGAACGCCGGTGTGACCGCGCTCATGGTGCTGGCCATCACGCCGCCGGTGTTCCGCTTCATGGCGCACACAGTCATGCATCTGCAGGACGACATCGCGCATCTCGCACATGTGGCGATGGTCGTATTGATTCCGTGGCCCGCGTCGATCGGATACCGGCGGTTCTACCAGGGCGTGCTCGTGCGTCACCGTCTCACCCGCCGTGTCGCGTACGGGACGGTGGTGCGCCTGAGCGCGATGACACTTACCGCGGCGGGGCTCGCGCTCTTCACCGCGCTCGACGGCGCGACGATCGGCGCCGGTGCGCTCGTGACGGGCGTGATGGTCGAGGCGGCCGCTGCCCGATGGATGGCCCGGCACATCGTGGACGCGCTGCGCAAGGAGCCGCCGCCGGTGGACGACACGCCGCTCACGCAGCGATGGATTGCGGCGTTCTATTTCCCGCTCGCGCTCACGTCGATGATCGCGATGATCACGGGTCCGCTCCTGACGCTGTTCATGGGGCGGGGCCGCGCACCGATCGAGTCCCTCGCCGTGTTGCCCGTCGTGCAGTCGCTGCTCTTCATCTTTCGCGGCGGCGGGGTCGCGTACCAGGAGGTCGGTGTCGCGCTGTCGGGCAAACAGCATGAGCACGAACCGGACGTCGCGCACGTGGCGAAACTGCTGTGCGCCTGGGTGACGTTCGCATTCGCGGTGATCGTGTTCACGCCGCTGGGGCCTCTCTGGTTCCACACCGTGTCCGGACTGCCTCCGCAACTGGCGTCGTTCGCGCTCCCATCCGCGCGCATTCTGTTGCTGCTGCCGGCGCTCGAGTACTGGCTCTCGTTTCAGCGTTCGCGATTCATCGTGAACGGTGAAACGCGCGTGATCACGATCGCTACCGTGATCGAGGTCGCCGGAATCGCGGCGATACTCCTGCTCTGTGTCGGTCCCCTCGCCATGATCGGCGTCATTGCCGGCGTCACCGCGCAGCTCGGGGGCCGCGTCGCCGCGAATATTTACCTTGCGCTTCGCATGCGGGCGCCGGCTACTGCGCGATTTTCGTGACGACCGGCAGCACGAGGTGCGAGGCCATGTCGGGCGACCTGAACACCTTCTGCGTGGCCGTCCGGTAATCGCCCGCCTTCGCCTCGAAGATGTTGGGCACGAACGTTTGCGGATTCCGGTCGATGAGCGGAAACCACGTGCTCTGCACCTGGATCATGATCCGGTGCCCCTTCCTGAATGTGTAGTTCTGCCCATGCAAACTGTACGAGATCTTCGTCGGCTCGTTGGGCTCGAGCCGCACCGAGTGTTCGAAGCTCAGGCGGTAACGTGAACGGAACACTTCGTTCGATACCATGAACTCGTAACCGCCCATCTTCGCGTCGGGCATGTTCTCGGGATAGACGTCGATCAGTTTCACAATCCAGTCCGCGTCCGATCCACTCGTGGCGATGAAGAGATCGGCGAGCACGTCGCCCGCGATGGTCACGTCGTCGGTCAGCGTATCCGTCTTCCAGCTCAGCACGTCCGCACGGTTGTCCACGAACCGCTGATCCTCGGTGAGCCACGTGGACCAGCCGGACCCGCGCGGATCGTACGTCATCTGGATGGGCCGCTGTCGGTACGGTACTGGATGCGCCGGATCCGAGGTGTAACTGTCGAATTGCGGCCCTTGTTCGCGGGGCGCCTCGAACGACAGCTTGCCGCCTTCGCGCATGAACAACGATTTCTGCGTGACGCCGGTCTTTGGCGGCCACGCGTCGAACGTCTTCCATTCATTGGTGCCGGCTTCGAACGTGATCGCTTCGGGCTGCCTGAGCGCGCCCTTGTCCTTGAGGTAGAACGCGAAGAACGGGGCCTGGATATTCGCGCGGAAGTAATCCGACGTGGGGCTCCCGAAGTCGATGTTGCCGAGCTTCTGCCCGCCGCTCCGGTTCCAGCCGCCGTGATTCCACGGGCCCACGACCAGAAAGTTCTTGTTGTTCCTGTCGAACTTCTCGAGCTGCTGGTAGATCGCGATGGGACCGTAGAAATCTTCCTGGTCCCACCAGCCCGCCACGTTGAGCGTGGGAACCGTCACCTGTGTCAGCGACGGAATCAGCGTCTGCGCCTGCCAGAACTGATCCCAGTTCGGGTGCGCCACGTAATCGTTCCACGTCGGAATCTGTCCGTGCAGGTAATTCGCGTTGACGTTCGAGAGCGGCCCGAGCTTGAGGTACCACTCGTAGGTGTCATACGTGTCGAAGGAGAACGTCGCGCGTTCCTTGTTCGTTTCCATCATCGTCGCGTACTCGAATCCGTAACTCAGCCGGAACGCGCCGTTGTGATGAAAGTCGTCGCCGAGCCACATGTCCGCGGGCGACGCCTGCGGTGACGCGGCCTTGAGCGAGGGGTGCGGATCGGTGAGTGCCATCGCGGTCGTCCAGCCGTCGTACGAAACGCCGAGCATGCCGACCCGGCCGTTATTGTTCGGCACGTTTTTCAGGAGCCACGCGATGGTGTCATACGCGTCCGTCGCTTCGTCGATGGCTTTCGGATTCGCGCGCTGCGACGCATTGCGCGCGGGACGCTGCATCACGAACTGGCCTTCGGATTTGTAGCGACCGCGAATGTCCTGGAAGACGATGATGTAGCCGTCGTCCGCGAGCTCCTTGAACGACGTGTTGAGACTGGCGGCCCGGCCCTCGATGCCGTACGGCGTTCGTAGCATGATGAACGGCAGTGGCCCCGTCTGGTCCTTCGGGACGTAGTAATCGGTGTTGAGCTTCACGCCGTCACGCATAACGATCTGCGCATTGATTCGCGTGTAGCGTTCTGACGTCTGCTGGGCCGAAACGTTGGCAGCGACGAGGATCAGCGCGGCGGCGCGGCACGCGCGACGCAAGGCGGGTGGGCGAGGCATGCGCTCAATCTTGCGCAGCGAGTCGCCGCGGCGCTACTTAGACCGCTATGACCACCTCACGCTGCGCCATCGCCTGCATGCTCGTGTTGCTGTCCGGCTGCAAAGCGGACTTCAGCGATCCTGAGCCCCCCGAGACATTCGGCAACATCAAGTACAGCGCGGAGATCAAGGTCATCCACAACGGAGCGGTGACGTTCTACAACGCGTTCGTGACGCTGCACAACCAGACCGGCGGCGCGCAGACACGCACGTACCCCGTTTCCTGCCCCGTGCAGATCAGGCTCTATCGGCTGGGCGACAACGTCGTCGTCTACGACGAGACGCGACGCGTATGCGACAAGTCGCACACGGCTGAGCTGACGATCAACGGCACGAGCGACGCGATGCTGTACTCCGGCAACCGTACCGCCGGCTCCATCCTCGGCGACTCACTCCCCGCCGCGACCTATGGCGCCCGCGTGGTGGTCAACACCGAGGGCAACAAGGAGGCGCTCATCTACGCGGGGACCGTTACCTTCTAAAACCAAAAACAACCAAAAACGAAATGGAAATTGAAACACAAGTGTCAGACGCAAGAGGGAAGCTTCAAATCGCGGTTTGAAGCTTCAACTTGCCTTTGAACCTTTCATTTCAACTTTCATTTCGTTTTTCGTCAGCTCACCGCCACTGAATGACCAGCGTCTGAAAGTCGGTGACGTATTGCCCCGAGTTCGCAGTTGCGCGGATGCTGATGTTGAGATTCTGCGAGCCACTGAATCCGATCGGCTTCGTGTTGCAGATGGGTTCTGTCGGAATGGTCACGCGCACGTTCGCCTGCTGGCCGCCGAGGGCTCCGGCGCCCGGGACGACCAGTGGTTTCGGGACGAATGACAGCGAGGTGGTGTTGAGCCCGATCTTGCCGACATCCGCCGGATCCGAGCCGCTGATCACCTGCCCGTAAGCGCCGATGGTGTTCACCGTGACCGTGTCGGCGGTCGTATTGACGATCGTCAGCTGCACGACGATGGAATCCGGTGCGCCGATGTTGCGCGGCGGCAGGTTGCCCGGCCCGATCGCGGCACAATTCATCTGCATCGGATTCATGATGTAGCTCGAGATCTGCACGACGCCGTGATGGTTGTTGCTCGTGCCGGAATCACCGCCGCAGGAAAGGCAAACTGCCACAGCAGGCAACAGCAGTGCAGGAGATCGTCGCGTCATCGTGCCCCCGGTCGGTTGGGTGGGAGTCTAAGACGTTGCGCCCTCAGCGTCACTACCTTTCGCTCATGCCGATCCCGACGCTGGATGCGATCGCCGCCGCCCGGGCGCGCATCAGTGGCCGATTGCACGTAACGCCCACCGTCGTGTCATCGCTGCTGGCGTCTCGGTGTGGCGTGGCCACGCTTCACCTGAAGGTCGAAGCATTTCAGAAGACCGGATCGTTCAAGGTGCGGGGAGCGCTCAACACGCTGGCACAGCTTGACGCCGCGGCGAAGGAGCGCGGGGTGGTGACGGTCTCGGCGGGGAATCACGCGCAGGCGGTGGCGTGGGCCGCTCGCGCGGAAGGCACGCGCGCCACAGTGGTCATGCCTGCAGCAGCGTCGAAAACGAAGGCCGCCGCGAGCGCTGATTACGGCGCGGACGTGATTCTGCACGGCACCGGTGCCGAAGCGTTCGCGAAGGCGCGCGAGCTCGCCGACGAGCGTGGGTACACCTTCGTCCATCCGTTCGAGCATCCGCACGTGCTCGCCGGAGCGGGAACGACGGGCGCCGAGCTGGTCGAGCAGGCCGAATTCGATGTGCTCGTTGTTCCCATCGGCGGTGGCGGTCTGATCGGTGGTGTGGCGTCGGCAGTGAAGCAGCTGCGTCCTCGCACGCGCATCATCGGTGTCGAGCCGACGGGCGCAGACTCGATGGTAAGAAGCCTCGCGGCCGGCCACGCGGTGCACCTCGACGGGCCACCGAAGACGATCGCAGATGGTCTTGCCGCGCCGATGGCGGGCGAGCTGTGCTACGACATCGTGCGTCAGCTCGTCGACGAAGTCGTGCTCGTGACCGACGAGGAAATTGCGGCTGCTGTGCCGCTGCTACTCAGTCGCACGAAGATCCTCGCCGAGCCGGCGGGCGCGGCCGGCGTTGCCGCACTGCTCGCGGGCAAGGTGAGCGGCGTTGCCGGAAAACGGGTGGCGACGATCATCAGCGGCGGCAATGTCGACACCAGCCGCCTTGCCGAAATCCTGCGGCAGAACGACTGACCCCGGCTATTTCGGCCAGAGCCAGCCAAACACGCCGGCAGTGAGCAGGGCATAGATCAGCGCATCGATCGTGTTTCTCACCGTCGTGCCCGTCTTGCGGTCGTACCAGATGGTCTCGGGCCAGCCGCCAAGCCCGTACCCCATGAACGTTGCCGCGCCGACGACACGAAACACCGTCAGATACGGCGCGCCCTTCTGAAGCGTGACAGCGGCGATGTACGCCGAGAACAGGCCAACGATCACGCAGAACACGAACCACTTCGCCATTCTCGGTCCGATGGCCATGCGATTCGGCGCAAAGACGCGCAGCAACACCACCGGTCCGCGTTCCGTCTTCGCGATGAACGCCGGGTCCTTGAGCTCCGCCATGCTCGACGGGTGCGGCGCGTGGTAGTCGCCCTTGGGAAGATTGAATTTGCGCAGCGCGTCGAGCACATCGCTCTCAGCCGGAATGGTATCGAAGTCGTGCTTGTGGTAACCGATGACCATGTGCACGAGCGAACTACCGAAAAACACCGCGACGGCGGACAACACGATCGGCAGCCAGAGCGACGCAAGCGGAATCATGGGCTTTCAGGGTGGGGGTCCGAAAAACATAGGGCTGGAGGGCTAGAGGGCTAGTGGGCTGAAGAAAGGGCTAGTGGGCTAGAGGGCTGGAGGGCTGGAGGGAAACGACATCGCTTTTCCCACTAGCCCTCTAGCCCTCTAGCCCTCCAGCCCTAATTTCGCGTGTACACGTAGTTGTTCGTCGCTGTCCCGATTGCGAAGCCTACGGTCAGGTGGCGTCCGTCCCATGCTGCGGTCGTGGACGTCGCACCGGGCTGCACGGTGAGCGTGATGACACCGGCCGCTTGCAGCCACGTGCCGCGCGTGGTGTCGACGTACGTCGATGCGTGGCCCGCGACTGTTTCGCGCGTGGTGAGCGGCATGATGAAGTGACCCGCGGTGTCGAGCACCGCCGTACCACTCGTGACTTCGAGCGTGTAGAAACTGTCCGTGAGGACGGTGAAAGGCAGCGACTTGCTGTCCACTTTTGTCAGCGTGAACACGCCTGCTGCGGACGTGTTCGGATCACCGGGTCCGTCGGGTCCCGTGGAGTCGTTGCTGCCGCACGCGCCAATGACACCGGCAAGCGCGGCGAGTGTGACGATCATCGCTCGACGTAACGTGTGAATCATGATAGCGTCACATGAAGACCATGCGTGAAGGTTTCCGCACACTTGCCCGCAAACGTGCCCGCGCAGTTGCCGCGGTCGCCGCCGCCCTGCTCACCGCGAGCTGTGGCGGCGATGACTCGACCGCGCCTGCCGCTGACATTGTCGATGTGTACACGCCGGGCGCGGTGTTCACGCCGTTCACGGCCGAGGTAGGCGTCGGGGGAACCGTGCGCTTTCATATGATGCGGTCGGCCGATGGCGACGGACACAACGCCATCTTCAACAAGACGCCATCGGGCGCGCCCGCCGACGTCAACATCGTTGTCGACTCGACCGTGTCGCGCGTATTCACGACGCGCGGCACCTTCGGCTACTACTGCACCGTGCACCCCGGCATGACGGGAGAAGTCGTCGTGCACTGATCGAGCTCAGCGCGTGACGCCGCGGAATGTCGGCGTCCAGCCTGGAAACACCGCGCTCAGATTCGCCGAGTTGCCAAGCCGTCGCGAAACGATTTCCGCGAGAATGTCGCGGTAGTCGACGGTCACGCGCAGATCCTGTTTGTCTTCGAGGCTGTTGAGATCGAGGCCGGGCCATCCGCCCACCACGAGGACCCGCCCACCCGCAATGCCCTTGCCCATCGCGAACATCGTCGTGCCGCGGCCGTGGTCGGTGCCGTTGCTGCCATTCTCGCGCAGATTGCGGCCGAATTCCGATACGCTCACCGCCGTCACCGGCAGCGAATCGAGCACGATGTCCTGCCAGAACGCGCCGAGTGAGTTCGCGAAGTCGTTCATCGTGCTGAACATCGATCCGGCATTGGGATCCTGCGCGGAGTGCGTGTCCCACCCACCGATGTCGATCTGCGCGGCTTCGACGCCGACGTCGGCGCGGATGAGTGCCGCGACCGATTTGAGCGCACGGCCAAACCCGGAATTCGGATAGACCGCGCCATTGTGCGGCGCGTAGCCAGTGAAGTTGATGGCCGACAGCAATTCGATGGTGTTGACCGCGTCGAGCGCACTCGTCCTGAGCGGATCGGCGGTCGTGCCGTAATCGGATTCGATCACCGCAAGCCGCGCCGTTCGCGTCGCTGACGCGCCGCCAATGTTGTAGTTCGACGGATCGGCGACCGGCAGTGTCTTCGGGCCGCCGACAAGGGTCTTGGCGAGTCCGGAGCTGATGCCGATGCCACGCAGGAGCGCATCGCTCCGCATGGGGGGAACGGTGGCGAGATGCCGGCCCAGCCAGCCCGTGACGATCGTTGCATCGACCGGCTTCCCCACCTCCATCCATCGCTGCGCGTCGAAGTGCGAGCGTGACTTGTCGAGCAGCCCCGTGGCGTGCACGACGAGCAGGTCCGTGGCGGCGAACGCCGGCACGAGTCCGGCCATGCCGGGCGGGAAGCCGAAGAAGTTGTCGAGCGCCGTCGCACGCTGCGCGGCGGGCACCGACGTGTCATCAGGGCGCGGGATGCGAATCGTGGGCCGTGCCGTGTAATAGTTGTTGTCCGCGAACGGCACGCATGTGGTCAGTCCGTCCACGCCGCCGCGCTGAAAGATCGATACCATCACGTCGCGCGACGACTGATACGTGGGCGCCAGCACCACCTTCGGGAGCCACGCCGGGAACATGCTCGCCGCGAACGCGGCACCACCGGCGCCCGCGGAGGCCTGGATGAACTTGCGGCGGGACAGCGAGCGGTACTCACTGCAACCGCAATCGGCCTCGTCGTGGTCGGAGGAGTGGTCGGTCATCGTCGGCTCCGATTGGTCAGTACCACTGGAATTCGGCGCTCGAGAGCGCGAGTGCGATGGTTTCACGCACGCGCGTCGCGGTGAACGTGCCGCCGTTGAGGTAGTTGAGAAGGGCCGTGCGCGTCGAGGCCGGCAGTTCATCGGCGAAGAAATCCGCCTGGATCTTGTCGACGGCCGCCGCGGTCGAGCCGGTCATGTACGGAGCGGTATCGACGACGGTCTGCCCTGTGGTTGCGCCGGCCAGCGTGTTCGTGAAGCTCCAGCGCGGCGGCATGTTGCCGCTCCAGTATTCCACCGAATCGGGATATCCATCCGGTGTCTCGTAGAAGAAGAGTTGCTGGCCGAGCGTGCGCACCTGGCTGTTCATGGTAGTCAGGGCCGTCACGTTCGGATTGGTCGCGCGCAGGGATGACGCGACGAAATGAAACGGCCGCTTGAACTTCGCAGGCGCGGCCGCGACCCACGCGTCGTTGAGAATG
>DASRAP010000015.1:0-47506 GCA_035638155.1 Gemmatimonadaceae bacterium | reverse complement strand
GCCGTGGTAAATGACGTTCGCGTCGTGCGGCGAGACGATCGTGGGTGCGACCCAGTTGCCGCGCTGCTTCGCATCGCCGACGGTTTCACACGGTTTGACGAGCGTCGAGACAGGCTGCGCGCCACCGCGCCCACCGCGGCCGGCACCGCCACGCCCCGCACCACCTCGTCCCCCCGCGGCATTTCCCCGCGCCCCGCCGCCCGCGCCTCCTGCACCCCCCGCTCCCCCTGCCCCGACTCCCCCTGTCCCCGCCGTCCCCCCTGTCCCCGCAGCACTGACGCAAGTCAGTCCATTCACCGGACTCCCGACACCTCCGCGCCCGCCGCCACGCCCGCCGCGACCACCGCTCTCGTCACCGGGAGCGGGATACTCGGAGCGGCTGACGTCGCCGTACTGGTTCGACGAATACACAATGCGCGGGTTCGACCAATCGGTCGCGTGACTGCTCCCCTCGCCGCCCGGCGCGTTCTCGCATTCGCCGAAAATCGCGTCACGACCGGCGCTCAGATCGACCGTGCAGCGCCGGCTCCCTTCGTCCTGCACCGAGCCGTACACGTGAAAAGGCGTCGCCATGTCGTACGCCACGTTGAAGAACTGCACGGCATTCACCTGCGTGCGGAAGCTGCGCCACGTGGTGGCGCGGTCATACGTGATGCCGATGCCGTGATCGTTGCCGTTGATGAGGTTCTGCGGATTCTCGGGATCGATCCAGAGCGCGTGATTGTCACCGCCGTTGCCCTGGCCGTTTCCCGCGCGCTGGAACGTCTTTCCGCCGTCGGTCGAGACGTTGAGGCCGAGCCCCATGAAGTAGACGCGATTCTCATCGGTCGGATCGACGCGCACGTTGCCGAACACCCAACCGAACGTGTTCACCGCGCCCATCATGAACGCGTTGGTGTCGCTCGCGAGACGCCAGTGCGCACCCTTGTCGTCCGAGCGATAGACGGTGGCGCCGCGAATCACGTCGGCGCGCACGTTGCCGTACGAATCCAGCTCGCCGGCGCGCGCTGTTCGCCCGACGGTGTAGTTGTCGACGAATGCGTAGACCACGCGCGGATTTGAGCGCGCGACATCGATGCCGATGCGCCCGCGATACTTCGCGTCTGGAAGACCCTCGTTGCTCGCGCTCCAGTGCGCTCCGCCGTCAACGGATTTCCAGACACCGCTGCCCGTGTACGACGGAATGTTCTCGGGATCATTCCACTTCCAGCGGATGCGTTCCCACGTCGAGGCGTAGAGCGTGTTCGGATCGCTCGGATCCATGACGAGGTCCACCGCACCCGTGCGCGGATTCACATAGAGCGTCTTCTGCCACGTTGCGCCGCCATCGACGGACTTGAACACGCCGCGTTCCTCCCCCACGGTCCACTCGGCGCCGCTGGCGGCGACGTACACGATGTTGGGGTTCGTCGGGTGAATGACGATGCGGCCGATCGTGTACGTGGACGTGAGTCCCATGTTCTTCCACGTCTTCCCCGCATCAACGGATTTGTAGACGCCGGTGCCTGCAGCTCCCGTGCGAAACAGATTGGCCTCGCCGGTGCCGACCCAGACAATGTCGGGGTTCGAGGGCGCGACGGTCACGTCGCCGATCGTCGCGGAGGCTTCATGCTCGAACACGGGCGTCCACGTGGTGCCTTCGTTGCTCGACTTCCACACACCGCCCGACGCCGTGCCGAAATAGATGTCGCGCGTGGTGCCCTTGCGGGCCGCGACGGCGATGTCGGTCACGCGCCCCCCGCTCGTGGTGGGTCCAATCCACTGCCAGAGCGTGCTCTTGAACGGCGAGCTCTCCTGCATGGCGCGGTACTTCTCGAAGCCCGCGAGGCGCGGATCGTTCGCAGGCGTGTGGGCCGGGGGGCCGGCATCCTGCGCGGAAGCGTAGGCGGAGAATGTGCCGGCGAAAAACAGCAGCGCGGCGGCGAGCGAGCGTGGAGACGGCATGAGCTGACCTCGTGGGGAACCGATGGGCGTGTGGAGCAACATACGCATCGCGCCACGGGTACGACAAAGGAGGACAGAGCCCCCCGACGCCCATGCTTGTCTACGCGCTCCTGACACCCGCCGCCCTGTTCCTCTTTTTCTGGGCGCTTTTCTTCCGGCCGCTCCGCCGCGTTGCACACCTGGTGAAGACGGGCGCGAAGAAGGTGTCCGTGTACGTCGCGGCCACGAAGCTCGGGAAGCGCGCCCTCGCGCACGCCCGGTGGGCACACGTGCGTGCGTATGCCCCCCTCGCGATCGTCATCGCGATCGGCGCGGCCGCCGCGCTCGGAGCCGGGCACGTATTCATTCTCCTCGCCCATCGTATCGCGATCACGACGTCGGCGCTCGTCCGCTTCGACCAGACCACCTGGTGGTTCATGAGCGTTGCGCGCCAGCCATGGCTCACGTCGATGTTTCGCGCGGCCACGATGCTCGGCGGCTCCGTCGGCATGGGCACGCTCGTGCTCACGGCGAGCATTCTCCTCGCGATCCACAAGGAACGCGCGTCGGCGCTCTACGTGGCGTGCACGGCGTTGTTTGGCGAGCTCCTCAACCTCGTGCTCAAGGCCGACTTCGCCCGCGCGCGTCCCAATCTCGACGCCGCCATGGCGGGCGCACACTGGTATTCGTTTCCCAGCGGCCATGCCATGACGTCGCTCATTTCACTCGGAGCGATGTCGTACGTCGCCATGCGCGAGAAGTGGTCCTGGAAAACAAAGTCCGCGTGTCTTGCCGGCGCGCTCACGCTGGTGCTCCTCATCGCAGCCTCGCGCGTGTACCTCGGCGTGCACTGGGCGTCGGACATCGCCGGCGCGTGGACCGCGGCGATCGTCTGGCTCGCGGCCACGACGGTGTCGTTCGAGCTGCTCCTGAGGCTGCGCCAGCGGCGCCGCGGCGAACGCCCGAGCACCGCGGCGGCCGACGTGCCGGACAAACCCGTGCCCGCGACCGCGCCAGGCTGATCGCCACACGGCCTCCGAGCCCTGACCTTGACAACGGTCCAGCCGCCGACCGAGTCTAATCCCCTGAACCTTTGAGGGGAGCCTTACGTGGCGGACGAGCTCGAGCTGTTTCAGGGCACGCTGGACCTGCTGATCCTGAAAACGCTGACGTGGGGGCCGCGGCACGGCTATGCCGTGGCCCGGTGGATCGGCGAGACCACGCACGAAGACCTGAACGTCGAAGAGGGCGCCCTCTACACCGCCCTTCACCGTCTGCACAAGCGCCGCTGGGTGAGCGCGGACTGGGGCGTCAGCGAGAACAATCGCCGCGCGAAGTTCTATTCCATTACCGCGGCCGGCCGGGCGCAGTTGCGCCGGCAGTCGGATACCTGGAGCCGGTACGCGCGCGCTGTGTTCCGCGTACTGGAAGCCAAGGCATGATCGCGCGCGGGTTTCGGCGGCTCTTTCGCCTCGAGCGCACCGGCGCAGACGTCGATCGCTCCGTCGACGATGAAATCGCGTTCCACTTCGACATGACCATTCGCGATCTCGTCGCGCGGGGCATTTCTCCCGCCGACGCGCGCGCCGAAGCCGAGCGACGCTTCGGCAATCTCGGCGATGCACGGGCGCGCATGGCCACACTCGACCGCCAGCGTCTTGCACACGACCGCCGCGCGGCGTGGTGGAGCGCGTTCGCGCAGGACCTGCACTACGCGATTCGCAGCCTCCGGGCGCGACCCGTGTTCGCTGCAACGGTCATCGCCACGCTCGGCCTCGGCATTGGGGCGAACGCCGCGATGTTCGGCATCGTCGACCGGCTCCTGTTCCGCACGCCGCACTATCTCGTGGACGCGGGGCGCGTGCATCGCGTGTTCCTGGCCAGGATGAGCAACGGTCGCGAACGCATTACTCAAAACCTCACCTATCGCCGGCTCCTCGAGATCGACTCGCTCACAACCGGCGTGTTTGATAAGACCGCGGGCTATTTCATCGCTAACACCGCGGTGGGGAGCGGCATCGAATCCGGTGAGCAAACGGTATTTGGCGCGAGTGCCACGTTCTTCGAGCTGTTCAACGCACCGCCCGCCGCCGGCCGGTACTATGGCCGATCCGAAGATGACCTTCCGAGCGGCGCGCCCGTCGTCGTGCTCGCCTACTCCTACTGGCAGCGTGCGTACGGCGGTCGCGCGGATGTCGTGAACCGCACACTCGATATTGGTTCCGGGAAGTTCACGATCATCGGCGTGGCGCCGCCGGGACTGGCGGAAGAGTTCGGCGACAAGCCGCCGATCGCGTTCATTCCCATAACACGCATGGCGCTGGTGCTCTTTGGCAACGAATCCGTTCCGGATTACTACAAGAGCCACTCGATCGGATGGGTCTCGCTCCTCGCCAGACGAAAGCCAGGCATTTCGGCCGAGCAAGCCACCGCAGCGCTCACGACCGCGTACCAGCGGAGCTACATGATGGAGCTCGCGGATGCGCCAAGGATGGCGCCGGTCGACCGCGTGAAACCGCGAGGCATTGCCGCGCCGATCGTGCGCGAGCGCGGTCCGCAGGCCAGCCAGGATACCAGAGTCGCGACGTGGCTCGAAGGCGTGGCGGCCATCGTCCTGCTCATTGCATGCGCGAACGTTGCAAACCTCCTCCTGGCGCGCGCCGTGCAACGGCGGCGGGAGATTGCGGTGCGTCTCGCGCTCGGAATCGGTCGGGCGCGGCTCTTTACCCAACTGCTCACCGAGAGCCTCGTGCTCGCGACGCTCGGAGGATTCGCCGGGCTCGCAATCGCGCAGTGGGGCGGCGCCGCGCTCCGCGTGGCATTTCTTCCGCGGGCGTCATGGGCGGCGTCGCTGTTTGACGCGCGCACATTCGTCTTCACCCTCGCCGTGTCGCTGATCGCCGGAACACTGAGCGGGCTCGCGCCGGCGCTGTACTCGGGCCGAAGCGATCTCGCCGCCGCGCTCAAAGCCGGTGTTCGCGAAGGAACGCTCCACCGTTCGCGCATGCGCGTGTCGCTGCTCGTCCTGCAGGGCGCGCTGTCCGTCGTGCTTCTTGTCGGGGCCGGGCTCTTCGTCCGCAGCCTCCTCAACGTGCGCGCAGTGCACATGGGGTACGATGTCGATCACATCGTGTACGTCAGCACGGAGTTGCGCGGCACGCCGCTCACGCCGTCGCAGAGTGCCGCGCTCAAGGAACAGCAACTCGCGCGCGTCCTTGCCATTCCGGGTGTCGAGCGCGCGGCCCGGGCGCTCACCGTCCCGTTCTGGATGACCATCAACGGTGACTTCCGCTTCGAGGGCATGGACACGTCCGCGGCGTGGCGGCGCGAAATCACACGACAGGCCGGGTCTGCGGATTTCTTTGCGACCATGGGAACACGTATCGTGCGCGGGCGCGGCTTCGAGCGTACCGATACCCGAAACGCCGAGCGCGTGATCGTCGTGAGCGAAGCGCTCGCAAAGGCCGCATGGCCTGACAAGGATCCGCTCCAGCAATGCGTCCGTATGGGATCCGACACGGCGCCCTGCCGGCGTGTCGTCGGCATCGCCGAGAACATTACGCTCGGCAGCATCACCCAGCCCGAAGGGCTGCACTACTACCTCCCGATCGACCAGATCGGCGAAGGCGCGGGCGGGGTGTTCGTTCGCGTGCGCGGCCGCGGCGAAGCGCAGCTCGAAAACATTCGTCGCGCACTGCAGGCTATCATGCCCGGTGCGTCATACGTCAACGTGACCTCGCTCTCGAGCATCGTTGCGCCGCAGATCAAGAGTTTTCGGCTGGGCGCAACGATGTTCGTGGTGTTCGGTGCGCTCGCGCTCGGGCTCGCGGCGGTCGGGCTCTACAGCGTGATCGCGTACGGCGTTACGCAGCGCCAGCACGAGCTGGGCGTGCGCGTGGCCCTTGGCGCGCGGCGTGATCAGATCGTGTCACTCATTCTCAGGCAGGGCATGACGCTGGGTGTTGCCGGCGTCGCACTTGGGGCAGCAGCGGCACTCGTCGCCGCGAAGTCGATCAGGCCGCTGCTGTTCGACGTCTCTCCGTTCGACCCGCTCGTGTACTCGGGCGTCGTGGGGGTGCTGCTCGCCACGGCGCTCGCGGCGTGCGTCCTTCCGGCACGTCGCGCGGCGCGCGTGGATCCAAACGTTGCCCTTCGGTCGGACTAGCTGTTCGAGATCGTGATCGCAATCCCGTCCGGGTCCTTGAGCTGAAACGCGAGCGGACCCCATGGGAGCGGCGCGGGCTCCGCGTCGAGCTGAAATCCAGCCGCTTTCACACGGTTAGCGAGCAGCTTGAGGTCGGTGTCCGTCTGGAACCAGAGACGGATGCCAATGCCCTTCACGCGATCCTTGCCTTTGGCGAAGTCGTCGCGTGAGAGGCCGATTGACGCCCCGCCGGCCTTGAGGCTGACGTAGACAACCTTTCCGTCGCGTTCGTTCTGCTCCTCGACCTCGAAGCCAAGCCCATCGGTATAGAAGTAGACGCTGCGCTCGAGATCGGATGCCGTGATGCCTGGAACGACTGCGGACGCGTTGAGATTGGCGTTCATACGTGTGGGATGAGGGAGGGCTAAAAGTACACCAGGTCTTTCGCGAAACGGGCAACTGCCACACTTTGGTGCCCGTGCGCCGCGAATTCGTTACCGCCTCCGTCACCGCGATTCTCGCCGTCGCGTTGCTCGCGCTCCTCTGGCAGCCCATGCTCGGCGCGTACGTCATCATTCTCCCGATCGTCGCGCTCGGCATCGTCGACATGACGCAGAGCCGCCAAGCGGTGCGGCGGAACTTCCCTGTGATCGGACACGGGCGCTACCTGCTCGAGAGAATTCGCCCGGAAATCAACCAGTACTTCATCGAGTCGAACCTCGACGGCAAACCGTTCAGCAGGAATGAGCGTTCGGTCGTGTACCAGCGCGCCAAGGGCGAGCTCGACACGCTCCCGTTCGGCACACAGAAGGACGTGTACGCGCCGGGCTATGAGTGGATCAATCACTCGCTCGCGCCCAAGGAACCCGATCACACCGCGCAGCGCATAATGGTCGGCGGGCCCGCGTGCACCGCGCCTTATTCGGCGTCGGTGTTCAACGTGTCGGGCATGAGCTACGGCTCGCTCAGCAAGAACGCGGTGCTCGCGCTCAACACCGGCGCGAAGATGGGGAACTTCGCGCACAACACCGGCGAGGGCGGACTCTCTCCATATCACCTCGCACCCGGCGGCGACATCATCTGGCAGATTGGCACGGGCTACTTCAGTTGCCGCACCAAGGACGGCCGGTTCAGTCTCGACGAATTCACGAAGCGCGCCACGTTGCCGCAGGTGAAGATGATCGAGATCAAGCTCTCGCAGGGCGCGAAACCCGGACACGGCGGGATTCTTCCCGCCAAGAAGCTCACGCAGGAGATCATCGACATTCGCGGTGTCGAACCGGGCAAGGACGTCATTTCACCTCCCGCGCACACGGCGTTCGACTCGCCGCGCGGGCTCGTGGAATTCGTCGCGCAGCTGCGAACAGCGTCAGGCGGCAAGCCCGTCGGATTCAAGCTCTGCGTCGGCAAGCGGCGCGAGTTCATGGGCATCGTTCGCGCGATGCTCGAGACCGGCATCACCCCGGACTTCATTACAGTCGACGGCGCCGAAGGCGGAACGGGCGCCGCCCCGATGGAGTTTTCCGATTTCGTCGGCACGCCGCTCAATGAGGGCCTGTCGTTCGTGCACAACGCGCTCGTAGGCGCGGGCGTGCGCGACAGAATTCGCGTGATCGCGTCGGGAAAAGTGCACACCGGTTTTCAGATCGCTACAAAGGTCGCGCTCGGCGCCGACATGTGTAACGCGGCGCGCGCGATGATGTTCGCCATTGGCTGCATCCAGGCGATGCGCTGCAACAGCAACCAGTGTCCGACGGGCGTCGCGACGCAGGATCCGGAGCTCGTCGCCGGTCTGCACGTGGGCGACAAGTCCGCGCGCGTCGCGCGGTATCACAAGGAGACGGTCAAGAGTTTCTTCGAAGTGCTCGGCGCCGCCGGTTGCGAACGGCCGTCTGATCTCAAGGCGTGGAACATCATGCGCCGCATCAGCGCGACGGAAATCAGGAACTACAGCGAGATCTATCCCGCCATTGAGCCGGGTTCACTTCTTCGCGACGGCGCGTCGGGTCCGTTGGCGCGCGCCTGGGCCGCCGGCCGGAGCGACCGGTTCTAGCTGCGGAAACGCCGGTCCGCTAAGGTTGTAACCGTGGTGGAGCTGACACGCGCCGAAGTCATTCGCCGAAGGTTGGCGGCGCAATTGCTGAGCGTCCGCGGGCTCGCGTCGGCGGGCGACGTCGTCCGCTCGTTCGGCGCGGTGCAGGCACAGGATTACGCCGGCGCAAAATGGGCCCTCGGCCAGCGTGTGCGCTCCGCGACCGATGCGTCCGTAGAGCGCGAAATGGCCGAGGGCCGGTTCATTCGCACGCACGTCCTGCGTCCGACGTGGCATTTCGTGGCGCCTGAAGACGTGCGGTGGATGCTTGCGCTCACGGGACCGCGTGTGAGCCGTGTGATCGGCCGCTACAACGTCGAGTTCGACCTCAGCGAGCGCACTCTGTCGCGCGGGGTTGATGCGATGGCCCGGGCGCTGGAGGGTGGCAAGCATCTCACCCGTGAAGAGCTCGCCGCGGCGCTCGAGCGCGCGCGACTGGGTCCGGCAAAGGGCATGCGCCTGGTGCGACAGGTCATGACGGCCGAGCTGAGCGCCGTGATCTGCAGCGGCGCGCGACGCGGCAAGCAGTTCACGTACGCGCTGCTCGATGAACGTGTCCCGGCCGCTCCGCCCCTCGACCGTGACGAATCACTCGCCAGGCTCGCGCGCGCGTACTTCGCGAGCCACGGGCCGGCGACGCAGCAGGACTTTGCATGGTGGTCCGGCCTGACGATCAGCGACGCGCGTCAAGCCGTGGGTCTCGTTGGTCACGAGCTCGCGCACGCGACCTTCGAGGGACGAGACGTGTGGTTCGCCGACGCGCCCCTTCGTCGCGCGAAGCCTGTCGCACATCTTCTCCCCAACTACGACGAGTTTTTCATCGGCCACAAGGATCGCACGGCCATCGGCGGGCGCACGAAGGGCGTTGGTCTCATCACCGGTGGCGACGGCTCGGTCGTCAACGTCATTACGGTGAATGGAGAGCTCGTGGGCGGCTGGAAGCGCGGCGCAGCGCCCGGCGACGTGAACCTGCGCATCACGGCGAAGGTCACGGCCGCCGAGCGCGCGCTCATCGCCGCACAGGTCCGCCGCTTCGCCGCTTTTCATGGACGCTGACCACATCTTGGAGTCATGCTGAGATCCCTCTTCTTTCTTTCAGTGTGCGCGACCACCGCGGCCGCACAGCAGATCACCGACAGCGCCGGCGCGCGCATCATTCGCTATCCGGGCAGCGCGCAAGCGAAAGCGCATTGGATGGTGGATCCGAAACCGCTCGTTACAATTGGCGGATCCAACGGCCAGGGACCATCGGAGCTCGCCGGCGTGCTCGGCGTCGTCCGGCTTTCCAACGGCAACATCGTCATCGCCGATGGCGGGAGCACCGAGCTTCGCATCTTCGGACCCGACGGGAAATTCATTCGCACCGTCGGCCGCAAGGGCACGGGTCCGGGCGAGTTCGACGGCATTCTGCTCACGTTCCGCACGGGAGACACTGTCGCCGTGCACGATCGCCAGACGCGACTGCAGGTCTATACGGGCGACGGCACGTTTCTCAGGCAGTACGCGCGGCCGACCATGCCACAGCGCAGCGTGAACTCATGGCAGGGACTCCTGGCCGACGGGTCGGGCGTCGTTCAGGCGATCGATCCGCTCGCGGATTCCGTTTCGGAGCACACGACGTCGACGGCAACGCTCGGCGTTCGCGCGCCGGACAACAACGAAGCGCGCGGGTTCACGCACATTCCCGTTTTCGAGCGCGTGAAGAAGAACGGCACGTCTGTCGGACTATTTCTCGGCGCGGTTTCGAGAACGGCCGTGATGGGCGAACGGCTGTGCTCCGGCTACTCGCTGCGTTGGGAAGTGCAGTGCTTTGACCGGAACGGCAAGCTCATCTCGCGCACCGTGCGGGCGGTCGACCCAGGGCCCGTCACCGCTGCTGATATCGCCGAGTTCAAGAAGGGCTACAGCGACGCGAACAAGACTATGCCGCCCGACCGTCTGCAAACGCAGCTGTCGATGCTGTTCTTCGCCGAGCAGCGCTCTGCGTTTGGGCGATTCGTCCCGTCCGCGACCGGCGAGCTCTGGATTGGCGAGTTCTTTGCACTCGAGAGTTTCATCCCCGGACGCCGCGGGACCGTCGTGCCCTCCAGGCCAACCACGTGGTCCGTACTCGCATCCGACGGGACGTGGAGCGCCGATGTGACGCTCCCCGCAAAGTTTTCGCTTCTCGATGCGGGGCGCGATTACGTCGCGGGGATCACGCTCGACGAGAATGACGTCGAGAGCGTCGTCGTGTACCGGCTCCGCCGGTCATAGTCACTCTTAGTCATTTCATTCCGGGCGTTTTCGTTTCGGGAGCAGCGAGGCGCGCTGGCGTGTCCGGGTCGCAGTGCGCAAATTCTGGCGGCCACGACACGCGAGCGCGCACGTGAACGAGAACCGCAGCAACATTCGGAACCTGATCGGCATCCCCGACGCGGCATCGCGCACCCCGTCCGGGACTCGCGCCGGATTCCTCGCCGGCCTGTGGCACGGCTTCATCCAGCCGCTCTCGCGGTTCCTGTCATTCACGAACCCCACCGTGCGGTCGCACGAGACGCGGAATACGACGCGGTGGTATCTGGTCGGGTACAAGATTGGCGCGGCGGATCCGTTTGCGCCGGAATAAGGGCAACGGGCGAACGGGCAACGGGCGAAGGGGCAACGGGAAGGTCGGTGACCTGACTCTGATCGGGCGGGTACAATGCCGCATGAGAATTCACTCCCGATTTTTCGCGGCGGCTGGGCTCACGGCGCTCGCGGCGTGTGGAGGCGATTCGCCGACCGATACGACCTCGCAGGGCACGGTCCAGCTTTCGGCGCAGCAGGCCACCGTCATCAAGACGCGCATTGCGCAACTCGCGCCGGTTCATCCCGAGCTCGCGTGGCTCGCGGACACCATTCAGTACGTGATCAGCGGCGGCACGGAGATCAAGGAAGCGCCGATCACGGGCGCCGGGACCGGGCCATTTTACGCCGTGTCGCTGCAGCGAACGATCACGACGTCGTTCTCCGCGACGGCCGCATTCGACGCCATCTTCTTCAACGATCCGTCGAACCCCACGGATTTCATCATCGCAAGCGGCTGGATCGGCACGAGCAATGACGAGCCGCCGGGCTCCGTGAGCGGCACGTTCGGCGCGCCGACCGCGAACAGCACGGTGAACGCGCACTTCTTTCACGTCTCAGGCTCGACCGTGACGTCATGGACCGCAACCGCTGGCACCGCATCGTTCTCGATGGGAACGGGCCACACCGGCCCCTGCGACGGCATCGCCGACACGCCAACCGTGCTCTGTCAGCCGGTCGACCTCAACGTCACGTTCAACATCACGAACGCGATGCCTGATGTCCCGACCATCAGCAGCACGCGGGCCGCCGCGATTTCGCAGGCAGCGATCGGCGGAATCGTGATCAGGATGCAGATCCACTAGCACTGAACTACGGGATCACTGAACTACGGGATCACTGAACTACGGGAACACCGAACTACGGGAACACCGAACTACGGGAACACCGAACTACGGGAACAGTTGTGGTCCTCGCTCCCGTTGTTGCCGCGCCGTCGTTGCAGTGCTTCCGTTGTTAAGTGGTCCCGTTGTTACAGTGGTCCCGTTGTTACAGTGCTCCCGTTGTTACAGTGCTTCCGTTGTTACAGTGCTCCCGTCGTGGCAGTGCTCCCGTTGTTACAGTGCTCCCGTCGTGACAGTGGACTGATTTATCTCTGTTGAAACGCCGGCGACCCCAGCATCATCGCCACCATTTCCCTCAGCCTGCCCTGCCCGTCGCGCGGGGCTGATTCGTACTTGTAGCTGACGAGAGTCCGGCGCATGCGCTCGTCGGTTGAGCCGAAGAGTTTGAGGATGCCGTCAACCTGGTCCGGGGTGGTTTTGTCGCCCAGCGCGTTCCATCCCCGCCAATCGTTGGCCGAGAACGGTTGCGCCTTTCCGGCGGCGATGTCCGCGCCGTAGAGAATGCGGCTCATGATCGTGCCCGAGTTGAGCCACGCCTCGCCGCGGTCGGGCCAGCCGTCGGGGGTGAGGCGGCCGAAGATCGGCATGCCCTGACCCGCGAGCTGCGACGCGGTTTGGAGCGTCGTATCCGCCGGGGTTTCGAGGACGCGCCGGGCGCTCACCAGGAATTCGAACGGCGTCTTTGTTTTCGCGCGAAACGCGGCGCGTGAAAAGAATTCGGGGCTCGTCACGATCGTCCGGACCACCTCGGCAATGTCGCCGTCCGTGCGCGTGAACGTCGCCGCGGCGCGGTCGACCAGCGCGGGCGGCGGCGCGTCGCTGACGAGCCGCCGCGCGAGTTTGGACGCGATGTATTTGGCGGTGGATGGATGTCTCGCGAGAATATCCAGTACGTCCTCGCCGTCTTCGATTCCCCGCCCCGCCCGCAAGACGTGACCGAGCACCACTTTCACGTTGGTGTCGTGTGCAGCGGCGTTGAATGTGAACACGCGCTGTGACGGATTTCCACGAATCGGCGCGCCGTCCGGACCCTTCGGCGGAGCGCTCTGTTTGGTCTCGAGCGTCCAGCCCGTGAATGCTCGCGCGACTTCCACGACGTCCTGCTGCGTGTACCCGCCGTCGACACCGAGCGTGTGCAGCTCCATGATTTCGCGCGCGTAATTCTCGTTGAGCGCGTTCGCCCTGCTCAGATGATTGTCGAGATAGTGCATCATCTCGGCGCTGTGCGCTGTCGCGCCGAGCAGGTCGCGGAATTTGCCGAGCGCATGCGGACGGATGACATCGCGATCCCAGATGAGAATCGCGTCGGACGACGGGACCTTCCCGGCGTAGACGGAGAAGTGATTTTCCCAGAAGTCGGTGACGATTTCGTTGAGCTGGCGCTCGCTGTGCTCCGCGAACATGACCTTGGCGATCTGCGCCTGCGACGCACCGTTGAGCTGCATGATGAACGTCGTCCCCGAAATCCTGAGGCTGATGGCGCCGTTAGCGCCCTTGATGGTGTCGACGCGTTGAGTGCCCACCGGTCTGTTCGCGGCGGACAGAGCGAGCGCAACTGACGGAATTTCGGCCGCAGGCACCGGCCACAGCGGCAGCGCGGCGAGCCGCGCGTTGAGGACAGAATCGGAAATGTTCGAAGGCGCGAGCTGCGCCGCGATCCAGCGGTCTACTCCGAACGCCTTCAGACGCTCGGCGTCGCCTGGACGAGGCCCGAATGTGAGACGGGAGAGAACGTGCTCGACTTGCTCGTCGGGAGTGAGCTCGCGTCGCGCGGAAGCGGGCTTCGGCGCGCCCGAGGGCGGCCTGGCGGGGGCGCAGGCTGCAACCGCGATCGAGAGAGCGACGAGCGTTCGCATTGGCGGCTTTCACTTCAACCTACCCTTCCCGGGCCGAAACCGTCACCGGGGGAAAAGAAGGGAGCCTGAAGATCCTATCCTCAGCGGTACCGCACATGGCGGACCGTTTCGGGCGGAATCCTCAGGCTCCCTGTTTTGTTGTTTCAAACTTCAACTTCAACTTCAAACTTCAATTTGCACTTCCATTTCGTTTTTTAGATGTCAATCCGCTCCCACGCATCGCGGATCGGGTACTGCGCTTCCTCCCAGCTCATGCTGGAGGTGCCGCGCGCCGTCGGCCAGCTGGTGCGAAGCGTGCTTTCGACTTCGCTCCACGACCGGCCCGGATAATTGGCGCGCGATTCCCAGCCGTAGCGATACGCGGGCTGATAGACATCGTACGTGGTGTTGGCCTTATAGTACGGGCGCGTCTTGTAGTTCTCGCTCCAGTACTTGTTTTCCGCGGTCGGATTCACCGACTCGGCAATCCCCTTGCCCGCGAGACCGCCCGCGAT
This sequence comes from Gemmatimonadaceae bacterium, assembly GCA_035638155.1. Lineage (GTDB taxonomy): Bacteria > Gemmatimonadota > Gemmatimonadetes > Gemmatimonadales > Gemmatimonadaceae > DASRAP01. The sequence continues at coordinate 33,545 of DASRAP010000015.1, read as the reverse complement.
GGCGCCGATGGCGCCGCCGGCGAGTGCGCCAGGCGGGCCGGCGACTGCCGTGCCGATGGCCGCGCCCGCGGCCGCACCACCAGTCGCTCCCGCGCCCACCCCGACGGGGTGCGCACCGGGCGCGCCGGTGATCGGATCAGGGTTCGCGTCGGCGTTGAGAGCGTGCTCGGTGCGCTTGTTCATCTTCTCGCGCTCCTTCTCGTCGTGCTTCGCCTGCTTTTCCGCGTCCTTCATCTGATCCTTGGCGGCCTTCTCGGAGTCCTTGGCCATTTTCTCCTCGTATTTCATTTCGTCCTTGGCGAGTTTCTCGCGCTCCTTCATTGCATCCTTCGCGCGATCTTCCTCTTCCTTCGCCATGCGCTCGCGCTCCTTGGAGTCGCGGATGCCCTGGCGTTCCTGCTCCTTGAGGTCCTGCCGGATTCTTTTCTCGCGATTCTTGATGTCGCTATCCACGGTTGCCTCTCTGATGAAGGGGGGAGAAATCAGCTTTAGGAATCCGAGCCGTACGACGTAATCACGAGCTCCGTCCCGGACGGGAGCACTACGTCGCTGCGGTTGTCGAGGAGCAGCGCGCCCGCGCCACCACCCGCAACGGCACCGACTGCCGCGCCCGTCTTGCCGCCCGCAATTGCGCCAATGATCGCGCCGACCGCGGCGCCGATCGCACCGTTCTGGATCTGTGATGATGTCGAACGACTGCGATCGTGCACTACACCAGAACGATCGACTCGAGCCACGTCGCCATTCGGCAGGCGTGCCGACTCGATCTCGGCGTTGAAATCACTGGTCCGGCCGTCCCTGAGCGTGATCCGATCGAAGTCGAACGCCATGTTCACGCGGTTGGTGCCCGTGGAATTGCGCGTCACGACGCCTTCGATCGTTGCGCCTTCATATGCGCCACTCGTGACCACAAGGCTCACGCGCTGGCCGTCCCGCATGGAACGCGAGTCGAGCGGCGTCGTCAGCTGCGCCACCAGCTGCGTGCCGTTGGGCACGATCATCCGGTGACTGTAGCGGTCAGGATAATTGTCGCGACGGTCGTCGTACCCGCCGTTTCCACCGTTGTACACGTTCCAGCGCGGGCCGGCGGACCGATGGTAGAGGCTCTGCACCGTGACCGCGGACTGCTGGTAGTCGCTGTCCAAGCGGCGCGTGACACGGAGCCCGTCATACGTCGGCTCGAATGTCGCCGTGAAGTTGTTGCCACGGTTTCCCGTAGTCTGCACGATGAGCTGACTGCCCCGCATGAACGCGCGCGTAATCTGCACACTGCCGTTGGGCATGCGCTCGCGGACATCGCGGCCGTTCGCATCGAACGTCATGACCGGCCCGTTTGACGACGTCATCGACACGACCGTGCCGGCCACGTCGATCGAGATCATCTGCGGTGCGTCGAGACGTGCGATCCAGTTCTGGTACACGCGGTCGCGGTACGCGGGCGGTATGGTGCGCGTCGCCCGATCGACGATCAGCCGCGGATTGTCACTGCGTTGTTCGTCCAGCTCGTACGTACCGGACAGGCGATAGCCACCACGGGTTCTGACGCCGTACGAGCGATCTCTGGATGTTTGCGCCGTCGAGACGACAGGCGCCGCGATCATCGCGGCGGCGGCCACGGCAATGAGTTGCCGAAAGTGTGTCATTTGCTGCCTCCCGAGCTGCAGTTGACTGAGCTTGCAGTCGGCATTCGGGGGGAAATGCCGCATACTGCGCGGTACCCCCAGGCAGCGATGGGAGGTCCGGGAACAAAAGCGGAGAACTGCTGGGACGGTGGGACAGAGAACGGGAGAACGGGAGAACGGGAGAACGACAGAACGGGACAGCGGGACAGCGGGACAGCGGGACAGCGACAGAACGGGGAACTGGGGACAGGGGGAGAACGAGAGAACGAGAGCAACAACCGCTGATACTGCGCGCTCAGTCTCGCGCGTCCAGCTCCGTCGCCCGTTGCCCGTTTGCCCGTTTGCCCGTTCGCCCGTTGCCCTTTGGCCCGTTGGCCCTTTAGCCCTTTAGCCCTGCTTCAAGGGGGATCCCGAAGATCCGGCGTATCGCGCTGCCGCACGCGCAGGCCGGCGAAGGTCGTGCTGATGCGCGCGAACACATCCGCCCTCGTGCGACGCTCGGCTGCGGTCTTCCACACGTAGTGCTCGCCGTCGAAGCGCGCGCCGGAATACCAGAACGTTACGATGTCGCGGGACGAGTCATACGCGAACGTCGACCGGTACACGAGATCAGCGAGATCGGGCGAGGCGCCGCGGGAAAGGAGGGGCGTGGGATACGTGTGCCAGTTGAGACCGTCTGGACTCGTGGCCAGATACAGCGCGCGCGTCGTGCAGTTGCCGACCGACTTTACGGGATATACCGCCCAATACTCCTGCCGGCTCGGAAGCCACTGCACCTCGAGATGCCACGGCGAGATGCCGCCACCCTGGCCAAGGGCGACGGGCTCCGGCGCCGACCAGTTCACGCCGTCCTCCGAGCGCCGAAGCTCGACGTCCGCGGCGTCGGCAGAACAACCGCCGTGGGCGTTCACGGCCCACATCAGCCACTCATGCTCGCTCCGTCGTACCACCGTCGGCGACACGAGCTCGTGGTTCGGCACCGTGACCAGGCGTTCGGGATCCGACCACGCGATGCCGTCCGCCGAATGCGTGAGCCACACGGAATTCGCGTCACCGACCTGCCGGTAGTACAGCATGAGCTCCGCGCGCAGGGGATCGAACACCGCATCCGGGTCGGAAAGGTGGAGCTCCGTGGGACGAACGATGGGATTCGTCACGCCATCGGGCACGCGCCAGTGCGAGAAATCCGTGGCACTGAACACCGACGGATTCTCGAACTTGTAATCGCCGGACTTGTAGGGCGTGATCATGAGAAACCGCCGGTGCGGCTTCCAGCCGCGCACACGCACGTAATCCGGATGCACGGTCTGGCCGCTCCCGTCATACGTCGCGAACTGCAGCGTGGTGATCTGATTGAGCACACTGAGTCCGACCCGTCCCTGCGCATCTATGGAGAGGGGCGTGAAGCCCTGCGCACGCGCGATGATGGTGTGCGCCTGCCCTGAATCCGAGCCGAGTGTCCACTTCGTGAAGGCGTGCCCGAGCGAATCGCTGAAGGATTCCGCGGGCTCCGCCGTGCCGCCGTCATGCGGGAACCACTTCACGCGAACGTGCGGCGCAAGCGCGCCGGCGCTCGTGTGCAGCGTGACGGTGACCATACGCGGTTTGAGAATGGCGAGCACGCTGTCGGCATCCGCATCGTCTTCGATCACGCGTTCGAAATCGCCGTCGTCGACGTCGATCGCACCCGCGTCTGAAGGCGGCGCAACGGGATGGTCGCCGTGACACGACACCGAAACTGTGGCGACGAGGACCGCAAGCAACGCGTGTTGCGCGGTGGGCCGTGCGGGAAAGCGAATCCGCATGTCTTTTCCTCGTCCCGGTGATGGCGGCAGCGCCAGCGAGAGACATTGTGCAGCGGGGCGCGGGATCTGTCAAACATGTCCGATCGCGCATCGCCCCTGTAGTTTTTGTTCATGTTCCGGAAGACCCTGATTCGCGTCCTCGCGATGCAGCTCGCATCGCTGCTGCTCCTCGCCCTGATTCAGCTCAGGTACAACCACTAGTGCACCCGCTCAATTGGGCGGTGGTGATCGCCTACCTCTCATACGTCGTCTATGACGGGCTGAGGCGGGCGCGCGGGACGAGCGGAATCGAAGGCTATTTCCTCGCGAATCGCAGCCTTCCGTGGTGGGCCGCCGGACTCTCCGTCATGGCCACGCAGCTCTCGGCGATCACCATGATCGGCACCACGGGACAGGGCGCCACGGACGGGCTCAAGTTCGTGCAGTTCTACTTTGGATTGCCGTTTGCGATGGTGATCCTGGGCGTGACGCTCGTGCCGTTCCTGCACGGCGCAAAGATCTTCACCGCGTACGAGTATCTCGAGCGGCGCTTTGACGCCAAGACGCGATCCCTCACCGCATTCCTCTTCCTGGTTTCGCGCGGCCTCTCGTGCGGCACGATCATTTCCGCACCCGCGGTGGTGTTCGCCGCAATCTTTGGCTGGCCGATCACACGAGCCGTGGCCGTCATCGGGATTCCGACCGTCATTTACACCGCGCTCGGCGGCGTCAAGGCGGTAACGTGGGCCGACGTGAAGCAGATGGTGCTGATCGTCTCGACGCTGGTCATCATCGTCGTCTTCCTTGTCATCAATATTCCCGTGCACCCCGACGCGGCACTCAAGATCGCGGGCGCAGCGGGCCGCATGCAGGCGTTCGATTTCTCGTTCGACGTCAGCAAGACCTACACGTTCTGGTCCGGCGTGCTCGGCGGCACGTTCCTGATGATGTCGTACTTCGGGACGGACCAGAGCCAGGTGCAGCGGTACCTCACCACGCCCACCGTCGACGAGGCCCGGCGCTCGCTGCTGATCAGCGCGTATTGGAAGATTCCGCTCCAGGGGCTGATTCTGCTCTTCGGCGTGCTGGTCTTCGTGTTCCAGATTTTTCACGCGCCGCCGCTCCTGTTCAATCCCGCGCACGACAAGCGTGTGCGCGCGGCGGCACCAGCCGTGTACGACTCGCTCGAAGCGCGTTACGCCGCCGCCCTCAGCGCGCGCGCCGAGGCCGGGCGCGGCATTGCTGCGTCCGTACCGGATGGGCTTTCGAAGTTCAGAATGAGTGATTCCGCCGTCGTGCGGGTACGGACGGAGGCCCTCGCGCTCGCGGGCACGGTCACGCACGAGCAAACCCGCGACGTGAACTACGTCATTCCCGATTTTGTGCTGCATCATCTGCCGATCGGCGTCGCGGGACTCTTCATTGCCGCGGTCATGGCGGCTGCGATGTCGGCGTCGGCCGCAGAGCTCAACTCACTGTCGACGACGACCGTGATCGATTTCTACCGGCGGTATGTGCGGCCGACGGCACCGGACGCGCACTATCTCGCCGTCGGGAAGGGCGCGACGCTGTTCTGGGGTGTCATCGCGTGCTTCGTGGCGACGTACGCGGCGTCACTGGGCTCCCTGATCGAAGTCGTGAACAAGTTCGGGTCGTTCTTCTACGGCACGATCCTCGGTGTGTTTCTGCTCGCGATGAATCCGCGCTCGCGCGCGCTTGGCGCGTTTGTCGGCATGCTGTCCGGACTCCTTGCGGTTGGACTCGTGGCGTTCGGCGTTCCGAAGGTGTCGTTCCTCTGGTACAACGTCATCGGAGCGACTGCGGTCTTCGTTGTGGGGAGCGGACTGAGCCTGTTGACTGCAAAACCGAAATAGAAATCGAAATGGAAGCAGAAATCGAAATGCAAGTTTCACGCTGAAATACCAAGCGCCCAGTTTTCTTTTCGCGGTTGGGGCCGACACTTCGGTAGATGCGTGTCCTCGCCCTCCTTGTTGCACTGACGCTCCCCCAATCGCCGCGTGAGTGGACCCTGGGCTCGCCGGCAACTGACGTCGCGGCGATCGAGGGGCCGCCGGATTTCATCGAGCGGCTGAGCTCCCTCAGGTATGAATCCTGGCATTACGGGAAGAGCTGGATCCGGCTGAGTTTCAGTGAGCGGCGTGTGGTGTCGTGGTACGACGCCGGCAACCTCAAGATGCGCCGCGATCCTGCCGATGCTTCAGCGAATGTGCCTTCCGCGCGCGCGCCGCACGCGGGCCGCGACCTCGGGGCCGTTCTTCCCGCTGCGCTCTCGGCCGGGGCCGAGCTGGCTGACGATGGGGACGGCATTCTCGAGGCCGACGAACGCCTCACGATCACCATGGCGGTGCGCAACGCCGGCCCGGGCGTGGCGCGTGGCCTGCGCGTCACCGTGGCGTCATCGCTCCCCTCAGCGGTCTCGATTGTTACGGCCAGCCCGGTGGAGGCCCTCGGCCCCGGAAAGACCGCGACGCTGACGGCCGTCATCGCCGCGTCACACCGAATCACTGACGGCAAACTGACGCTCACCGTGGGCGTCAGCGAGGCGTCAGGCTTCGATCTCGATCCGCCCGTCACCTTCGGCATCGTCACACGCGCGTTTCACGCGCCGCACTTCGCGCTCACCGACATCGCCGTGGCGGACCAGTCTGGCAACGGACGTATCGAGCCGCGCGAGATCACCGACATCACCGCGCGCGTTCGCAACACCGGCGGCGGCACGGCGCGCGACGTGCGCATCTCAGTCCTTCCGGGCACCGACGTGTTCCTCACGCCCGGCACCAACGCCGACCTCGCGGTTGGCAATCTCCGTTCCGGCAGCACGCGCGACATTCACTTCAGCGCATTCACGAACTCGCGCGCGACCGGCTTTCCGGTGTCCGTCATTGCGCACGACGCCCGCGGATTCACCGACACCATTCCACTCGGCCTCACACTCGACCGCCCGCTGTCTCAGAACCGGGAGCACACGGTGCGCGGATCAGAGGGCGATGTTCGCGAGGCGGCGCCGCTCATCATCGATGTCGACACCGGCGTTCCGCGCGGGGTCTCGCACAACACGATCGCCGTCGTGCTCGGCGCCGAACGCTATCAGCGCGCGCCGGCGGTGCCGTTTGCACGACACGACGCACTCGTCTTCCGCGAGTACGCCACGCAACTGTTTGGAGCGGACAGCGACAACGTCATCGTGCGGACCGACGATGACGTGACCGGTGGCGAGCTGCGCAAAATCTTCGGCGACGGCGGCTGGCTCGCGCGACGCGTGTCGTCGGGCTCGGACGTCGTGGTGTATTTCGCGGGACACGGCATTCCCGATCTCGCGACACACGCGCCATATCTGCTGCCCAACGACGGCGACCCCAGCTACCCGGCGCAGACGGGCTACGCGCTCAACGAGCTGTACGAACGACTCGCCGCGCTCGGCGCGCGATCGGTGACCGTGTTCATCGACGCGTGCTTCAGCGGCGGCACCCGTGACGGCGCCAGCCTTTTCCGCGGCGCGCGCGACGTGGTGGTGAGTGTCGAACACCCTGCTCTTCGAAGCCCGACCATGGCGGTGTTTACCGCGAGCGCCGCCAACGAGCTCGCAAGCTCCGCCGCCGACCGCGGGCATGGCCTCTTCACGTACTGGCTGTTGCGTGCGCTCAAGGGCGATGCGGACGCCACTCGCACGGGCGCGATCACCGTCGGAGCGTTGAGCCGCTTTCTCGCTGAGCACGTGCCGCGCGATGCGCTGCGGCAGGAGCGAGTGCAGCATCCATTCACGGTGGCGCGCGATACGTCGCGCGTGGTGGTGACGCGCCGATGACGCGCGTGCTGGCTGTGCTCCTGCTTGTGTGCCGAACGGCGTTTGCCCAGACGAGCACGTGGGTCGAGGTCATGCATCGCGAGCCGATGGCGGCCGGCCGAACGCAGGAAGACGTCAAAGGCGCCGCGCTGAACGCGGCGCTCGCCGAGGCCGTGCGTCGCGTGGCAGGCGTGCGCGTCAGCGGATCGGAGCTCGCGGTGCGCGCCGAATCTGCCGGACGCGTGCTGGACAGATATAACGAAGTGATCAGCGTTGCCGCTCAGGGGCGCGTGACGGATTGGCGCATCGCGCGCGAACGCTGGCTGGCACCCGCAAGCGCCGGTACGCCGGTCGCGTATGAGTTGACCATCCGCGTGCAGGTAACGGCCGAGACCGGCGCCGCCGACCCGGCGTTTCACGTCCAGCTTGAAGTGTCGGCACAGTCGTTGTCTGTCCGCAGTAACGACGTCACGCTGAATGACGAATTGGTCGCGCGTGTGACGCCCACGCGAGACGCTTTCATTACTCTCGCCCTCGTCGCCGGTGACAGCGTCTTCGTGCTGGCGCCGAACGCGCTGATGCGCGCATCGCGGATGGCCGCGGCGACGGCAGAGCTGCCGCCGCCGGACCTTCGCGCATCGGGACTTCACTTTCGCGCATCACTTCCGCCGGACGTCGACGAACGAGTGGAGCAACTGGTCGTGGTGGCGACTCTCGACGCGCCACCAGCCCTTTCCGCGGGCGGCGATCCCGAGCGGCGCGACACCACAGTGCCCTCGCTCACAGAGTTCAACCGCTGGCTCGTCGGCATTCCGGTCAACCGGCGTGCCCTTGCCACGCTGCCGCTCGCGCTCAAGCGAATCAAATAGCGGCCGATCCTCTCGGTTGAGTCCGAGTACGCACTCGAACGCGTGCACGACTCGGGAAAGTCTTTCCGAGAGATCGATACATGAAGCGCGGTACGTACCGACAACTGTTGCTCGTATTCATTCTGGGGCTGTGCGCGTGCAGCCCGGTCACCGAACCGTCCGAGCGAACGCCGATCGACGCGCCGGCATGGCTTCCCGAAGCGTTCAGCGCGCTGGAGGCGTGCGTCGGCAGGCGGCCCGCCGTGTCGATCAACGAGATGCGGTTCTTCGAAGTCGCGCAGCAGTTTGCGGACGAGAAGACCGGCGACCGCATTCATCCGGCGCGGTCGTTTCACGGCACCAACCACATCTACTTCACGGACGTCGCCGTGCAATTCCCGCGCGTGTGGATGCATGAGATGGCGCATCTCATGTACCACGCCGGCGACGACCATCCGCCGCCGATCTTTGACAAGTGCGATCTCATGAACGACCTCTACGAGCCGCGCCAGCTCTCCTGGATGCCACAATGAAGCGTGCACTGCTGACCGCCGGAGCAATTTTCGCAATCGTGTTTCCGAGCGCGTGCCGCTCGCGCATCGAGACCGCTGCCGCCAACCGGGCGACGCTCAAGTCGATGCCGAAGTGGTACGCGAGCCCGCCGAAGGGCGATGACAAGTGGATCTATTCGCCCGCGACAGCGACGTCGCAGGACGTGCAGATTGCGATCAACAAGGCCCAGGCCGAAGGGCGCGCGGGACTCGCGTCGCAGCTCGAGGTGAAGTACGGCGCACTCACGCGCCGCTTCGCCGAAGAAACCGGTACGGGAATGGGGGCGCAGCTCCTGAGCGAATACGAGCAGACCTACAAGGCGGTGGTGAGCCAGGTGCTGATCGGCACACGCGCGAAGGATCAGAAGTTCAGCGTCGAAGCCGGTGTGTATCGCGCATGGGTGCTGATGGAGCTCCCGGTTGGTGAAGCCAGCAAGAAACTGCTCGAACAACTCCGGCAGCAGGAACAGCTGTACACGCGGATTCAGGCCACGAACGCGTACAAGGAGCTGAACGAGGAAGTCGAGAAGTACGAGGCGGCGCGCCGCCGATAGCGCGGCGTTTCTCCTAGATTTGGAGCATGCGGGCATTCCTGCTGCTCCTCGCGGCTCCTCTCGCGATCGCCGGCGCGCAGTCCGGCGACGCCACCATCGCGCGGCTCCTCGAGCCGATTCGCGCGGCACACAACCTCCCTGCCCTTGGCGCCGCCATGGTAACCGTTGGCACTGCCGCGCCGTGGCCGGGCAGCACTGATCTCGGAAAAAACGCCCGCATCGCGCTCGCCGTCACCGGCGTTCGAAAGCGTGGCACTGACGTTGCCGTGACGGCCAATGACCAGTGGCACCTTGGGTCCGACACGAAGGCGATGACGGCCGTCATCATCGCGTCACTCGTCGAACGCGGCAAACTCACGTGGGACTCGAGGCTCGGCGACATCTTCGGCGATCTCGCACCGGCGTTCAGCGAAGAGTTTCGCGGCATCACCATCACGCAATTGCTCTCACACCACGCGGGACTGCCGGCGAACATCGCGTGGCGCGACATCGAGCGCCGCGGCGGGGCGCTCACAGCGCAGCGCGCTGCCGCCGTGAAAATGGCGGCGGCAACCAGGCTCGAATCGCGCCCGGGATCGGCATACCTCTACAGCAATCTCGGCTATACCATTGCAGGCGCAATTGCGGAACGCGTGACCGGCAAAGCGTGGGAGTCGCTGATCAAGGACGTGGTCTTCGATCCGCTCGGCATGAAGAGCTGCGGATTTGGGGGCTCGGGTACTCCGGGGAAGGTCGACGAGCCGTGGCCGCATCTCGAGTCGGGCGCAGCGGCGCCGCAAAACGGTCCCGGCATGGACAACGCGCACGTCATGGGTCCGGCGGGGATTGTGCACTGCTCGATCACCGACTGGGCGCGGTTCATTGCCGACCAGCTGGCCGGCGATCGCGGAAACGGCCTCCTCTTGAAGGAAGAGACTTACCGCACACTGCACACGCCCAAGCTTGGCGGTGATTACGCGTTTGGCTGGCTCGTCGCGGCGCGACCGTGGGGCGGCACCGTGCTGACGCACGCGGGGAGCAACACGATGAACTTCTGCGTGGTCTGGCTGGCGCCGGAAAAGGGATTCGCAGTTCTCGCCGTCACCAACCAGGGCGGAGCGCAGGCCCAAGCTGCAACGGACGCCGCCGTCGGCGCGCTCATTCAGCGCTACGTCCGCTGAAACATGGGCTGATTCGTCGCGATCCCTGCGCTCGAGTGAGTGTACGACAGGGCATAACCGCAGAGCGGAGGCCTCGATGCCAGAGAAACGCACGCTCGAGCGCGCGCATGAGGATGCGCGTGAAGGCAAGTCGGCGAGCACGCAGGCCGGCGAATTTGTTCGTGAGGAGATGCACCACGTTCGCGAGGGCAAGCATGGCGCCGCGTCCACGAAGCAGGCGATCGCGATCGGATTGTCAAAGGCCCGCCGCGCCGGCGTAAAATTGCCGCCGCCAAAAACCGGGTCAGCCTCGATGCGACGCAAGGCGGCTCAGGACTCCGCTCGCGGCAGCAGCGGGACCAAGCGGAAATCCGCCACGCGCTCACGCGCGACGTCCAAGGCGCTCAAGCGCGAAGGGCATCGCGCAGCCTCGAAGAAAGCGCTCTCCCGACAAGCACATTCCGCAGCGCGTAAGCGCAGCCACGCCCAGCGATCGGCGGCCGCGAAGAAAGCCGCCCGCACCAGAGCAAGAAACCGGAGCTAGCTCAACAGCCTCGCCTGTGCGTGCTTCCGGCGACGTCAGCGGAGGCCAAGGGCGGCCTGCTGTACGATGTCATCGACTGTACAGGAAATCGAAAGAGTACGCTTCGCGAGATGACAGTTTCCGCTCATGAAATCAAGCTGAAATAGCAGGAACCGATTGGTCTGATGACGCGGTTGCGCTTGTGACAAAAAGGTGCGTAAATCGGTGCGCCAAATCACCACCGACCAATGCGCACCAGATTAGGAAGACGAGTCATTTTCGCTCTCGCAACGTGCTGGTGCGCTGCGTGCACGAGCGTGACCGAACCGGGCAACGAAGAGCGCACGCCATTTCCCACGCCATCGTGGTTACCCGTGGCATACAACGTTCTGCGCTCGTGTGTCGGCCGTCGCCCGCGAGTGGCACTGAGCGACATGCACTTTTACGAAGTCACACAGCAGTTCATCGACGAGAGAACCGGCGACCGCGTGCACCCGGCGCGAGCGTTTCACAACACCAATCACATCTACATCGCGAATTGGGTCATGCAATACCCGCGCGTATGGATGCACGAGATGGCACATCTCATGTATCACCCGGGGAACGACCACCCCGCGGCGATCTTCGAGAAGTGCGACCTCATGGACAATCTCTACCAGCCGCGATCCCTGTCCTGGATGCCGTAGCCGATCCCCCGGTTACACGCCGCCGCGTCCACGCCCCGTTGAGTCCTTCTTGTTGCCGCGCTGCGGCCCTCTGCCAGGCGGCGCCTTCGCAGGTGTGACCTGACCCTGCACGACCGGATGCGGTAGCACTTCTGGATCCTTCGGCGGCCCGGCCGGGCGTCCACGAAGGACGTTTACGATTTGTTGCGGCTCGAGCGGACGGCCCGGATGGACGGCCATCGCTTCCTCTTTCGCTTTGAATGGAGGACTCTCGGGTGGCGGCGCCCGGCGCGTGATGATCTCCCTGCGCTCGTGCTGCTGCTGATTCGGTGGCGCAGGAGGAATCGGCGGTGTTGCCGAAGCGGGCGGCGGTGTCTGCGTTACGGCCGGTGGCGGCGGAGTCTGTGTTGCCCCACGTTCGCCGCGACCCCGACCACGACTGTCACCACGATCGGGTGGTCCGCGACGATCAGGTATCGCGATCATCTTAGGCCGCGCTGCGACTGGCGGCGCTGCCACGGGACGCCCAGGCAACGCGGATCGTTCGATCGGCGCGATTGATGGGTGAGCCACGATGGGCGCGCGAACCACTTCTTCCGGACGCACGCGCACGACTTCCGGCGCAATCGGACGTCCACTGCGGAACGCATCGGTCGAAACCGCCGTGAGCCCTGCCTCACGATTCGCGTACGCCGTGCGACCGCTGACCTGCACATTAATAAGGGTATTGACGTTCGTGATATTCCGGACGTTGCTGACGTTCACCTGGCGCAGATAGACGTCGTCGTGGTGGTACGCGGGGATGTACATCTCCTGCGGCCCAAGGGGAAACCACGCCTGCGAGCCGATGCTCACGCCAACGCTCCACCCGGCGCCGCCCACAAAGGCCACCAGCGCAGGCGCGTAATACGGGCGCACGGCGACTGGCCCGGGCACCCACGCCCACGACGGCCCGATGCGCGTCCAACGGCCATAGTGAAACGGTGCGTAGCCCCACGGCTCGTCCGCGATCCACGACCATCCCCATGGCTCGACCCAAACCCAGCGACCATCGCGATACGGAACCCAATCCGCGCGAACGTGCGTGGGATACCAGACGCTGCCGTACTGCTGATTGGCTTCCCATCGGCCGTTGTCATCGAGGTCTGCACATCCCGGTATTTCGCGATTCATGTATCGAGCGCATGCCGCGGAGCTCGTGCGGCGATCGCGCTCTGCGGCCCATTGATCAAAGGCCGTTTGCATCGGGCGCGGCATGCTGACCACGCGAATGCGATCGCTCCCCGAAAGCTGGACCGCCTGTCCGCTATGCAGTTCCTGATCGAACTCCGGGCCGACCACGTCGAGACTTCCCACGTCGACACTCACCACCGTGAAGCGGTTGTCGTACGGAACGTCGATGCGATATTCGCCCGGAGCGGTCACAAACAGCGAACCGTTGGGCGTATCGACTTCGATGGAGTCACCGCGCAGCAACCGGTACACGCTCAGGCGCAACGTGCCTTGCGCGACGCCGAGCTGAACAAAATCATCGGAAAGATCCGTGACCGTGATGTCGGCCTCCTCGGAGATGCGAATCGACATTCGCCCGATTTCGAGCTCAGCACGGCTTCCCTGCGCCGTGTAGAGGCGATCGCCTGTCGTTACGGTGTAGTTGAGCCCGGCCTCACTCCATTCGTTCGATCCCGAAGGCTGCAGCGACGCCTGTCCAACGAGCGCGCTGATTCTTGCAACCCGGGACGGCGGACCACTGGATTGTGCGTGCAGTACTGCCACGGACAACGCCAGCGCGCTTGCAACACTTGATAGTTGGCGCACAAAGAACCTCTCTTGAGTCGAATTGACGCTATTGACGCTAGTGACGCACGGGCCCGACGTAGACGTTGCCCGTGCACGTATCGAGGTCACCCCACAACGTGAGCCGCCACTGCCCTGCCACCGCGTTACTCGTCGACAGCACGAGGCGCATCGATCGGGGTTCGTCACCGTCCGCGTGTTTGACGCTGACGACCTCGACCCTGGACTGTGCCGGGAAACTCGCTTCCGGATTTTCCCCAAGGGGCTCGGTGTATTTCACGAGCACCTCAGTCCGGTTGAGTCCGAGACGAACGGGATCCTCGGTGAAGGCCGCACACGTGCCCGGCGCTTTCTTCGGTGCCTTCGGCTTAGCGGTCGCGCCCGGTGCCAGTGCAGGCACGGACGACAACTTCGGAGTACCCGGCGTGGTCACCGGTTTCTCTGCCGCCACGCCTTGGCCAACCCAGACTTTGCCGGCGCAGTCACCACGATTGCCGTGCACGGCAAGGCTCCATAAGCCGGCGGTCGCGCGCAGCGCTGACACGACGATTGTCGCGGTGAGCGGCCCGTCATGTTGTGTGCGCTTGATGCTGACCACGTCCACGTGGGCGTCTTCGGGAAACTCGGCTGTCAACGAATCACCGATCACTTCGGTGAATGTCACCATCGACGTGGTCCGTTCCGGCCCGATCGGAATCGGATCGTCGATGCTGAGAATGCAGGTATCACGGAATTGCATGCTTGGCGGTGAACTCGGGCGCGCCAGGCCCAGCGACGCGCCGATGACGGCGGCGATGATCGGGGCACCGACGCCGAGTCGGAATTGAGCGGGCGTAAACATGAGAGTCCTGTTTTCTTGAGTGATGGTTCGTTGCGTGGTGATCGCCGACGGCTCTAGAAGCCGCCGCGACCTCTGCCGCGCCCGTTGTCGCGGGGATCGGCATCACGACCATCGCGGTCGAGGCGACGCGCACGATTACGGTCTTCTTCCGTCGGCTGACGGTTATAGTCATAGCGCCGATCAGTTCCAATCCACGTTTGATCGTTCGGCGGCAGGAAGTACTCGTTCTGGTACCGGTAGACCATCACCGCGCGCGCGCCGGGATAACTGTTCTGGAAATACCGGCCGTCGAACTCGAACACGAGAACCGGCGTCCAGAACCGCACATTCGTGCGCCAGTCCCCGGCGCGTTCAGGCGAGTAGCCTACGACGCCAAACTCCTGGCCGAGCCGCCGGTCATACGTCATGTCTGCGTAGGGCCGCGCGCGCTCGTAATCGCCTTCACTTGGCCGACGCCGGTAATCGTAGCGGCGATCGAACCCGTTCCAGTCGCGATCCTGCGGCGGAAAGAAATACTCGTTGTTGTAGCGATACACGAGCACCGGCCGCGATCCGCGCACGTTCCGCAGATAGAAGTGTCCGTTGACATCATACACGGTCACCGGTGTCCATTGCCGGTAGCTCTGTCGCCAATCGCCCATGCGCTGCACTGAATAGGCGTGGAGTCCCACTTCGGGGCCGAGTCGCGCGCCGAACGTGATGGTGATTTGTGCCGGCACAGAGACGGGCACGACGCCTGGCGCCGCGAGCAGGGCCAGGGTCAAGAGTTTTGCGAAACGCATACGGTGCTCCTTTCATTGATGACACGACATCCATCCTTGCACATGGAGGCTACCGCTCTGCGCGCGGGCGCGTCATCGACCCAACGGGTGGATCTTGGTCACTCAGAGTAAGCAGATCGTGGATGCGGTCCGCGTCACCATTTCATGAGATTCGTCGGCACCGAGCCCGTTCGGACGCGGGCGACGTCGCGTGGCTCGAGCCACAGGAACCGCGTCCGGTCGATGGCGCTCACACGCAATTCCACGCGCGCGCCGCCGCGCTCCGGATTCAGCGGAAACGCAACGTCCACCCGGTAGGTCCGTTTGCCGCCCGACGGATAGGCGGCAAGCAGCGACAGTCCGAGCGCGGCCCGCACATTCGTGGTTTGTCCGTACGGAACGTCCCCGGCCCAGAGCTTTCCCGCGATCGCGAACACGGAGACGGCAACGTCGGCGCGCGAGCCCAACACGGTTGTGCGGCGACGCTGCTCGACGCGCGCGACGCTGCGGAATCCTCCCGCAGCGCGCGAGCTCGTATAGCCCACGACCCCGCCATCGAAATCGCGAAACGTGAGTTGTGCGGGGACGTCGAGATGGCGCACCGCCGCGGCATCCACGCTGACTATGCGCGTCCAATACCTCCCCGCCAGCGTGTACCACGATATCCGTGCACTGCTCACCATGCCGGACCATACGGATGACCGGTAATCACCGCGTCCTTCGCTGATCGCGTGCACGGACGCGAACGATCGCTCGTTGCCCATCCCCGCATATACTTCGCCGGCGGCGAAGACTTCGCGCGCATGTCCTTGCGCCCACACGCTCGGCCCGGCCAGCACGTGGAGCTGGATTCCCACGCCGACATCCTGCGCCGCCGCCAGCGCGTCGAATCCGCGCACCGGCATGAAGTGCACGGAGCGCACGCCCCCAATGCCCGCCACACGAAGGTCGGCCAGCTCCGGGTACTCAGACCCGAACTCGGCGTTGAGTGCGGGTACGAGGCCCGTGTCCGACACGATGGTTGGATCGTGATGAAGACGCGTCGACTCGCCGAGGATCGCGGCGCCGAGGAATCCCGCGGTGTGATGGCGGTCGAGCGTGCCCACGCGGTTCACCCAGCCCGCTCCATACGATATTCGGCGCCCCTTGAGCGCGATGTCCGGCCCGGCGTCGGGAGTGACACTGAAATAGCCGCTCGCCTGCCGCACCGCGAACCGGAACGCATGGCGCTGGAGCGCGGTCGAGAACGGATCGGCGAATTCGAACGAGAGTATTTCGCCCAGCGGCCGCCGTTCTCCCTCAATGGCGACGAAATGCGGTGCGCCAAAAATGCCGTACTGCACGGCCCGCACACCGAAACCGTTGCGGTACGCGAACCCACGTGTGGCCTGCGCCGTCACCGCCAGTCCGCGCCCCATGAAGTTGAGCGAACCGAGCATGAGCGACGCGACCCTGCCGCGGCTGAGCGAACCCCCTGCAATGACGGGCAATTCGTCCACGACATCGACTTGCAGGCGAACGCGCCCCTCGCCGTCATCGAGAACGCGCACCACTGCCGCTGCGATGAACGGCTGCGCTCGGAGCAAGCGCTCGGACTCCGTGCGGTCAATCTCGAGGCACGCGCGCCCAACACCGACGCGCAGGTACGCGCGCACAACGTCTGCACGGGTCGTGGGGAAGTGTGAACGCATCGCACGCGACGTCGCGGGCGACATGTTCTCCAGCGAACCGCTCGGGACCGACGAATGCGACTGGATGTCGATCGCGGTGACCATTTCCCCGGCGCAACGGCGCGGCGAACGCGCGCTCAGGTCCGGCGTCACCTGCGCGCCGGCGCGCGCGACAACCGCGAGCGCCAGGACCATCACCGACTTCACGCCGGCTCTTCCTGCCCTGTCTGCTCGCCGGCTTGCGCGAGGTTCATCGCGATCTCGCCCGCATCCGGCGCCGTCGCACCAGCGCTCAACTCCTCATACCTGGCCTCCGTCTCGGCGTGCCGTGCCTGCGCGGACGGATCGGCGCTGTCGTCGCCGGGCAGCTCGACCCGCAGCTCTTCGAGGATCATGAGCAGCCCCGCCGTGATCGGAAGGGCGAGCAGTGCGCCCATGATGCCCATCAGAAGGCCGCCCGCGACCAACGCCAGAATCACGGCCGTCGACGAAAGACGGAGTGCCTTCCCGTAGACCCGCGGGAGCAGGATGCGACTCTCGAACTCCATGTAGACGATCAGTGCCGCGAGCACCACCGCGGCCACGGGCATACCCCGTGACAGCGCGGAGAGCACGGCGGGCGCGATCACGAGCAGGCCACCGATGAACGGAATGACGTCAACGACCGCGGCGAGCAATGAGAGCGACAGCGCATTCGGCACCTTGCACACCGCGAGCAGCACAAACACGAACACGCCAATCGCGGCGGACGTGATGAACTGGCCGCGCATATAGCCGCCGACGATCCGCTCCAGGTTCAGCAGAATGCGCGCCACCCGCATGTGGTAGTCACGCGGGACCATCGCGTACAGCATGCCCTGCGTGCGCTTCCCATCTGCGAGGAGGTAGAACGACAATACCACCGACGTCGCGCCGTATCCGATGGCGCGTGCGGCCTGCGAGGAGTAACTCAGCAGATACGTCCGCGCGCTCGCGAACGTGTCGGCCAGCTCCGCGCTCTCGACGGCGTGTGCGAGCGGTGTCGTGGCGCTTCGCTCGCTCAGCACCGCGATCAGGTGCGTTCGCATGGCGGGCGCGTCGATCACGAGCTGGGTGAGTTGCGCGATGAGCGGAGGAACGGTCAGGATGAGCAAGCCTCCGATCACGACCACGATCGCCACGAAGAGCGCGACGAGCGCGTAGAACCGTCGCCAGCCGCGGCGTTCGAGCCATGCGATCATGGGGTTGAACGTCCCGGCAAGAATCAGCGCGATGACCAGAATCAGCGCGACGATCCAGAGCTGATAGGCGAGCCACACACCTGCGACCGCCGCGAGCACGAGCGCGACCGACCGGGGTGCCAGCTCAAAACGGACGACAGTGCGCGAGCCCGGGGAGGATGTCACCGCCATGCACGCCGGCTCATTGTGACTTCAGATATTCGATCAGATCGCGTTGCTGCTGGTCGGTGAGTTTGAGATGCAGCACACGATCGTAGTGCGTGACAACGTCCCGCAGCGTCCTGGCGCTCCCGTCATGGAAGTACGGTGCGTGCTGCCAGAGCGCGCGAAGCGGAGTGGTGCGGTAGGCCTTGTTGGCCGTGCGCGCCGCGTAGGCTGGGCTCATGCCGGTCTCTGCAGGTGCGTGCAGTTTCCCGGCGTCATTGTCGGTCCCCGTCGTCGCCACATGGCACGTGGCGCACGCGACGTCGAACACGACATGCCCGCGTTCGGCCATCTGAGCATCAAAGCTTCCGGCCGGGGGCGGCGGCGCAGGAATGCTGAGCTGATACGCGCGCAACGACACGAGCTTCGATGTCACCAGATCAGGCGTCTGCCTGATGCCGAGGCCGAGCCGCGCATCAGAAAAATTTCCGTGACCGTGCATTTGCGTCACCGCCACGTACGCGTTCCAGTACGAGATCGGCCCTTCGGCCGTGTACGTCTCATTGCTGATATCGGCGAGCCCGTACGCAGGCGGCAAGACCAGTGGCGTGTTCTTCCCATCGATGTTGTAGCGCGGGTCGTACTTCCCAGGTCCCCACGAGTTGTACACGGCCTTCTTGTCTGCCGCGAGGACCGGTGACAGCGCGATGATTGCCCCGACGTTCAGATCGCGATTGGGCCACCCGTCCTGGCGACGGCCAATGCCGGGCATGACCGAGTTGTCGACCGTCGAGTGACAGAGCGCGCACGTAATGCCCAGGCGCGTGATATGGTTGTTCGAGTCTAGGTCCGCTTTGATGCCGAGGACCGCGTTCATCTTGAGCAGCGCGACGGTGGTTGCGGGGCTGGTGAGATCCACCGTCTTCAGAATCCCCGGCGGAAGCACGTCCGCATCGACTTTGAGGCCGACCTTGAGCGCCGTCGTGGGATCCAGCGCTTTCTCGACGACCTGGTTCATGTGCAGCGTGTCCGTCCAGAACTGCTCGTCGCCAAAGGTGTCGAAGCGAAAGACGCGCTGACCATCCGCGATCACTTTGGCCACACTATCGCCGTGCGCAGCCTCCGCTGCCGCGGATGCGGCGGCGGACGCCGTCGCAGCTGCTTCTGCCCGCTTCATACGTGTGTCACATGCGACGGCGCCGAGGCTTGCGGCCAGCGCGAGCGCCGTCCACACAGTTGCCTTATTCATGTTGCCCTTGGTGATTGTTTGCGCTGTTTGCGCGCACTAATGACATTTTCCACCACTCTGGTCCCAGATCCGCCCGCCAACTTCGAGAAACGCCGAGCGATACTCCGCGGCGCCCAGCGTGAGGAGCAGCACCCCTGCGCGACCTTCGATGCGATACGCGCTATTGGGATTGATCACGCTCGTGAACCCGCGGAGCTCTTCACCGCCGGTGCCGGCAACGATCGACGTGATGCCTTTCAGCGTGTCGAGCAATCCGGACGGATTCATCGGCCTGAACCGTTCGTAATCGTGATCGTGCCCCGACAGAATCAGATCAACGTCATTGTCGTAGAGAAGCTGCCATATCGGCCCCAGCTTGCGATCGCTGCCATGCCAGCCGGAGCTGAAGCGCGGGTTGTGCCAGTACGCAATCGTGCACAGCACCTTATGCGACTTGATATCTTTCTCGACCCAGTCCATCTGCGCTGCGCGCGCCGAGTCGGTGAACATCATGTTGACGATGATTTCACTGTTGACCACGATGATGTGCCACTTCCCGACGTCGTAGCTGTAGTAGCCCTTACCGACGGTGCCCGCGGCCGGGCCGAAAAACTTGTAGTAGGGGTCCGCGTTCGGCGTGTAATACTCGTGGTTGCCTGGCGACGGGTGCACGCTCTTGATGATGCGTTTCGCGGGGTCGCCCCAGGTGCGAGTAAAACAGTTGTTGAATTGCGCCGTCGTCCCCGAGGTATAGGCGTTGTCGCCGAGGGTGAACACGGCGTTGTCGACCTTGCCGATGCTGTCGGCGCGAAGCACGCTGTCCACGAGCACCGCGGTCCCCATGCTCAGCTTCGAGTCACAGCTCGCGATGTCGCCGACACCGATGAACACCGACGCGCCGCTTAGCGCAACGACCGGCGCGGGCGACGCGGCAGGAGGCGGCGTCAGGCTGACCGCGGGCGCGCACTGGAGAGCGACGACCGCCGCGGCGGCAACGATTGCACGAGTTGCGGTGGATCGAACGACAGGCATTGCGGTCCTTAGAAGTTGAGTCCAAGCCGGACGTGAATGCCGGCGTGACCGGGCTCCGTCGTGCGCGTGAACGTGACGACCGATGACGCGTCGCCGCGGCCGATCCACACACCCTCGCCAGACCGGGTGTGCCAACCGGTGGGCGAGCTGCCGTCGACAAACACGCGCCCTGCTTCAGCGATCCCGATGATGCCGACACGCAAGGGTGTGACGAGCGAGAAATGCGCGACCGGAATGCGCAGCTCCGTGGATGCGTACAGCGATCCGTCGCCGGCAAAGCGCTCCGTGTCCATGTAGCGGGTCGTTCCTTCGCCGCCGATCGTCGCCGCTTCGAAGAACGGGAAATCACCGAACAATTTCTTGCCGCCCGCGCGGGCGACCAGGAACGGATGCGTCGGAATGGGCAGCGTGATCGACGCTCCCGCCGTGAGCGCCGCGATCTCGAACGCACGCCGCACGTCCATGATGGCAGGGACGAGCGTGCCGCTTACCTCAAGGAGCACGCGATGGTGCGTATGTTCCGCGCCGGGACGAACACTGCGCCGTTCATAACGCGCCACGAACTGCACTCCGGCCTCATCGAACGTTCCCGCTCCGTAGGAACCGGCAGCTGACACGTACGGACTGCGCACGCTATCCGTCACCACGCGCTGGAACACCGGACCGATCGACACATCCGTGTTGGCGCCGAGCGCAAGAGCAAGTGCCGGATGCACCATCCACTGCTTTTGCCGCACGTCGAAGTAATTCTTCGCCGGACCAGAATCCGGAGTGGCGTTTCCGAGGCCGCCGAAGTGAATGACTTCAAAGTCCGACACGCGCGCGAGCGCGGCGACGTGGAGCGGCGATTGCGCGAAGCGTTTGTCCACCAGGAGGCCGATTCTCACGCCCCCAAGCGCAACTCCGTATTCGCCCGACAGCCGTACCATGGATGAGTAGGGACGGCGCGCGAATCCATAGGTGTAGCGAGCAACACCGAGCTGCGGCGCGATACCAATGCCGCGGCGAAAGCTGAGCCCGACGATCGGCTCAAAACGTGAACCGTGATCAGCGAGCGGCGGAACCAGAGAATCGCCCTTCTGCTCCCACGGGCGCCGGTCGAACAGTGTGTCGAGTCCGTAACTGATGCCGGCAACCGTGCCGCGGTCGTAAAACGCCGTGGGATTCCGGTGGCCGCCGACAGTGGACGAGTCAACGAACGCGTTGGTGCCGTTGCCGCCAACCACGCGAACACGCAAGCTGCGGCCGACATGTCCCGTCACGACCGCTGAGTCGTTGCCGTCGTGCAGGTAGACGACGATCTCCGACGTTTCGCGCGCGTCGAACCGCCGCGCATAGAACGCGTGGCCCTGGGATTCGAGCCGGACATCCACAAACCGGTCATCGACGCGCGTGATCGCAGCGCGATCGGGCGCGTCGGTGCCATGCACCACCACGCGGGCCGCCAGAATGTGGTAGTACTCGCTCGCAGCGCCCGCGAGCGCGGCGCGGCGGTTCCGGAGCGTGGCTTCCAGCGCAGGCGCCGTTGACTGGTACTCGAATGGCATCGACATCGCCGCGGCGTGAATCACCGAGTCCGTCACTCGCGCTTCGAGCGCTGACGCCACCGAGTCCCAGGCCGCCTTTCCGAGGCCGGAAAGCAGCCGGCCATCGAATCCGCGCCACCGCGTCAGTCCTTCGACGTCCGGTGTGTCGCCAAATGAAACGAGAAGCGGGGAGAACTTCCGCGCGATCGACAGTACGATCCCGTCGTACGCGACGAACGCGTGATCGCGGTCGCGTGCAATGGGTTGCCACTCGGTCTTTGGCCCCGACGCGAGCCGCGCCCATTTCCAGTTGCCGAGGTGGCGGTCGTTGTCGTTGATGAGAAAGTCGGTCAGGCGCGCAATCAGGAAGGCGCGCGCATCGATGTGCTGCGCGGGATCGGCGTCGAGCAGATGCAGCAACTCCTCGCTGTCGATGATCTTCGACGCGCCCCCAAATCCGGGCCCGTGGTCCGGCATATTCGGGAACTGCTCGACCATGCCGAGCCGGCCCGCGAACTGCGCGCGAAATTCCCCGAGCGCGGGATCGTCGGGCATGACCATGAGCACAGCGGTCGGGTGCAGCACGCCGCTCGCGTCAACAATGGGCGCTGCTATCTGCGCCGCGCCCGGGTGCAGCGCGCTGACTTCATCCTGAAAGACCCTGGCGACGGGGGTGACATTGAATCCAGTCGGCGCCCCACCGATGGACTTGTCGGAGAGCCGGAAGACGTACGCCGAGCCGGCCGCATCCTCGAAGCGAAGCGACAACGTCTGCATTCCTCCACCCAGCTTCGTGGGATGGATTCCACCCGCGTATGTCGCGAGATCAAGGACCGGCACGCGAATCGGCATCGTCCAGAGATCGCGGTACGTGTTTCCGCCGAACCAACGGTGGAGCGCGCCCGCTTCGTAGCGCTTTCCCGCGGCAATGGTGACACGCAGCGTGTCAGGGCCCACCGGAAGTCCGGGCTGCGCAGCCGCGAACTGAGGTAGCACCAGTGCGAGTGCAACAGCACACACAGTGCTCCGCGAACAAAGCATGTTTCGGGTCACTCAGGGCCACCGGTAAAGCGTGATGATCGCCGGTCGCTTTCCGGCCTCGTCGCTGATGATCAGAATGCTGTCTTTCGTGATGGCGATACCTTCGGGCTGGTGGTGCCGCGCGGGAAGCGCGCGCGCGAACACGACCTCGCCCGCAGGTGTGACCGACATGATCGCGCTTTCCGCCGAGGCGAGGAGCACATAGTTGCCGGTCAGCGGATCAACCGTGATGTCGGACGGATGGAGTGCTTTCCATCCGTTGGCTGCGAGCACGCCGGCCACGCCGATCGCCAGTCGCGATATGCGCGTCGCACTGTCGCTGTCAAGTCTCCAGCGATAGATGACCAGCGAATCCCGCGACGCGGCGTTCAGCACCAGCTTGCACGCAAACAGCAGTGAATTCGCGGCGCGATCGAACGCCACGCCCTCGAACTCGCATGCCCGCGCCAGGCCCGTGTCGTACACGTCATAGTCGGCGCGGGCGCCGTTCGCAGCCTCTGCGAACTCGTACAGCTTGCCTCGGCTGGTCAGCATGTATATGGCGTCGTTCGCGACTGCCATGCCTTCGAAGTCGCCATGAATGTCGCCGGCGCCGAGACCGAAGCGCTTGACGACCGCGCCACTCCGGTAATCGATCTCCCAGACCTGGCCGACTTCATCGTCGTGCGTGAGGAGCCGGCCATCGCTTGTCAGCGCGAGTCCGGAGATTTCCTGCAGCGCATGCGGGAGCAGCCACTGCGCGAGCGGCGCGGAATGATCCGTCGTCGTCGCGCTGTCCGCTCTACGCTGGGCGAGGCGTTGGACGCGCGCCAGAGCAACAGAACTGTGCACGACATCCCCGACATCGGCCTGCGCTCCCTCACACGACACCGCCGCGAGCAGGCACAGGCTCAGCGCGACCGCGCGCGGCGTCCGTCTCATGCCGGCTGCTCCTGTTGCTTCCGTTCCTTGCGGGCCTCGCCGGCCTCGCGCGCGAGCGCGTCGCCGATCTCCAGGTCGGCGTTCACGATGTCGCCGTTTCGGCCTGCGCGAATGGCCGTGAGGATCCCATCGCGACTCACCGACTTGCGCGTGCGCACCAGGTAATAGAGCTCTGATGGTTTGCCGCTGTTCGTGACAACCTCATCGAACTTCCATCGTTTTGTGACGCCATCCAGCGCGCGTTCGATATGCTTCTGGGCGTCACCGACTTTGCCCGATGTGACCGTGAGGACAGCGTCGTATCTCGGCTTCTTGCCGTTCCGGCCCATGATCGCCTGCACGCGTGCGAATCGTGCCGCGAGCGCGTCCACCTTGGTCGGCGTGAGCGCAAGGACGAGATCACGATCCGGCACGGTGTTGCCGCCCTGATCCTTGCCTGCGAGGTCATCAAGAGGCTCGGCCCATTGCGACGCCGCCGTTGGCTCGAGCACGCCGCGGCCAAAATCGTACCGCCAGATCAGTACGAGCACGAAGTTGAAGATCACGGACAGGAGCAGCGCGACCATGATCACTTGCACACCGGCGGCGAATCCCACCGAGATGGCCAGGAAAATGAACACGATGTCGCGCGCGTCACTCAGGTTCGTGCGGAACCTGACAGCGGCGACGACACCCCCAAGACTGAATGCCAGCGCAAGACTGTTGCGGACGATCAGGACGATACCGGCGACGATCATTGGCAGCACGATCAACGCCTGGACGATGGACTGGTTGTATCCCTGCCCCTTCCGCGCCGACATGTAGACCCACGTCACGGGCAGCATGAGCGCGAGCGTGCTGAGGAACACGAAGACCGTGCTGAGACTGAACTCGAGCCGCGACCCGAGATCGGCAATCGGCGACGTCCCGGACGCGGACGTGAGGCCGTCCTGCAGAAGTGCCGGCGCTTTCGCCAGCTGCTCGAGGCGCGCGCCGGTCAGGAGGCCGTCGAGCGTCGGAAAGAAGTGAAAGAGCACCACGCCCGCCACCGCGATCAGGCCGTAGTACGCGGCAAGCCGGCGGATCGGACGTGATGATCCGAGGGTGATGAAGTTGATCAGTCGCTTGAAGTATTCCATGGCCTCTTTATCCGAGCGGCTTCCGGCCCTGGATGACGCGCACCAGAACGACGACGATCGCGATCACGAGCAGAATGTGGATCAGTCCGCCCGCCGTGAACGACGTCATCATGCCCAGCGCCCACAGCAGCAGAAGGACCACCACAACGGTCATAAGCATTGTCTTGTCTCCTCGGGATGCGCGGACGGCTCTAGAAGCCGATGCCGGCGAGAATCAGGAATGAACGGGTCTTGTAGCTGTCTGTCGTCGTCACGGTGCCGAGCTTGAGATCGGTGAGGCCGTACACGTAGCGCCCCTCGAGCGAAATGCCGAGGATCCTGACACCCGCGCCGATGACGCCGGCGTATGTGACCTTGGGGCGTCCCGAACCGTCGCAGTCGCCGCTGTCGGTACCGCACTTGAGCTCATACGAGCCCTGCGGGCCCGCGTACGCAAAGGGCTTGATGGGACCGAGCGGGAGCGCCAGGCGCAGATAGACCGGAACGTCGATGTAGTTGAGGTCGCGCGAGAAACCCGTGGTCTCGCTCGTCACGCCTCGCTGCGCGTACAGGCCTTCGATGCCGAACCCGATGATCCCGCTGCTGGACAGGCTGATTCCCACTGCATAGCCCGTGCGCTGTTTCACGGATCCCGGCAGCGCGCCGCTGTTGGAGACGTTTCCATACGAGAGGCCGCCTTTCAGGCCGAAGCCCTGGGCGCCGGCGTTGCTCGGCGCGGCGCAGACGGCGCCGCAGACGGTGACGAGCGCGATGACTGCGAATTTCTTGATCATCACGAAGGATGACCGCGAACGCGCGGGCACCCCATCGCACAAACGGATGAACAAAGAGGTACGGCTCGACCTACGCCGTTGCTTCCCGGTGCGAGTACGCGGCGATCTGCAACCGCGTGTGGAGCGCGAGCTTCTCCATGACGTTCCGCACGTGACTCTTGACGGTGTGTGTCGCGATGTTGAGCCGCTGCGCGATTTCCTTGTTGCTCAGCCCTTCGCCGATGAGTTCGATCACTTCGCGCTCGCGTCGCGTCATGCGGACTTCCTCGATCTCGCGATCGCTGCGGCGCTCGCTCGCGCCCCGAGCAATCTGGGAAAACAACGAGTCCGTCATGCGGGGGGGCAGCACCTTTTCCCCGGCGGCGACCGCGCGGATGGTCCGCACGAATTCATCGAAGCTCGCGTCCTTGAGCACGAAGCCGCACACCCCCACGTTCACGAATTCCACGATCTCCTCGTTCACCGGCACGAGATCCATGACGATGATCTTCGCGTCGGGCATTTCCACCCCGAGGGCACTCGCGACGCCGAGACTATCCTGATCGCGCAACCCCACGTCGAGGAGCAACACATTCGGGCGTGACTCTGCGAGAAATGCGGAGTCCGCGGCCGGTGCACTCACAACGCGCATGTCGGTCAGGGTTCCCAGCATCGAGGCCAGGGCCTCCCGCACCAGCCGATTGTCGTCAATAATCGCGACGGTGATTGTGTTGGCCGTGCGGTCGTTCAGAGCCATAAATGCAGATGGGGGTGAAGCGGATCGTCCGTCTTACAAGCTACCGTCCCCCGGTGGGCGGTCAAACCCCCAAGAAGTGTCTAGTCCTCTTGTGCGATAGCGCGTGGAGGCGGGGCTGCCCTAGCGTGCGTGAGTGCAAAACAACCGCGCTTCCGTGACATCGCTGAACGGGGCGGGCTCTCTGGTTCCGGAGCCCGAGCAACTGCTCCGTGACATCATCGACACGTTGCGTGAACCGCTGCTCGTGCTTGATGCAGAATTTCGCGTCACGCTCGCCAATCGGGCCTTCTTTCGCACGTTCCTCGCGGATCCCGCCGACACCATTGGCAAGGTCCTGTTCACGTTGGGCGCGGGCCAGTGGGACATTCCGCCCCTGCGCGAGCTGCTGCAACAAAAACTTTCCGTGGAATCTCAGCTCGAGGATTTCGAGCTCGACCAGGTGTATCCGCGCATCGGACGCAAGATCATGCTGCTCAACGCGCGACTCGCGTCACATGGAAACGGCGCGCGCGTCATTCTCCTGGCCATCGAAGACATCACGGAGCGACGGTTCGCGGACTGGCGTCTCGCGGAACAGCGGCGCGAGCTCGTGCGCTCGAACGAAGCGCTCGACGAGTTCGCGTCGGTCGCATCACATGACCTGCAGGAGCCGCTGCGAAAGATCCTGTCGTTTGGTGAGCGGCTCACAACGCAGCTGGGCACAACGCTCCCAGCGGACGCGCAGCATTCGCTTGCGCGGATGCTCGACGCGGCCCAGCGCATGCGAACGCTCGTGCAGGACGTGCTTGCGTACTCGCAGGTCACGACGCGCACTCTGCCCTTCACACCGACCGACCTTGCGTGGGTGGCGCGCGAGGTCGTGTCGGACCTCGAGACGGCGATTCAGGACGCCGGTGGACGCGTGGAGGTCGCGCATCTGCCGGTGATCGAAGCCGACGCACTCCAGATGCGGCAGCTGCTCCAGAACCTGCTCGGGAACGCGATCAAGTATCGCCGGGCGAACATTCCTCCGGTCGTACAGCTCCGCAGCATGAACGGCCACAACGGGCACTGCACGCTCGTCGTCACTGACAACGGCATTGGATTCAATCAGGATTACGCCGAGAAGATGTTCAGGATGTTCGAGCGCCTCCACGCGCGAACACAGTACGCGGGATCGGGCATTGGCCTGGCGATTTGCAGGAAGATTGTCGAGCGCCACGGCGGAACAATTGCCGCAACGAGCTCTCCCGGACAGGGCGCAACGTTCACGGTCACCTTGCCGGTCACGCACGCACCAAGGACTGCATCATGATGGTCGATAAACACAAGATTCCGATCACGATTCTCATCTGCGACGATGATGAAGACGACCGGATGCTGACACAGCAGGCGCTCGAGGACGCGCACGTGGCGAACGCACTTCGGTTCGTCGAAGACGGCGAGCAATTGCTCGACTATCTGTACCAGCGCGGAACGTTTGCGGGCGAAATGGGGCTCGCGCCGCGCCCCGGCCTGATCCTCCTCGACCTGAACATGCCGAAGGTCGATGGGCGCGAGGCGCTGAAAATCATGAAGAGCGACCCGACGATTTGCGATATCCCGGTCGTCATTCTGTCCACGTCTTCCCTCGATGACGACATCGTCCGCAGTTACCAGCTGGGCGTCAACTCCTTCATCACGAAGCCGGTCACGTTTTCCGGCCTCGTCGAGGCCATGAACGTCCTTGGCAAGTACTGGCTCGAGATCGTCGAACTTCCACCTTCGATCCCGATCGCCCGGGCCTGACCGGGCAGGAACCTCTTCCAATGATGATCAAACAGTTTGCAACGATGTCGGTCGACCAGTGGCAGGCACAGCAGGGGAACGGAATCACCGCGGTGATTGCAAACCGCCCGTACCTCGTGACGAAGGACGCCGCCACGCTCGAGGCTGTCTACCAGCCCGTCTCGATCGTCGCCGAGCTCGCGAAGGAGCCGCCGGCTGCGCCATGACGCGCGCGACGCGCGCGGCGTTTGCACTTCTCCTGTGCGCCGCGCCGGCGCGTACCCAAACAGTATCCACACCAGCATCGGCGCCGCCCTGTGGCATCGGCGGGACGGGATCGTACCCTGCCCTGGGCGAGCTTCCGCTCGTGAAGTACCTGCGTGCGGCCGATGTCAGTCGTGACCTCGATCTCACGCCATGTACGGGATGGATCGCCCGGCGTTTCTCGACGTTGGTGACGACCGCGGCTCGGTTCCGGTTCCCGGGCGGCGCCGACGGTCTGCTCGCGCGCATTGGAGCGATATCGCTCCTGGCCGACGTACGCTACTGGTCGACCTCGCACAAGCAGTGGCAGCGGTTGATTCTGAGCGCAACGGCTCTTGCCGGTGCGAAGAGCTCGCCGCGCCGGGCCGACTTTACGTGCGCCGATCTCTGTTCCGGAGATACGGTCTATTTCCAGCAGACCGACAACTTGTCTGGCACCGCCATCTACCGTTTGCGCATGATCGAGTCGGCACGAGACCACCTCGTGTTCACGGTCGAAAACGTCAACACCATCCGGTACGCCGTGCTCACCCTCTTCCGTCCGGCCGAGCTCCAGTCAATCCACTTTTTCGACCGCGACTCGTCCGATGTGTGGCGATACTACGGAATTATTCGAACGGGCGAGCACGCCAGCGGTCTCGCAACCGGACACGCCGCGTCGTCCATCAACCGGGCGGTGGCGATCTATCGTCACTACGCGGGCATTCGGACCGACCTCGAGCCACCGATGGCGCGCTGAATGAACCGCTTTCGCATGCGCATCGCCGTCGCGTTGCTTCTCGTCTGCGCGCTTCCCAACATTTCGCTCGGCTATTCGGTCCTCACGCACGAAGCGATCATCGACTCGATGTGGGCGCGCGATATCACACCCGTGCTGCTCAAGCGGTTTCCGGGCGCGTCAGCAGACGATCTGCGCCAGGCGCATGCGTACGCGTTCGGCGGCGCCATCATCCAGGACATGGGCTACTACCCATTCGGCAGCCGCTTCTACAGCGACCTCACGCACTACGCGAGAAGCGGGGAGTTCGTGGAAGCCCTGCTTCGCGACGCGACGGATATCAACGAATATGCGTTCGCGGTGGGCGCGCTCAGTCATTATTGCGCGGACAACGACGGTCACACCATCGCCACGAACGTGGCCGTCTCGGTCCTCTATCCCAAGCTGCGGAAGCAGTTCGGCAACACGGTCACGTTCGAGCAGAAGCCGTCGGCGCACATTCAGACGGAGTTCGGATTCGATGTCCTCCAGGTTGCGCAGGGGCATTACGCGCCGCAGGCGTACCACGATTTCATCGGGTTCAAGGTCGCAAAGCCGCTTCTCGAACGCGCATTCAGGGAAACGTACGGCATCGAGCTCAAGAGCCTGTTCGGTGACCTCGACCTCGCGCTCGGCACCTACCGGCACACCATCGGCACGCTGATCCCCAAGCTCACCCGCATCGCGTGGCAGTCGACGAAGCACGACATGAAGAGCAACAGCATCGCGCAGAAACCGTCGGTGGTGCGCGACAGCATGGCCATGGATGCACCGGTGACCGTCGGTGCCGGCACGCGCGCCCGCTTTCTCTTCAACCTTTCGCGCGCGGACTACAGCAAGGAATGGGGGGACCAGTACAAGAAACCCGGCTTCTTTTCGAAGGTGTTTGCGGGGCTTCTCGACCTCCTTCCCAGGATCGGCCCGCTCAAGGCATTCTCATTCAAGGCGTCGACGCCCGAAACCGAGATGCTATTCATGCGAGGCTTCAACGCGACCACCGCGACATTCCGCGCCATGCTGGTGAGACTCGGCGACAACGCGCTGGTGCTCGACAACAGGGATCTCGATACAGGCAAGCCAACGTCGACGCGCGAATATGGACTGGCTGATCATGCGTACGTGCGACTGCTGCGCGAGCTCGCGGCGCGCACATTTACGGACGTCAATCCACAACTCCGCACGAACATCCTCGCGTTCTTTCGCGACTCCACGATGCGCCCGGGGACGAAGCGCGACAGCACGGCGTGGCGACAGGCGCTGGTCAACCTTGGGCGCCTGAAAGCGGCCACGCTCCCCCCGGGTTAGGCACTTCGTGCGATACCGGATAGGGGCGCGAGACCCGTAGCTTCATGCATGCTCCATCAATTCCTCACCGACAATCACGACGAAATCGTTCGGCGAGCGCGCGCGAAAGTCGCGCTGCGCGTGTCGCCGCAACCGACTTCCGACGAGCTGGAAAGCGGCATTCCGCTTTTCCTCGGACAACTCGAGAAGTCGCTCCGGAACAGCACGCCTGCCAGCACTGCTGCCATCGATTTGAGCGCATCGATGCACGGAGCCGACCTGCACCGGCTCGGGTTCACGATCGGGCAGGTCGTTCACGACTACGGTGACGTCTGCCAGGCCGTGACCGAGCTCGCAGAAGAGACGCAGGCGCCGATCACGATCGACGAATTCCACACGCTCAACCGATGCCTCGACGAAGCGATTGCCGGTGCGGTAACGGCATTTCATCAGGAGGGACAGCAAGCGCAGCGCGAAGGCGAAGTGGAACGGTCCGAATCCCTCGCACACGAAATGCGCAACAGACTTGGCGGTGTCATGCTCGCATATCGCGCGCTTGCCGACGGGAGAGTTGGCGTCGGCGGCAGCACAGCCAGGGTTCTCGAGCGCAACCTCCGTGGCATGCGCGAGCTGATCGAACGCTCCATTGCGGAATCGCGTATCGAGGGCGGCAAGGCACAGCGCGAGCGCGTGTCTGTCACTGAGCTGGTCGCGGAGATTGCCGCGGATGCGTCGCTCGAAGCGGCCTCACACGGGATCGACTTTCACGCACTGCGCGTCCCGGCGGGGCTGTTCGTCGAAACGGACCGTGCGATACTCGGCGCGGCGGCAGCCAACCTTCTGCAGAACGCCTTCAAGTTCAGTCATTCCGGCGCGCAAGTGTCGTTGACAGTTACCGACACACCGGATCGCGTGCTCTTTGAAGTCCGGGACGAATGCGGTGGCCTTCCCGGCGGGCAAACGGAGG
Source organism: Gemmatimonadaceae bacterium (assembly GCA_035638155.1). Lineage (GTDB taxonomy): Bacteria > Gemmatimonadota > Gemmatimonadetes > Gemmatimonadales > Gemmatimonadaceae > DASRAP01. The sequence goes on along the minus strand of DASRAP010000015.1, from coordinate 2,228 downwards.
AGCTGTTCGTGCCCTACGTACAGGCGTCGGCAAACAGACACGGACTCGGGCTCGGACTCGCGATCAGTCGCAAAGGCATCGAGAGCTGCGGCGGCGAGCTTCGTGCGCGCGACCTGCCGGGCAAGGGATGCGTGTTTACGATCGCGGTGCCGCGTAGTTACGCTTGACGCTTTGCGCTTTGCGCTTTGCGCTTTGCGCTTGACGCTTTGCGCTTTGCGCTTTGCGCTGAGCGTTAAGCGCGAAGCGTGAAGCGCTTTTCTATCTCCAGGTGAATCCAATGGCCGAGGTTGCGAAGGCGCGCGTGAGTCCGCGGCGCGAAGATGCGTACTGGCGCGCCAACTTCAAATCACGACCATACGTGCGCCCGGACGTGGCGTACAAGATTTATCGGCCCGCGTACAAGTATGGATGGGAATCGCGTGTGCGCTTCGCCGGCCGCCGGTGGGAAGACGTCGCCACGGATCTGCGCGTGGAGTGGGAGAAAGTGAGCGGCCAGTCGACGCTCACCTGGGAAGAAGCCGGCCAGGCGGCTCAGGATGCCTGGAATCGAATAACGCTTAGCGCTTAACGCTTAGCGCTGAGCGTCAAGCGTCAAGCGTCAAGCGTCAAGCGCCAAGCGCCAAGCGCCAAGCGCCAAGCGCCAAGCGCCAAGCGCCAAGCGCCTAGTACCTATAATGATCCGGCTTATACGGCCCATCCACCGGCACGCCGATATATGCGGCCTGGTCCGGCGAAAGCTTCGTGAGCTTGACGCCGAGTTTGTCGAGATGGAGTCGCGCAACCTTTTCGTCGAGCTTCTTGGGTAGCGTGTAGACCTTCTTCTCGTACTTGCTGGCGTTCTGGTGCAGCTCGATCTGCGCCATCACCTGGTTCGAGAACGACGCCGACATCACGAAGCTCGGGTGGCCCGTTGCGCAACCCAGGTTGAGCAGGCGGCCTTCGGCGAGAATCATCACGCTGTGCCCGTCGGGGAACACGAACTCGTCGTACTGCGGCTTGATGTTGACGCGTTTGATGTTCTGCTTCTTGAGCCCGGCCATGTCGATCTCGTTGTCGAAGTGGCCGATGTTGCCGACGATGGCCTTGTCCTTCATCATCGCCATGTGCTCGGTGGTGATGATGCGCTTGTTGCCCGTGGCGGTAATGAAAATGTCCGCGGTGCGGACCACATCGTCGAGCGTCGTGACCTGATAGCCTTCCATCGCCGCCTGCAGCGCGCAGATGGGATCGATTTCCGTGATCACCACGCGCGCGCCCTGCGCACGGAGCGATTGCGCGCATCCCTTGCCGACGTCGCCGTAGCCGCAGACCACGGCAACCTTGCCCGCGAGCATCACGTCGCTTGCGCGCAGGATGCCGTCCGTGAGCGAGTGCCGGCAGCCGTAGAGGTTGTCGAACTTGGACTTCGTCACCGCGTCGTTCACGTTGATCGCGGGGAACGCGAGCGTGCCCGCGTTCATCATCTCGTAGAGACGGTGCACACCGGTCGTCGTTTCTTCCGACACGCCGCGAATGCCAGCGGCAACTTTTGTCCACCGGCCGGGATTCTTCGATGACTCGGCACGCAGCAGGTCGAGGATCACCCCCCACTCTTCGCTGTCCGTGTCGGGGTCGAACGCCGGAATCTTCCCCGCCTTCTCATACTCGGCGCCCTTGTGCACGAGGAGCGTCGCGTCGCCGCCGTCGTCGAGAATGAGATTGGGTCCACCGCCGTCGGGCCACATGAGCGCCTGCTCCGTGCACCACCAGTATTCCTCGAGCGTTTCGCCCTTCCACGCGAACACCGGCACGCCCTTGGGCGCGTCAGCCGTTCCGTTCGGGCCAACCGCCACCGCGGCCGCGGCGTGGTCCTGCGTTGAGAAGATGTTGCACGACACCCAGCGCACGTCGGCGCCCAGGTGCACGAGCGTTTCGATGAGCACCGCCGTCTGCACGGTCATGTGCAGCGAGCCCACGATGCGCGCGCCCTTCAAAGGTTTCGCCGCGCCAAACTCCGCCCGAAGCGACATCAAACCCGGCATCTCGAACTCGGCGAGACGAATCTCGTTGCGCCCGAATTCGGCGAGTGAAAGATCCTTGACCTTGAATGCCGGGCGATCCATTGCGCTGGACGCCTTCGGAGAAACTGCCGTTGCCATCGTAAGCTCCGTTAGAAAAAAAAACGCAGTGAATCCTTCCCTCCAGCCCTCTAGCCCTCTAGCCCTAGTGACAAACAGCCCCGGCCCCTT
>DASRAP010000014.1:0-3632 GCA_035638155.1 Gemmatimonadaceae bacterium | reverse complement strand
GCACCGCAACCGGGTGTCCGGTCTGCGCGTGCACGCCCGTGTCCGCTGCACCGACATAGAGGTCGATGTCTTTCAGATACTCCTGCCACGCCGTGATCAGCATCTGACGGCGACGCTGCGAATTGACGAAGTCAAACGCTGATGTCTCACGTCCCGGCACCCAGCGCGTGAGCTGGCCGCCATTGTCGGCGCGACCTCCACCGCGTCCGCCGCGCCCGGCTGTCGAATCGGGCGGTGCACCCCGTCCTCCGCCGCCGCGACCTCGCCCAAAGCTCGTCACGATCGCGTCCATGTCCATGCCGAGCTCTTTCGCTTTCATCTGGACGTATGCATCGAACGCCGCCGCGGACTCGACGTCGATGCCGCCCTGGCTCCCCACGACCTGCGGCGGAGCGCCGAGCTCGCTCGTTTTGGCGCCAAGCGCGTGAAGCTTGTCGACGAACGCGGTGAAGTTCGGATCGGGGTTCTGCGTGATCTGCGCGCGAACGCCGATACGCAGTGACGCGAGATCGATGTTGTCATTGAAATGAAACGGCATCGTGATCGTGCCCGGATCCTTCTCATCGGCGCCGTGGATGACGTTGAATACCATCGCCGCGTCCTCGGCGGATCGAGTGAGCGGGCCCACGCGGTCCTGCGACCAGGCGAGCACCATCCCGCCATAGCGGCTCACCCGGCCGAACGTCGGACGCAGCGCGCTGATCCCGCACGTCGTTGCAGGCGACACGATCGAGCCCGACGTCTCCGTGCCGATGCCGAACGCCACACAGCCGGCGGCGGTTGCCGATGCCGGACCCGCGGACGATCCGCTCGAACCCTGCGACGTGTTCCATGGATTCCGCGTGTTCGCGCGGAACCACTGACTCCCCTGCGCAAACTGGCCCGTGGACAACTTGGCGATGAGCACCGCGCCCGCGTTCCGAAGACGCACGACAACCTCGGAGTCGAGATCGATCACGCGATTCTCGAAGTCCTGCGCGCCCCATGTGGTGGGCGTGCCTTTCACCGCGAACAGATCCTTCACACCCCACGGAATGCCGTGCAGCGGACCGCGATACTTGCCGGCCTTGAGCTCTGCGTCCATCGCCGCCGCATCCTTGAGCGCCTGCTCTTCCATGATCGTCACGGCGCAGAAGAGCGTAGGATTCAGTTTCTTCAGGCGATCGAGGTAGATCTGCGTAATGCGCGTTGACGTCAGCTTGCCGGCCTTGACCGCTGCGGCGAGGCGGTGCGCGGGGAGAAACGCGATGTCTTCGTCAGACGTGGGGAAAGGAGCAGAACCCCACGGCGTGAGGTGAAACGCCCCTTTTTTGCTGTCGCTCCACGCGAAGGGCTGGCGCTCGAACGCCGCAACGCCTTTTTCGCGATACGTCTTCTCGAGCAGCGCACCGGTCCCGCCGGGATACGGCTGGAACGTCCACGACACCGCTTCCATGTTGTCGAGCGGGACAGGTGTTCGCGCCTGCTGCGAATTCGGTCCCCCGCGACTGCCGCTGATTGCAACGCCGCCGCCCTGCGCGACTGCACGCGCGCCGAAGCCAAACGTGCTCGCGGCCGCTGTCGCGAGCGTCATGAACACGAACTTTCGGCGATCGAGATCGGTGGAGAAGCCGAGTCGTTCCGCTTCCTGTTCGGCTTCAACCTGGATCTGATCGAGGATGTCGAGCTCGTCGTACATCGGCATGCGCGGTGCTCCGGAGGGGGTCAGTGGCCACTCTTATCGTAGCTCCCGGCTACGCGGGTTTCCACTTCGCGGTCGCGATTTCGACGCGTTCCGTGAGGTGATCGATCTTGCGGTGCAGCTGCGCGACCTCGAGCTCGGCCTTGAGGTTGACCTCGTAGTCCAGATCGGCCTTGAGGCGGTCCTTCGCCGACTGACGGTTCTGGCTCATCATGATCACCGGCGCCTGGAGCGCCGCAATCATGGACAGGAACAGGTTGAGCAGGATGTACGGGAAGGGATCGACGGCGCGGCCGAGGAGCAGCGTGTTGAGCGTGATCCACGAAATCAGGAACAGCGCGAAGAGCATGATGAACGTCCACGATCCGCCGAACGTTGCCACGCGATCGGCCACGCGCTGGCCGAGGGTCATTCGCTCATCTTCTTCCGTATTCAGATTCCGCGCCGTCTGCGTTCGGAGAAGCACGTCGGTTTCGCGGATGCGCTGTCCCATGACGGTCAGCAAATCGATCGCGACGTGCGGATGCCGCTCGACGAGCTCGAGGAGTTGCGCACGGTCGAGCGTGAGCGCCTCGGTGTCTTCCGTCGTCACCGCCGTCGCGGTGCGCGGACCGCCGTCGAGCAGCGAAATCTCCCCGAACACGCCACCACACGTCACCTCGGCGAGAATCATTTCCTGGCCCACGTCGCTCGTGATCCCGAGCCGGACGTTGCCTGTGAGGACGAGAAAGATCTCGTCGCCGGGCTGGCCGGCGTGAAAGATCGTCTCGCTCGCACGGAAGGTTCGGCGCTCGAACAGCCCCGCGAGCGTCGCGCGTTCGTTGTCGTCGAGGAGGCGGAAGATCCCGACATCCTTCAGGAGGGCCTGTTCAACCGGCATAGTCTGCTCAAGGGTGGGAGAAGCGAGCGCGACCTCACGCTACCTGCCATTATTCCGTGCAGCATAATCGCTCATCCCGCCATCCATGTCATCCAGACAGTTCAGTCGCCGTGAAGCGCTCGCGGGTATTGCCGCCGCCGCCGCACTTCCGCTGTTCACCGGATGCGAACAACGCACCGTAACCGCCGCTTCAATGGACGCTGACGCACTCAACGTGCTCGACGGCATCGCCGACGGTTTTCTCGCGCTCTATCCGGAAACCGCCACATCGCTCGGCCTCGATACCGGCGCAAAGGCAGCTTTGCGTTCGCAGCTCACAGATCGATCGCTCGATGGGCAGAAGCGAATCGCCGGCCAGCTTCGCGCAGACCTCGACCGCCTGAACGCGCTTGATACGTCGAAGCTGTCGTATTCCGTCCGCACGAGTGTCGACGTGGTTCGCAGCGCGTACGGCACGTCACTCGAAGGGTTTGCACTGCCGTATGGCGACGTTGCTGTCGGAAACTGGCGGAACACGCCGTACGTGGTGATTCAGAACGTCGGTGCGTATCTCGATATCCCGCGTTTTCTCGACAGCGACCACCAGATCGAGAACGCGAACGACGCGGAGGCGTACCTCACTCGCCTTCAATCGTACGCAAAGCAGCTGGGCGGGGAACTGGGCCGGGTGCAGGCGGCGCGGGGCGCGGGACTGGTGCCGCCAGCGTTCCTGATCGAGAAGGCGGTGCGCCAGATGAGCGTGTCGCTCAAGAATGCCCACGAAGGCGGGTCACTCGTCGAGTCGATCGCGCGCCGAACGAAAGACATTCCGGGCGACTGGGCCGCGCGCGCGCGCAAGATTGCGCACCAGGAAGTTGCGCCCGCGCTCGAGGCGCAGATCAAGGAGCTCGAGGCGCAGCAAAAGATCGCGACGAACGACGCCGGCATGGGCGCGCGGCCGCACGGCGAGGAGTATTACCGCTGGGCGCTCAAGGCGTCGACCACGACGACGATGTCTCCCGATGAGGTGCACGAGCTCGGAAAGAGCGAGCTCGAGCGGCTGCACGCGCAGATGGACACGATCCTCAAGGA
>DASRAP010000013.1:0-16362 GCA_035638155.1 Gemmatimonadaceae bacterium | reverse complement strand
GTCCAGGCTCGCTCTTCTGTCGTACAACACGACGATTGCCGGGCGCACGGCGCTCGCGGTGGCACGCGACTCGCTCGACACTGAGCGGGTGGTGCGAGTGAAGTTCAGATAGCGCATCTTACATCATGGGTTTTCTCGATCGGGAACGCTGCATCGCGCCGCCGGGTTACGACCGATGGCGCGTGCCGCCGGCCGCGCTCGCCATTCACCTGTCGATCGGGCAGGCATACGCGTTCAGCGTGTTCAACCTCCCGCTGTCGCACGCGATTGGCATCACGACTGAGGCCCCCGGTGACTGGAAGCTGTCGACGATCGGGTGGGTCTTCAGCACCGCGATCGTCTTTCTCGGACTGTCGGCGTTCACGTTCGGCCGCTGGCTCGAAGATGCCGGGCCGCGTAAAGCGATGTTTGCGTCGGCGACGTGTTTTGCAACGGGATTCTTCGTCGCGGCGCTCGGTGTTCAGTTGCACAGCATCTGGCTCGTGTACCTCGGCTACGGCGTGATCGGCGGCATCGGTCTCGGGCTCGGCTACATCTCGCCCGTGTCGACGCTGATCAAATGGTTTCCCGACCGCCCGGGCATGGCTACAGGCCTCGCGATCATGGGCTTCGGCGGGGGCGCCATGATTGGGTCGCCGCTCGCCGTCGCACTCATGGATCATTTCAAGTCGGCCACGAGCGTGGGCGTGGTACCGACGTTTGTGGCCATGGGCGCGATCTATTTCGTGTTCATGATGTTCGGAGTGTTCACCGTTCGTTTGCCAGCTCCGGGAAGCGCGCCGGCGCCGGCGGCGGCGGTGCGCAGCGTTCGCCCGCCCGCGCCCGACGTGCACGTCAATCGCGCCATCTCGACGAAGCAATTCTGGCTGCTGTGGGTCGTGCTCTGCTTCAACGTCACCGCGGGTATCGGTGTGCTCGGTCAGGCGTCGCCGATGATCCAGGAGATGTTCACGGGACGCATCACGCCGGCCGCCGCGGCCGGATTCGTGGGACTGCTCAGCCTCGCGAACATGGCAGGGCGGTTCCTCTGGTCCTCCACGTCCGATGTCATTGGGCGGCGATTGACGTACGCAATCTTCTTCGCGCTCGGGGCGCTGCTGTACTCGCTCGTCCCGGCGACGGGACGCGCGGGCAGTGTCGTGCTGTTCGTCGCGGCCTACGCCGTGATCATGACCATGTACGGCGGCGGTTTTGCCACGATCCCGGCGTATCTCCGTGACCTTTTTGGCGTGATGCATGTGGGCGCGATTCACGGACGCTTGCTGACGGCATGGTCCGTTGCGGGCGTCGCGGGTCCGGCGCTGGTGAATTACATCCGCGAATTCGAAATCGCGCGCGGCGTGCCGAAAGCAGGCGCATACTCCGTCACGATGTACATCATGGCGGGGTTGTTGGTGATCGGGTTCATCGCCAACTGGCTGGTCACGCCCGTCGACGCTCGCTTTCGGTTTGAGCCGGATCCGGCGGGCGCCGCTGCGCGGATGGCCGCATGAGGGAGACCTCCCGGCGGAGCGGCGCGGACACGTTCAAGCTCGTCGCGTCCTGGCTCGTGGTACTCATTCCGGCGGCGTGGGGCGTCTCTCAGGTCGTGGCGAAAGCCGCGGCACTATTCAAGTAACGTCGTCGCCCACCTGCCCGCGACCGCGCCAATTTCGTCCATCACATCGCGGTCGGTTCGTCCCGACGACTTGAGCACGTGGAAGCTGTGATCCGCCCCCTCGATCCAGCGCATGTCCCATGGTGCCGTCACTGACGCCACTGCCTTCTCCATGAGCGCGCGCGTGCAGAACTCGTCGCGCGTTCCGCTGAAGCACAGCACGGGCATCGTGATGTGCGGAAGGTGCGCATCGCGGATTTTTTCCGGCTTACCCGGCGGATGGAGCGGGTACGCGAGCAGGAGCAGACCGTCCGCGCGATAGCCGTCCGCCGCGAGCATCGAGGCGGCGCGCCCGCCCATTGACCGGCCACCAATGATGAGCCGCGCCGGCTTCAATCGCTCGCGCACATCGTCCGCGACGGCGGCGAACGTCTCCATGAGGCGGGGCATGGGGTCAGGGCGCCCCGACTTCCGCTCCTTGTACAGGAAATTGAAGCGCACGACACCAAGCCCGTTCGCGCGCAACGCGTTCGCGGATGCGAGTACTCCACGATCGAGCATGTTACCGCCGGCGCCGTGTGCGAACACAACGAGGCCCGTCTCGCCGGGTGTCGTCGCCGGCTCGTACGCAGCGCTCGTCGATGCGTCGCCGACGGGAATGCTCCACGCGTCCGTCACGCGGCCCCGGCCGTCGCCGTCGCGGGTTCGGCCACCAGCCCCATTTCGTCGAGGAATCGCCGGCCGCCGGTCGGCTTCTCACTACGCGTCTCGGAGCGCGTAAGCACCAATCGGTCGATGGTGCGAGTCATGCCGACGTAGAGCAGTCGCCGCGCTTCCTCGATCTCGTGCGCGCTCGGCCCTTTTTCGGGCGATCCGCCCGGAAGCTGCGCATCCTCGACGCCCACGACGTACACGCGAGAGAACTCCAGGCCCTTGGTCGAATGGAGCGTGAGCAGGTTCACGCGCTCCAAGTCGGACTCGGTGCCGTCGTATTTCGAGAGGACTACGCGCTCCAGGAATATCGACAGCTGCGTGTCGAGCGGAGCATCGGGAAGCTCGTCGATGATGCTGCGCAGACGCTTCATCGCTGATGGGTAGCGCTCATCGGCGGTTTTTTCGGCGCGAATCTTTTCCATGAGCGCCATGCCACCCAGGCGGTCGACGACGTCCTGCGCGTTGGGAATGCTCTCATCCGCTCCCTGACGGTGCTCGTAGTACTGGAGACAGTCGCTGTAGCGGGCCAGCGCGTATGGGACGGTGAGCCGCGCGAGCATTCGGGCTTCGTCTCTGAGCGATTCGCGGTCACTGAGCGCCAGCGCAACGCCCAGCTGGTCGAGCAGGTTCACGAGCGCGGTTTTTCGCGACCGTTCGAGTTTCATTTCGTTGAGCTTCAGCATCACCTGCGCCAGCGCTTTGGTGTCGTCGAGCGCGCGGTGCGACCGGCCGGTGTCGATCCCGAAATGATGCGCGAGATCACCGAGCTTGCGGCTGGTGTTGAACAGATCGCGAGCGAGCGGCAGCGAATCGAACGTGCACAGTCCGAATGTGGCGCCGGCCGCACGTGACATCCGGTACAGGATCTTGAAGTCGAATTCGTAGCCGTTGTGCGCGACGATGACGTCGTCGCCGCAGAACTCGCGGAACCGCGGCCACACCTGTGCGAACGACGGCGACGCAGAGACTTCGTCGTTGGTGATGCCGTGTGTGGCAATGGCCCCCGCCGTGATCGGCGTTGCCGGTTTCACGAGCGAGTGGAACGTGTCGACGATCCTGCCGCCACGGACGCGCACCGCCGCGATTTCCACGACCTCGGCTTTCCGGATGTCGTTGTCGGTCGTTTCGAGATCAATCGCGGTGAAATTCGTGAAGGCGGCGTCGTTGCCGGTCATCTCGAGCATCTGCGCGGCCTTGAACACGCCGAGCGCGAGTCCGGTGGTCGGGAGATCGCGTGCGTGAATCCGTTCGGCGTCCTTCGGCGGATCGCCGCGCACGGCATCGATCCCGGCATTCGCGAGAATCGCGCCCAGGGGAATGTCGATGCCGCTCCACGATGTCTTCTCTCCGGGCACGGGCTCGATCCACACCGGCGCGCCGCGGTTCCGGGCGGATCGCAGCCGTTCAGCAAGCGCGACAACATGCGGCATGCCCGCCGGGTCTTCGATCTCGTCTTCGCGGTCGACGAGCACTGACGGAAGCCTTCCCACGCGTCGAGAGAGCAGGTCCTTCACGAGCGACGCGATGCCCGGGTGCTGTTTTCCGATCGCAGTCAGGTTGCGATAGTTCGCAAGCGCGCGGCGAATCTGGCGCGCGTTATCGTCGCCGCGCGGAAGCTCCGCCGCCATGCGGCTGAGCTGCTGGCGCAGCTGAATGCGCGCCTCTTCCGCCTTCGCGAGCGCTTCGTCGAGGAGCACACGGGGCAGGACCTCACGAAAGAAGCATTCCGCGAACACGTCGTCGTGCGGATGGGAGATGACGCGAATCGCCGCGATCACGTAGGCGATCGCCGGATCGTCCGCGAGTGCGCGTCCCTGCGCGAGGCGGCACGGAATGCCGGCATTGAGGAGCGTCGTTTCGAGCAGCTCGCCGATCTCGTGCTTGCGGTACACCAAGGCAACGCGTCCCCACTCGTGGCCGCTTGCTTCGCGATCGCGGCGCAAGTCGTCGATCAGCCACGCGGCTTCGTCGGCATCGGTCCCGAACGAGATCGCGCGAATGGGAAACGCGGGTTCCCGGCTGGCGCGCGGCGGCGTGCGGCTGCCAAAGAGGGGCGCGTTGATCGTGACGAGCTTCCACGCCAGCGAGAAAACGTCCGCGGGGCAGCGACGGTTTTCCTCGAGGCTGATCTTGTTCGTCGTGATCCCGAAGTCATTGACGAATGTGGTGAAGACCTTCGGGTCCGCGCCGGCCCACGAGTAGATGGACTGCTCGTTGTCGCCCACGCCGAACACGTGCCGGTGCTCGCGGGCGAGCGCGTGCACCACGCGATACTGGACGGGATTCAGGTCCTGAAATTCGTCGACGAGTATGACGTCGAAGCGTTCGCGCACGGTCTTCGAAGCGTCGGGGCGCTCGAGGAGCTCGGCGGCCTTGAGGACGAGCGTATCGAAATCCGCCAGACGCCGGTCCGCGAGAAAACGCTCGTACTTCTCGAACAGTATGAGGTCATTGTGCAGGAGCGGATCGCCGCGGAACCGATGCGCGGAGAACCGCGTGAGTGTGTTGCGATGCCAGCGCCGCGGGCCTTCGATGCGGCGCAGGGCGCTGAGCTGGTATTCCTCGTCGGCGATCCCGAATCCCTGCTCGAGCCCAACCGCGCCGCCGAGCTCGCGGAGCAAGTCGGCGCAGAAGCGATGAATGGTCCCGCGCTTCACGCGCGCGGCCGCCGCGCCGATACGCGTCTCGAGACGGTGCGCGATTTCACCGGCCGCCTTGTTCGTGAACGTGAACGCGCAAATCCGCGCCGGATCGAAGCCGTGCGCTTCGATCAGGAAGCGAATCCGCTCGATCAGGCAATAAGTCTTTCCGGCACCGGGCCCCGCGAGAACGAGCAGGGGCCCGGGCGGCGCCTCAATCGCGCTGCGCTGAGAAGGAGAAGGGAAGACGGGCACACATAAGAACTACCATGGGAGATGGGAAATGGGAGATGTAACTACGATGGGAGATGGGAAATGGGAGATGGGAGATGTAACTGCCATGGCAGATGGGAGATGGAATATGGAAGCGCCATTGCCATGGCCCATTTCACATGTCTGTTACATCTCCCATCTCCCCTCTCCCATCTCCCATATCTGTTAGCTAGGCCTTTCCCGTAATCGCATTGTGCTGTGGCTGGACGTCGGGCTGCCCGACATCGATACCCTGCGCGGTGAGAATGGGGATCAGCACTCCGCCGAACTTCTCGAACTGCTCCATGCTGCTCCAGACGTCGACCACGTTGAGAGCATTCGGAGGGCCGTAGCACGTGTGGAAGAGGCGGCCAGCCGGTGCTCCGGCGCCCGCCGCGTTGAGCTGCCGGATGACTTCGTCGTACTTCGCGGCGGACATGCCTTTCGGGCGGAACGTGATCGTGAATGCCATGAGATCCTCGGAGGGGAAAGGGACTGGGATTCTACGTCAGGCCCCGGTGTCCTGGATCTACGTCCATAGGAGATGTAACTGCTATGGGAGATGGGAAATGGGAGATGGGAGATGTAACTGCCATGGCAGATGGTAGATGGAACATGGAAGCGCCATGGCCCATTTCACATGTCTGTTACATCTCCCATCTCCCGTCTCCCATCTCCCATTTCCGTAAATCTTCGGGGGCCAAAAAAAGCGGGACACGATCTCTCGTGTCCCGCTTCAAGTAGTGCTTGCCCGCTGTCTACTTCTTCGTCATCAGGGCCCAGGTGAAGCCGAGGTGCACGCCGATAAAGTTGCTGCTCGTGCCGCCTTCGGGGGCGCTGATTGTGTTGTACTGACCTTCGACGAACCAGCCCCACTTCGCGGACTTCGGCATGTAGAGGCCGAACGCGCCGGAGTACGTGGTCTGGCCGTCGCCCGAAATGTCGCCCACCTTGCCCTTCAGCTGGCCGATGCCCGCGCGCAGGTAGGGGTGCATCTTCGCGCCTTCCGCACCGAACGAATAGCCCACGCTGCCTTCGAACCCCGAGAGCTTGAGGGCATCGCCGCCGGCGTCATTGCTGTTCGAACCGTACCGGTAGACCGCGGCAAGGAACAGGTTGTTCGTGATGTCGTAGCCGAGCCCGCCGTTCGCCATCCAGCCCGTCTTGGCGCCGCTGTCCTTGAAGTCACCAATCGGAATGGTCGCGCCGCCGGTTGCGACGACGAACAACGTTCCCTTCTGCGCGCTTGCGCTTGACGCCGAGAACACGAGAGCTGCTGCACCAACAACTGCTGCGATCCGTTTCATGAAGCCTCCGTGGGGTGGAAAATCCAGCCATTGGCTGGGATACGTCGGTCAAAAGACGATCGGTTTCAACTGGGAGAAACAAGGGCTAGAGGGCTAGTGGGCTGGAGGGCTGGAGGGGAACAGCCAAGATCACATTTCTGCTAGCGAACAACGGGCATCTCGACGTACGAACTCTGGAATATCCGGTGCACGGATTTCCGGTAATCCCCCGGCTTGGCCCAGAAAATGTTCGGCACGAACGTCTGCGGATTTCGGTCGTACAGCGGGAACCAGCTCGACTGCACCTGCACCATCACACGGTGCCCCGGAAGAAATACATGGTTGGCCGTGGGAAGCGCGAAACGGTACGGTAACGCCTGATTCGGCGTGATCGCCTTCGGCGTTTCGAAACTCTCCCGATAACGCCCGCGAAAAATGTCCGCCGCAACCATCAGCTGATATCCGCCCATCCGCGCATCGCCCGCGACTTCGTCCGGGTACACGTCAATCAATTTCACAACCCAGTCCGCGTCCGTTCCATCAGTAGATGCCACGATATTGGCAATCGGTTGCCCGCTGATCTTGAGCGGCGCCGTGAGCACGTCCGACGTGTACACGAGCACATCGGGACGACCCGATGCTTCACGCTGATCGTCCACAAGCCACTCCGGCCAGGTCAGGCCGTTGTCATATCCAATTGGCTGACTGGGACGTGAACGGAACGGTACGGGCTTCGCCGGATCGGAGACGTACTCACCGAACGCGTTCGTGCCGGCTGCTGGAGCCGTGAACGTGAGCTTGAAACTGGCACCGAGATAGAGCGGAGTCGGCGCGGGCGTGCATCCCGTGGCGCAGCCCGAAGGCCATTTGTTCAACTGACGCCATTTGTTCGTGCCCGTCTCGAACGCATTCACGGGCGCGACGTTCGATTTCGGAGCGCCGTCCTTGAGGTACTGGTCGAGAAACGGCCGCAGAATCTCCTGCCGGAACGCGAGCGCGGTGTTGCTGTTGAACTTGAGCGCGCCCAGGGTGCTGCCGTCATCGATTTCCTGACCGTGATGCCACGGCCCCATGACGAGAAACACCTTGTCGTTGTTCACGTCTTTCGGCTTGATCGCCTTGTAGACCGCCATCGCGCCGTAAATGTCTTCCTGATCCCACAATGAGTGCACGAGCATCACCGGGACGGTGAGCGGCAGCGCGCCGAGCGCCTTGTCGACGGCCTGATCGCGCCAGAACGCATCGTAGCTCGGATGTTCGAGGATCTTGCGCCAGAATCCCATCTGCTCGAGGCCGCGTCGCTTTCCGAGCTCGCCTGCCGATCCGGCCTGCATGTACGTGTCGTAGTCGTCGAAGTTCGACGTCCACCACTTGGCGGAATTGTCGCGCGATCCGTTCTGCTCGTAGATGTACGGCATGTTCTGCTGACGGAACGCGCCGTTGTGGAACCAGTCGTCGCCCATCCAGCCGTCGACCATCGGATTCATGGGCACGGCCACCTTGAGCGCCGGATGCGGATTCACGAGCGCCATGAGCGGCAGGAATCCGTCGTACGAAATGCCGAGGATGCCCACGCGGCCATTGGACTCGGGAATGTTCTTCACGAGCCAGTCGATGGTGTCGTAGGTGTCCGTGGCGTGGTCGACGTCCGTGGGATTCTGCGGGCCGCGGAGCGGGCGGTTCATGACGTAATCGCCCTCGCTGCCATACTTGCCGCGGATGTCCTCGACGACGCGGATGTAGCCACCGTCGACGATCACGTCGACCGCGTTGTCGTAGCCCTGCAGCGCGGGACCCAGGTGCGAGCTCTGCGCGTGCGTGGTGAGTGCGGTCGCGTCGTACGGAGTGCGCGTGAGGAGAATCGGTGCGCTGCGGGCGTTCTTCGGTGTGAGAATCACCGCGTGGAGCTTCACGCCGTCCCGCATGGGAATCATGACGTCGCGGCGGGAATAATCGAAGCCGTAGTTGGTGGGCTTCACCGTGTCCGGCATTTCGCTCGGCAACTTCTTCGCGGCGTTCTGCGCGCCAATGGTGGCGGCGCACAGCAGGCTGGCAGCAATGAGCACTTTCATTCTGTTCCCTGGAAACGGAGGCATGAGCACGGTGAATGTTACCGCCTTTCTACGTCAGCTGACGTATGTCATGTGTCCGGTCCTGATGGGAGATTCATGGGAGAAACAGCCGAGGCGCTTCAAATGCGTGTTTCCGGGATTGCGGTCTGTGCGTGCACATGCGTTCTGCTCGCGTGCAGCGAACCGTTGTGGAACTCGACCGGACCGCACGGACCCCCGGGTCCGCAACTGGCGGTGTCTGACGTCGATTTCTCTGCGCTCGGTGGCGGGAAGGTGCTCGTCGCATCCGTGTATGGCGCATACGTCATCGACGGCGCAACGCACAGCATCCGGAAAGTCACGTCCGACTGGCTTCCCAATGCGCGCATGTCCCCCGACGGTGAGGTCATCGCCTATGTGCCCGTGTCGTTCGACCCGCCAAGCATTCAGCTGATTGGAAGCGATGGTACCGGATCGCGGTCGTTGTCATCGTTCGGATGGGCACAGACGGGCGCAATGGCGTGGACCGCCGATGCCTCGGCCATACTCATTGGCGTCGGGTTCAGGTTTGACGGTACGCCGAATGATCTCCCCGGGCTGTATCGCGTTGCGCGCGATGGTACGCAGCAGCTGCTCCGGTCGTATCCGACTGGGCCAAACGGCACGATCATTTGCCCGACGTTTGAGCTCTCTGGTCACGAGATCGCTGCATCGGTCACGGGCAAGATCGCAATGACGTGCGGGAGCTCGATCTACATCAACGGCGGCGGCTCGTTCGGAGGTGGCGGAGAAGGGCTCACGTGGTCACCGGACGGATCGAAGCTCACAATGATCGTGCCCGGGGCAATCAGAATTCTGAATGGCGAAACCGGCGAGATTCTGCGCACGATCGACATCCCCGGCGAGCGACCGCCGCTCTACGGCCAGCGGTTGTGCTGGCTCGAGACCGGAAACCGCCTGGTCTTCACTGCGGCTGTCGCAGGCCGCTCCACGGTGTATACCGTCGACGGAGCTGGAGGTACGGCGCGGCCGGTTATTACGGATGCATCGAAATATGAAGTGGATTCGGTGTCCTGCGCCCGCTAGTCGTCGCTGAGACTCACAAGTGGAGAAACGCGCGCCGCGCGCCGCGCAGGGAGACCGCTCGCGACAGCAGCCACGACGATCATGGCGCCGGCAGCAATCACGAACGTAGCCGCATCATTCGCCGCAACGCCGTATAGCTGCTTTCGAAGAAGACGCCCGGCCACATAGGCGCCGATCAGTCCGGCCGCCACGCCGGTCGCGGTGAGCCGGAGGCCCTGCGACATCACCAGGCGCAGTACCTGGCGCGACTGCGCGCCAAGGGCGAGGCGCACGCCGATCTCGCGTGTCCGTCGCTGCACCAGATAGGCAATCGCGCCGTGAATGCCGATGACCGCGACCACGAGTGCAATGATCGCGTACGCCGCACTCAGCAGCGCGGCAAGCCGAGCGTTCGCGAGCGTCGCGTTCACGACCGTCCGCATGGAACGCGCGGCAAAAACAGCGAGCGAAGGATCGAGGGACTTTGCCGCCGCGCGGCCGGCGTCGACGACGCCCGCCGGACTCGCGCTGCGCACGATGAGATACGCCCGGAATGTCGGCCGCTGCGCGTACGGCACGTACATCTCCTGTCTCGAGTCGGCGGTAACGCCGTAATTCTTTACGTGCCGCACGACGCCGACGATGGTCCATTCGGGCTTGCCCCATCCGCTCACGCGCTTGCCGAGTGGATCCTCGTTGGGCCACATCGCTTTGGCGAACACTTCGTCCACGACGGCGACCGGTTGCGCGTTGTCCGCGTCCGCACTCGTAAACGCGCGGCCCGCGAGCACATCGACGCCCATCGCCGCGAAATAGTCCGGAGTGACCGCGTTGACATCCGTCCGTTTCGCTTGCTCACGCGATTCACCGAAACGCGTGATTCCCGACTGCGCGCCGCTACCGCTGAACGGGAGCACCCCAATCGCACCGGCGTGCGACACGCCGGTCACGGCGGAGAGCTTGTCCGTCATCGCGCTCACGAGCTGCGCGCGCGCCGCCGGCTGGCCGTACCGGGAGTCGGGGAGCTGAATCGCGAACGTCGTGACGTTTTCGGCGCGGATGCCGCCGGACTCGTTCGCCGCGCGGCCGAAGGTGCGAACGAGCAGCGTCGACGACACCACGAGCACGAGCGACATGCCGACCTGGAGGACGACGAGTGTGTGGCGGACGCGCACCGTCATGGCGCCGGCGGCACCGCGCGTCCTCAGCCATCGCTGCACGTCGGCACGCCGCGCGGACCAGAACGGAAGCAGCACGCAGGCCGCGGCAACGGCGGCGCTCGCGGCGAGGGCGAACATCAAGGCGCGCGAATCGACCGTGACCGTGGCGAGCCGCGGGAGCGCCGACAGGGAGGCACGAAATGCGCGCACCATCGTGAATGCCAGCAGCGTGCCACACGTGCCGCCCGCAACCGCGAGCAGTATTGCTTCGGCGACGAGATCGGCCGCGACGCGCACGCCGCTCGCGCCCAGCGCGACCCGAATCGCCATCTCCCGCCGCCGGGCTTCCGTGCGCGTGAGCAGCAGCGCGCCGACGTTCGCACATGCAACGAGCAGCACGAGCAACGCCGCGCCGAAAAGCATCCGGATCGCGTCCCGGGTGTCGCCGACGATTGCGTCGACGGGGTCGTGCACGAACACGCCGCCGTCCCTGTTCGTCGCGGGATACTCGGCGGCGAGCTGAGCGGCAATCCCGTGCAACTCGCGCTCGGCATCGTCATATGAAACGCCACGCCTGCGGAGCGCAACACCGACGATGCCCGCGTGCGCATCGCGAGTCGGACGGTCGCCTGCGTCGAGCTGGGACATCGGCGTCCACAGGTTCGACGGACCGTACACCACCCCGTCCGGAAAGTGAAATCCATCCGGCATGACGGCGACGACGGTGAACGGCGCGCCGTCGAGCGTGATCGCCTTCCCGACGATCCCGCTGTCGGCTCCGAACTGGTCACGCCAGAGCGTGCTCGAAATCGCGACGACTCGCGGAGCGTTGAGCGCATCATCTGATTCCGCGAAGGTGTGTCCGAGAATCGGCTGAACGCCGAGAACGCCGAACAGATTGGCCGTCACAACATCGCCAGGAATGCGAACGGCGTCGGCTCCGCCGGTCAGCGTGAAGGATTGGCCGTAGAAGCCCCCGAAACCTTCGGTCAGGTGTGACCGCGTCCTGAGATCCATGAGGTCGGGATACGACAGCGAAATCCCTTCACCTTTCGTCGACCCCTCAACAACCATGAGGCGTTTCGCGTTCGGATACGGCAGCGGCTCGAGCAGTGCCGCGCTCATCACGCTGAATACCGCGGTCGTCGCGCCGATACCGATGGCGAGCGTGAGTACGGCGGCGACAGTGAAGGGGGGAACACGAACGAGCGCGCGCGCGGCGCGACGACCGGTGATCGGAAGGTCGGCAAGCATGGGTCGCGGGGAGGGAAGTTCACGGATGACGTCCACCCACTCGGCGCCAGCCGAGCGCAGGAGGTCGGGAACGGCACGGAGCAGAAAGACGGTCCTGGCCACAACGCCGCGTCGCGCGGCGAGGGCGTCCGCGAAGGCCGCACGCATGTCGCCGGCGAAGGCATCGCGGAACGCCCGCGGATACATGCGGAGCAATGCCTCGAAGAGCCGGCTGTTTTTCACGCGAGCCTCGGCTTTCGGCCCGCGCGCTGCGCGCGGGCCGTGCGTACGAGCTCGGCGAGACGGTCGAGCTCGGTGTTCAGGACACGCTGGCCGCGGGAAGTGAGTCCGTAATAGCGGCGTTCGGGTCCGTCGGATTCTTCGTTCCTTGGCGCGGGCCGTTGTTCGATCAGCCCATCGGCCAGCAGGTGCTTGAGCGCGCGGTAGAGCGCGCCCGTCTGAAGCTCGGTTGATCCCGCGGGACTCTGCTCGGCGGCCTGGATGATGCCGTAGCCGTGCAGGGGCCGCGCGGAGAGCGCGAGGAGGATGACGAGAACGTCGTGCTTGAGCGGCGCATTGGGCATGACCTAACTATAGACAATCTGTCCATAGAAAGGGTTGGGGGGGTACCCCTCGATCCAGCGGACCCGCTAACGCTGCTGGCTCTGGGTCGCCGCCGCCCCCTTCGCCGGCCCGCCGTCGATCAGCCAGTAGGTGAACCACTGACGGATGCGGCCGAGCCGGTCGACGAGCAGCCACGGTTCGCCCGAGCGTGAGAGCTCGTGCGTTGACCGCGGGTACCGCACGAACTCCGCCGGCACACCCTGCGTGCGGAGCGCCGTGTACCAGAGATCCGCGTTTCCCATCGGCGTGCGGAAATCGTCTTCCGACTGCACCATGAGCGTTGGCGTCTTCACGTTCTTCACGTGACGAATCGGTGAAAGCGAGTCATACATCGCCTGGTTTTCCCATGGCCGCCCGAAGAATTCGTTGTTCGTGAGCGACTGCGCGTCACTCGCGCCCCACCAGTACGTCCACTCGCTGATCATGCGGTCGGTTTCCGCGGCCTTGAAGCGATTGGTTTTCGTCGTGACCCACGCCGTCATGTAACCTCCGTACGATCCGCCCGTCACGCCCATCCTGTTCGAGTCGACGTCGGCGCGGACCGACATGAGGTCCACCGCCTTCATGAGATCCTGATAGTCCTTGCCGCCCCAATCGCCGCGGCTCGCGTTCGTGAACGCGCCGTTGGTGCCGTTCGAGCCGCGCGGATTCGTGAACAGCACGAAGAAACCGCCGCCCGCAAGACTCTGGAATTCATCGAACCATCCTTCGCCGTACGCGGAGTGCGGTCCGCCGTGGATGTAGATCACGAGCGGATACTTCTTGCCGGCCTGATAGCCGTACGGCTTCATCAGCCAGCCTTCAATCTCCAGATTGTCCACCGATTTGTACGTGAATCGCTCGGCGTCGGAGAACTGGACTTCGCTCTGCAGCTTGTCGTTGAAGCCGGTGAGTTTCTTCTCGTTCTGGCCGTTGATATCCGACACGTAATACTCGGCGAGATGCGACACGTCGCTCGACGTGTAGACCATCTTCGTCTTCGCGATGTCGTAGACGATGTTGGTGACTTCGCGCCGCCCCGCGAGAATCGGCGAGATCTGCTTCGTGGACGGATCGACCTGCCAGAGCCCCGTCGAACCACCGGTCGTGGTGGTCATGCGGATCTTGCCATCCTTGAACCACTCGATGGTGCCGGGCTCGTACTTCCACGTGCCGAGGAGGTCGACGGCCTTGCCGCCGTCAACCGAGGCGAGGAAGAGATGCGAGCTGTTGAGCCGGCCCGGACGTCCGACAAACGCGAGCTGTTTCGAATCTGCGGACCAGATGATGTTCGACTCCGCGCCGAAGTATTCGATCTTCTTCGGTTTGCAGTCGGCGGAATTCGTCTCGCACGCGGCGACCGGAAGAACGTAGAGATCCTGGTCGTTGCGGTCGGCTTCGTCGCGCGCGCGATTGGGCGGAAGTTTCGCGAGCGAATCCGTCTCGCGGCGGACGAGCGAGTCGCTGCGCAATTTCGGATCCGCGGCGAAGACCACCCACTTCCCGTCGGGCGAGACGCTTGGCGTGAGATGCGAGTAATTGGTGTTCGTGATCGCTTTACGCTCAGCGCTGCCGCGCTGAATGAAGAGCTGCAGGGGCTCCCCGTTCGGAACAGCGAGCCCATTGCCGTTGCCGCGACCACCGCGCCCGCCTCCGGTCGAGTCCGCGGCGCCGCCGCGTCCGCCTCGACCGGTGCTCGGCACGAAGCCCGCGTCGTTCGACCGCGTGGCGACGTCGATGAAGTGCTTGCCGTCGAATCGCGCAGGATCAACGGGCTTGGTGATCGAACCATTTGGCGGCCGCGAAAGCGGCGCCATGCGCGAGTAGGGATCGTTGAGCGGCACGGATGTGGAGTCGGCGGTATCGCCGCGACCACGACCTCCACGCCCCGCTGCCCCTTGCCCTTGGCCCGTTGCCCCCGCTGTGATGGTAAAACTCTTATCAAGCGGCCGCGCGCCGGCGTTCGCGTCGCCTCCGAATCCCCCACGACCACCGCCTCGGCCTCCGCGACCGCCACCCGCCGCGCCGGCTGCGTTCGTTTCGAACGGCTCGCCGGCTTCGTCGATGCGCACGCCCCACTGGGTTCCTGTGGCGTGCGGACGCTGCGACGTGAAGTAGAGCGTCTTGCCGTCGTCGGACCAGCGCGGCGCCGTGCTCTCGAATTCCGGCGACGTCATGCGCTTCGACGGTCCACCGGTCAGGGGCTGAATCCAGATCTCCGTGTGCCGGCGGTTCTCCGCTTCGCGCACCGTCGTCACAGTGAACGCGAGCGTGTTGCCGTCAGGCGAGAGAACCCCGCCGGCCACGCGGGCGATCTTGTACCAGTCGCTGACCTGAAACGCGCGCGGCGTTTGCGCGACGAGTGGGGACGCGACGACCGCCGCGAGAACGAGCACGCGTGTGAGAGACTTCATGCGAATCGACTCCAAGGGTGGCTATGACGTCAGCAACTGCCGCGCCGCTGAGTCAGGAAAAATAGCCTCACCGGATCTTCGCGCGCTGGAGGAACCCTGCGTTCCCCTCGATGCGATTCAGGTACACGACCCCGCCGGGGCCAAAGCCCACGAGCGCGACACCTTTCGGAAATTGCACGCGCTCGACGAGCTCGCCCTTTCGGTTGACGACATCGTACAGGAGCCCGCCCTGCGCCGCGGCGGATGTGCGGGGCACGATCCACACGTTGCCGTCGAGATCGGCGCGCACGGAGCCCGGCCCGATCGGCGACTCGTAATCCGGCAGCGCGCTCATGGGCGGCGCTTCGAACGTGATCGTGATGCGAGACTGGACGCCGTCGGGCGTCTGAAACGTCTGCGGCTGCATTTGCGTGCGCGCACTGTCGAGAATCGGCCCAATGGAATCGATGGCGTGCTTCTTCTCTTCGTCAGTGATGCGCCGCCAATCGAACGGCATTTTCGGCGTGGAGCTCTTCGTGCCGTCGGGCGCATACCAGTCGATGTGATAATCCTGCCCGCGCACGATCGCGATCGTGCCGTCTGGCAGCATGGTCCACTCGTCCGCCCAGCTCAGCAGCTCGGCGACAACCTTCGCCACGTAATTCACGCCCTCGGGTTTGACGGTGAGGGTTGCCTGCCTGACGATCCTGATCTTCGCGACGGTGTCAATTGTCCGCGTGTCGAAGTTCGCGCGCACGATTGGCGCGGAGTCGGGGAAGAACGGCAATTGAAACGGCAGGGCGTTCGGTCCTCGCTGCGGAGGTTGCGGAGTGTTTCCCTGGTACACGAGACGGCCCTGCGGATCAATGGCCGGTATGTGGATGAATCCCTGGAGCGCGGAAAAATCCTGAGTCTTCGGAAGCGCCATCGTGCGCGCGATCTTGCCGCCCGGGTCGAGCACGAGCAACGCGCGAGACTGAACATCGAGAATGAGCGTCGAATCGCCCGTGAAGCGGATGAGCGTGGGGATCTGCGACGAATCGCGAACCAACTGAAAACTCTGCAGCGACTTGTCGAACAGCTTCACGCGCCGGCGGTTGGGATCCGGATTTGGCAGCCCGTATGGGAAGACGCCGACCAGCACGCGCCCATCGGACAGTCCTCGTGTCACGATGCGCTGGCCGAGCGTGTCGTTTGAAATCGCTTCGACGGCGCCCAGTGGACGAATGGGAACGTTCTTTCCGGGCGGCGACGAGGGTTGGGCAGACGAGGACGCGAACGCGATGGCAGAGGCGAGCAGGACGCTGGCGATCTTCATGGCACCGACGGAAGGAGTGAACGGGACCTGAACTTCACGAGAGCGTTGCCG
>DASRAP010000012.1:0-8547 GCA_035638155.1 Gemmatimonadaceae bacterium | reverse complement strand
GAGGAGGCGAAGAAGGTCGGGATTCCATTTGAGGGGCACGTACCAGACCAGATTCGTGCCTCTGAAGCAATCGCTTCGGGGCAACGGACCTTCGAGCATCTGATTGGCATCTTCGAAGCGAGTACGCCCGATGAAGATTCCTTTCTCAAACGCGAGTATGGCGGAAATGCGCCGAGTGGCAACAAGAGTCTGGCGGCTTTTCTCGACCGTTACGACGCCGCGCGCGAAGCGAACATCATCCAGCTCATCGCGAAGCACAACGTGTGGCAGTGCCCGACGCTGTTCTGGGAGCGTGGACAGTGGCTCGTCGACACCGTGCAGTACCTGAAAGACCCTGATCTCGCATACACGCCGCGGACGTGGATCGACAAGAAGTATCCCTCGATGCAGAAGTCGATTCTCGGGAGTCTCGGCACGGATCCGCTTGCGGTTCGCACGCGGTTCGTGGCGCACGAGCTGGACATCGTGCGAAGACTGCACGCGGCAGGCGTGCCGTTTCTCGCGGGGACCGACACGCCCGCCGGCGTCGACGTGACGCCGGGGATCAGCCTGCATCTCGAGCTGCAACGCTTCGTCGACGCGGGATTCACGCCGCTGCAGGCGCTGCAAACGGCCACACTCAATCCTGCACGGTTCTACGGTAAACTGAACGAGTACGGCAGCGTCGCAGCGGGTCATGTCGCTGATCTCGTGCTGCTGCGGGCGAATCCGCTCGAGAACATCGCCAACACGCGGTCCATCGCCGGGGTTGTCGCGGATGGCCGGTACTTTTCGCAAGCCGCCATCGACTCACTCCGCGCGCGAATCAAGGCGAGCGCAGCGAGTCGCTAAACACAGCGCCGCGCGGTGGGGCCACGTTATCTGGCCGCCGCGCCCTCCAGCATCTCCAGCGCTGTCTTGTAGATCCGGGCGCGGAATTCCTCGCGTTCCGTTGCACGCGTCACGTAGCGAATCACGATCTCCACGCCGGCCGCTGTCGGCCGCAGTGTGACACTGGCGCCAGTGAGAGGCGCCTGGGGATGCCTGGAGCCGAGGGCCGCGCGCCACTGTGCTTCGGCCTCGCGGACGCTTTCGGCAGTGGCTTCGTCCACCTGCTTTTGCAGCGTGGCCGCGATCGCGTGCGCATCCCGCCCCGCGGGCACGGCGATTCGGATCTCATCCCACAACCACCGTCCGGACGTCGAGAAGTTGAAGTAGTGTCCCTCGATCGCGAAGCTGTTGTTGAACGTGACCCGGCGTCCCGTTGGGTTGCCCGAATCGGTCCACGCACGCATTTCGAGCAACACGGTTCGAAAAACACCGAGCTCGACAACCTCGCCGGTTACGCCTCTGATCTCGACGAGATCACCGATCCGAATGCCGTTCTTGCCGAGGAGCACGAACCATCCCACGAACCCGACGATGAAATCCTTGAGCGCGATGGTGAGCGCGGCGGTCACGAGTCCCACCATCGTGCCGAGGTTGCTGGGCGGACCGGCGATGACGAAGGCAATGAGGAGCGCCGCGACGACCTGAAACGCCACGCGTACCGCGAGGTGATGCGGTTGCGCCCAGCGCTTGCTGCGGTCCAGAACCCCCGACACTACTCGAATCACGATGATCGCCGCGAGCACGATTGCGAGAATCCACGTGACGCTCGTGAGCGCGCGGTTTACGGCGGCGCGCTGCTGCGCGGCGATGACCGCGACCCAGCCCGAATACACCGCGGACAGGGAATGCTGATTCTCGACGCGGCGGTCAAGGGTCGCTCTGATTGCTGTCTCGCGGCCCAGTCGCTGCGTTTCGGCCAGCAGGGCTCGAGCCGAATCGTGCGACAGGTTTGGCGCGGCACGGACACGCTCCGGTTTGCTTTCCTCGGAGAGGTCATGCCGCATCTCGAGGCCGCCGCCGGTCGAGTCCGCCTGGCGCCGGGCAGCGACGACCGCGCGTTTCTTCTTTGCGAGCACGACGAGCGTCTGCAGATGACGCACGAGGCCCTCGTCGCGCGCCGGATTCACGACGGTGATGTGCACCGAATCGGACGCTCGCGATGCCGCGGCGTGCTCGGCGAGCAATTCCTCCATTCTTCCCTGCGGGTCACCACCCGCGCGCCTGAGGTCCACGCGCGCGTCGTCGACTTCGTCCTGATCGAGTGCGACCTGCGCGTTCGCGAGGTTGATCTGATCGCGAAGGGACTCTCCGGAAGCAGAATCGAGCTTTGCCCGCGCTTTCTCGAGCTGTTTGAGATGATCCTGATCCGCTGCGAGCGTTTGCAGGGCTTCCTGCAGGTGCGCGTCAGCGTCCTTCGTTGCCGAAGCGGTGTCCTGTGGGAGGTTGGCGATTCTGCGCACGGCCGATGCGAACGCCAGGTCCATGTCGTTGTCGGCGATGCGGAGCGCATCCTGCGCAAACGTTCGCTCCTCCGGCGTGACCGGCATCCGGGCAAGATCCTCCGCGGTGCGCAGCGACGCCTGATCCACGACGATATCGCGCGCCGATGGCACGCGAGGCGACGTCTCGGTTCCCGCTGCGGGCGACGGCCCCGCGGGCGCAGGCCGGGTCAGGTAGGTGCCCCAGACGGCGGCGACAAGCCCGGCAGCGATGAGTCCTGCAGTGCGGTATTTCAACGAAAAATTCCTACCCCGCGTGCAGCATGACGAGCCCCTGAAAGGCGGACAGTGATCAATCGCACTACCTTGGATCCATGATCCGAAAACTATCGCTACTCACGCTCGCGCTGCTCTTCGTTCCGCGCGTCGATCCCGTCAACCCGTCGCTCTACTCCGGACTCGTCTGGAGAAACATCGGTCCGTTTCGTGGCGGCCGTGTCGCCGCGGTTACAGGCGTCATCGGTCAGCCCGGCGTCTTTTATATGGGTCTGCCGCTCGGCGGCGTCTGGAAGACCACGAGCGCGGGCACGACATGGTACCCGATCTTCGACTCGGTGAAAGAGGCGTCGTCAGTCGGATCCATTCAGGTCGCGCCGTCCGATCCCAACATCATCTACGTCGGCATGGGCGATCTCATCACCGGCGGCGGCATCAACGAAGGGAACGGCGTCTACAAGTCGACGGACGCCGGCAAGACGTGGAACCATCTCGGCCTCGACGACACGAAGCAGATCCCGTCGATTCTCGTCGATCCGAAAGATCCGAACCTCGTGCTCCTCGCCGCGCAGGGCAACATCCACACGCACACGGACATGCGCGGTGTGTTCCGCAGCACCGACGGCGGAAAGAACTGGAAGAAAACGCTCTACATCGACAACGAAACCGGCGGGCAGGAAATCGCGTGGGCGTTCGACCATCCCGAGGTGATGCTTGCGACAACCGTGCGTCACTATACCGCGCCAGGTGGCGCCGGACGGGGGGGACAGGGAGGACAGGCGCCGACCAACACGCATCTCTTCAAGTCGACCGATGAAGGCCAGACATGGACGGAGATCGCCGGCCACGGCCTGCCTACACTCAACGGCCGGACGTCCATCGCGATCGCGATGAATACGAACGCGCAGCGCATGTTCGTCATCGGCAACTTCGGACTGTATCGCTCCGATGATGCGGGCGCGACGTGGCGGCAGATGGCGGCGAATGACCGACGCATCGCCAACGGACAGAACGGCTACAACTGCGGCGTGTACGTCGATCCGAAGAATCCCGATATCGTCTACACGATCAACACGTCGAGCTTCAAATCGGTCGACGGCGGCAACACGTTCACCGGCTTCAAGGGCGCGCCCGGCGGCGACGATCCGCAGCAGATGTGGATCGATCCCACGAATCCTGATCGCATTTTCCTCGGCGTCGACCAGGGCGCGACGATTTCCCTCGACGGCGGCAAGGCGTGGAGCTCGTGGTACAATCAGGCGACGGCGCAGGTGTATCACGTCTCCGCTGACAATTCGTTCCCGTATTGGGTGTACGCCACGCAGCAGGACGCCGGCTCGATCGCGACGCGGAGCCGCGGTGACCTTGGCGCAGTCACGAATCTCGATTGGCTGCCAACGCCGGGCTACGAGTTCGGTTCGATCGTCGCCGATCCACTCAAGCCGAACATCGTCTACGCGGGCGGGCCAAGTGGCGGGATCGTGCGCATCACGTATCCGGGCGGGCAGTGGATCAACGTCAGTCCCAACGTCGATGCCGCGGCCGGACTGCGCAAAGTCGGCAACCAGCCCATTCTCTTTTCGCCGTCGAACCCGCACGAGCTGCTCGTCGGCTTCCAGTATCTGATGTCGACGATCGATGGCGGATTGCACTGGAAGAAATTGAGTCCCGACCTCGGCATGCCCAAGGATTCCGCGACGCCGGCGGGCGGATCGATTGAATCGTTCTCGCCGTCAACGCTCGCGCCGGGTATCATCTGGGTCGGAACCAACAACGGACGCATCAAGCTCACGCGCAACCACGGTGCGACGTGGACTGACGTGACGATCCCCGATCTGCCGAATCCCTTCCGTGCCGACATTTCGACCATCGATGCGTCGCACCAGGACTCGGCCACCGCGTACGTCGCCATCGACTATCACACGACTGGCGATTACAAGCCGTACTTCTACCGCACGCGCGATTTCGGCAAGACGTGGACGCCCATCGTGAATGGCCTCGCGACCGATCAGCCGAGCGGAAGTTTCGCGCGCGTAATTCGCGCCGACACGAAGAAGGCGGGGTTGCTCTTCGCCGGCACGGAGAGCTCCATGTACGTCTCGTTCGACGACGGCGACCACTGGCAGTCGCTGATGCTCAATCTCCCGAACACGTCGTACCGCGACATCTTCATCAAGGACAACGATCTCATCGTCGGCACGTATGGCCGAAGTTTCTGGATTCTCGACGACTATTCGCCGCTCCGTCAGATGACCGCGGCAACCGCGTCCGAGCCGGCGCATCTTTTCAAACCGGGCGACGCATATCGCGTGCGGCGCAACGTGAATGGCGACACGCCGTTCCCGCCGGAAGTTCCGCACGGACTGAATCCGCCGCCGGGCGCGCTCATCTACTACTACCTGGGCGCAAAACCGTCGAGCGACATCACGCTCGACATCACGGACGCAGCGGGCAAACCCGTGCGTCACATGTCGAGCGCGCCGATTGCGTCGTTCAATGATCCGCCGCCGCCCGTACCCAACTACTGGCTCGCCACGCTGAAGCCGATGCCTACGGATATCGGCACGAATCGCATCAACTGGGACATTCGCTACGACAGTCCTCCGGCGTTCAATCACTCGTACGCCATCAACGCGAACTTCGGCGAGACGCCGCCGTCGCCCGAGGGTCCGCTCGCGCTGCCCGGCACGTACACGATGAAGCTGACGGTCGACGGCAAGTCGATGACGCAGACTGTTACGGTGAAAGCTGACCCGCGGTCGCCCGCCACTGCCGCCGATCTCAACATGCAGCACGACGTGCAGATGAAGCTGCTCGCCGGGGCGAGGGAAGCCTGGGATGGCTACAACCAGGTAGCCGCTGTGCGCTCTGCGCTCAGCGCTCTTTCAAAGACGAGCGCGGATGTCGCATCTGCCGCAACAGCGCTCGATGCGAAGCTGGCCGGTGCAGGCGGTACGCCGGGCGGGCGGGGCGGGCGTGGCGCGAGTCAGGGCAATCCCGGTCCTGTGCCCGCGCCGCCGAGTTTTGCTACGCTCAACGGGACGATGAATCGTTTGCTCGAGACACTCGATTCCGGCGACCTCGCGCCGACACAGGCCATGCTGACGTCCTTCAGCGCCAGCTGCGCGGAGCTGCGCGCGGCGGTGACGCAGTGGCTCAACCTGAGTGCCAAAGAGCTCGGTGAGTTCAACAAGATCCTCGCGGCCAACAAGATGCCGCCGCTCGACGCACCTAAACCGTCACTGATCGCGCCGGTGTGTGTGCTGACGCAGGCCGCGCCGGCGCGTGCGGGGCAATGACCGATTGCACGCGCTGAGCGCCAAGCGGTGTTCCCGGACCTGCAACAGCGCGTTCCACTTCCGGACACTTGCCGACGGCTCGAGCACGGGGTGACGGGCGTGGCAATTGTCGATATGACAACGACTTCGGCGATTCGGCGCGTGTGGAATCGTTTTTGCGGATGACGGCGGCATGCTCCAGGACCTGAGACTCGCTGTCCGGCGCCTCGCGCGAACCCCCACGTTCACGCTCGTCTCCATCGCGACACTCGCGATCGGAATCGGCGCGAACGCGGCCGTCTTCAGCCTCGTCAACGCCATCCGGCTCCGGCCGCTCCCGTTCGCGGAGCCGTCGCAGCTGGTGGATGTCTACGAACACAATCCCGTTGAAGTGTGCGCGGGCTGCGGCGTCGGAACATCGTACGCGAACTTCCTCGACTGGAGAACGCGCGCGCGGTCATTCAGCGCGATGGCGGCGTACCGCGAAGATCCCGTAACGATCGGGTTCACGGGCGCGACCGAGAAGCGGCGCGCCGCACGTGTGTCCGCGAACCTGTTCACGGTACTCGGTGTCTCGCCGCTCCGCGGCCGGACGCTCGCGCCCAACGAAGACGGCCCGGGCTCTTCCCGCGTCGCGCTCATCAGCGAAGGCATGTGGCGCGCACAGTTCCACGCTGACTCATCAGTGCTGGGAAGCACGGTGCGCGTGGACGGCGCGCCGTACGAAATCGTGGGCGTCATGCCGGGGCACTTTGCGTTTCCCGCGTTCGCCGAACTGTGGTTGCCGCTCGGGACGGATGCCGACCCCACCGCGCGCAATCAGCGCGACATCGGCGTGGTGGCCAGGCTCAGGAATGGTGTTTCGATGGTTGCGGCGTCCGCGGAAATGTCCGCCATTGCGCGCAGCATGGAAACCGAATTCCCCGCGACGCAGACGGGATGGTCGGCACACATCGAGTCGTTGCACTCGGACCTCGCCGGAGACTACGTCGGCGGCTTCCTGATGATGCTCGCCGCGGTCGCCTGTGTTCTCCTCATCACGTGCGCGAATCTCGCGAACCTGATGCTCGCCCGCGCGATCAGCCGCCGCGGCGAGTTGGCCGTGCGCGCGGCACTCGGCGCAAGCCGCGGGCGTCTTGCCGGCCAGTTTCTGATCGAATCGACGATCGTCGCGCTGGCGGGCGGCGTGCTTGGTCTCGTCCTCGCGCAGTGGGGCATCGAGCTCCTTCCCGCGATCAAGGATCTTGCCGGGGAAGGCTTCCCGCGCTGGATCGACTACTCGCTCGACATTCGCGTCTACGGCTTCATACTCGGCGTGTCGCTGATTTCCGGCCTGGCGTTTGGCGCGTTCGCGGCGCGTTTCGCCGAGCGCGCAGACCTCAACGACGTGCTGAAGGAAGGCGGCCGCGGTTCCACGGGAGGGCGCTCGCGCATGCGCAGTGCGCTGGCCGTGGTGCAGATCTCCGCGGCGCTCATCCTGGTGACCGTCGGCGGGCTTCTCACGAAGGCGATGCTGCGCGGAAGGAACGTCGATCCCGGTTACGAAACGCGCGGGTTGGTGCGCGCCGATCTGGGGATCACGGGGCGCCGGTACGAGAACGCGTCGGTGCTGCGTGAGTTCGCGGGCCGCGTCGAGGACGAGCTGACGCACAGTCCGGGCGTGTCGTCATCGGCGCTCATGGGCCTCTACGTCGTCAACTGGCCCGGCATGCCGCACGAGGACATTGCCGCCGAAGGGCTGACGCAGCCGCCGCAGGGCGTGAGCCACATTCAGAACGTGACGCCGGCGTATTTCCGCGCGCTCGGTACGAAGCTCGTGAGCGGACGTGAGTTCAACGACCGCGACATTCCCGGGGCGACGCCGGTGGCCATCGTCAACGAGACCATGGCGCGGTCGCTGTGGGGCGCGAGCAACGCGATCGGCAAGACGATCCGAATCGGAACGACCACGTGGAGCGTCGTCGGCATCGCGCGCGATCTCAAGTCGACGTTCTCGACCGGCGTGCGGCCCGTGATCTTCATGCCGTTCGCGCAGCATCCGCAGCTCCAGCCGGGCGGCCAGCCGCTGTCGCTCTACGTTCGTGCGAGCGCTGGTGCGCACGATCTACCAACGACGGTGCAGGCCGCGGTGCAGCGCGTGGACCGTGACGTGTCCACGAACAACCTGATGTCCGAAGACGCGTTCATCCGGCGCCTGCGCTCGCCATACGAAGCGATGGCGATGCTCGCGCTGGCGCTCGGTGCGTTCGCGTGGCTCCTTGCCGCGCTCGGCATCTATGGCGTCATCGCGCATTTCGTGAGCCAGCGGACGCAGGAAATCGGTGTGCGTGTTGCGCTGGGAGCGTCCCCGCTCGACATCGTGCGGCTCGTCGTCCGGTACGGGCTGCGGCTCAGTGTGATCGGCGTGGTCACCGGCGCGATCGGCGCGGCGCTCGCCACGCGGCTCCTGGGCTACATGTTGTTCGGTGTGAGCCCGACGGATCCGGCGGTGTTCGCGATCGTCACGCTGACGTTCGTTGGGGCGGCGCTGCTGGCGGCATATCTGCCCGCGCGCAAGGCAACGAAGGTGGACCCGATGCAGACGTTGCGCGCAGAGTAGCGGCAAACGTTGCCCGGGATGTCTACGTGGCGATGCGCAGTGTTACCCGCACGGTGGTCCCGACGCCCGCGTCGCTCAGGATCTC
>DASRAP010000011.1:0-5966 GCA_035638155.1 Gemmatimonadaceae bacterium | reverse complement strand
TGGTCCCGTTGTTCGGTGGTCCCGTTGTTCGGTGTTCCCGTAGTCCGGTGATCCCGTAGTCAGGTGATCCCGTAGTCAGGTGATCCCGTAGTCAGGTGATCCGTAGAGTGTGATCAAGGTGTCAGATCACGAGCCCCCATTCCTGCATCGGCTCCGCGGCGAGCGCCGCGTACGTCGAGAAGTGAATCGTGTGGAGCCCCACCGCTTTCGCGCCGGCAACGTTGCCTGGGTGGTCGTCGATGAACAGCACTTCTCCTGCGGGGACCCTGAGCTGCGCGAGCAGCAGCTCGTAGATCGCAGCATCAGGCTTCACGCATTTCACGTCACACGAGAAAATCGTGTGCTCGAAGCGCGCGAGCCATGATCCGTGCGTCTGCACGAGCGGGCCGCGAACATCGACGGGCATGTTCGAGAGAACCGCGAGTCTCACGCCGGCGGCCGCGAGGCGTTCGGTCCATGCCAGCATAGCCTCGTCTCGCCCGAGCCAGCTCGCGACGTCCGTTGCGATGAGCTGCGTGATCAGGTCATCGCGGATCGGTGCGCCTCGCCTCGACAGGATGTTGGTCCAGTACTCGCGCCCCGTGAGGTCCGCGCGATCGTACGCGAGGCGATCCGTTCTATAGTAGGACTCGAACTCGTCCGGCGGGATGCCGGTGAGCCGCTGGAGCTCGGCCACGCGGTCCGCCTTCTGCGGGCCGCTCAGGACTTTTCCATAATCGAAGGCGACGGTCGTGATCACGGGCTATAGCCTACCCGCGTGCGTGCCCGTGACGCAATTTCCGGGCTGCAATTCCATCGAAACTGGAGATCTCCATGGGCCGTCGCCACGTGTGCCTCGCCGCGCTCTCGCTCCTCGTCACGTTGTCATCGGCGCGCGCGCAGCAAGAAGTCCCCGAAATCCCGTTCGACGGCGACATCAACTTTTTCAAGCTGCCGGCCGGAATGAACTTCGGCGAAGTCGCCGGCATCGCGATCAACTCCAAGCGCCACTTCTTCGTCTACACGCGGACCGGCGAGCGTTCGACGGTGCACGGTGCGACGGCGGCACAACTGTTCGAGTTCGGACCCGATGGCGCATACATCCGCGAAATAGGCAAGGACCTCTACGGTTTCGCGTTCGCGCACACGGTGCGGATTGACAAGGACGACAACATCTGGGCGACGGACGAAGGCACGAACACGATCATTCGCTTCAACCCTGATGGACGGGTCACCCTCGTGCTCGGCCGGCGCGCTGAAGCCGTCGAGGCTGAGCCGCCGCCCCCTCCACCCGGGCAGCAGCCGCGTCCCGGCTGGGGCACGTTCAATCGCCCGGCCGACGTCGCGTGGGATCAGAACGGCAACACGTATATCGCCGACGGCTACGGCAATTCGCGCGTCGTGAAAGTCGACAGGAACGGGCGCTGGGTGAAGACCTGGGGCCAGCGCGGAACGCAGCCCGGCGAGTTCAATATCCTGCACACGATCGCGAGCGACGCGAAGGGCAACATCTACGTTGGTGATCGCACGAATCGCCGCATCCAGGTGTTCGACACGACCGGTACGTTCCTTCGCCAGTTCACGATCGACGTGCCCTACCGAAAGGACGTGGATATTCTGAATGGCGGGCCGCCCGGCCCGAATTCTCTCGCTGTTTCAGGCGCGCCCTGGGCCATCTGCATCACGCCGGGCGCGAATCAGGTGATGTTCGTGGCCGACGCCGTGCCCGGCCGCATCTATAAGGTAGGGCTCGACGGTAAGGTCCTCGGCGTGCTCGGCGACGCAGGGAAACAGGTGAAGCAGTTCGGGTGGATTCATGAGATTGCGTGTCCGAGCGAACGCGAGCTTTACGTCGCGGAGCTGCTCAACTGGCGCGTGCAGAAACTGACGCTGAAATAGCGGCCAAAAAGGGCCAAAGGGCCGAAGGGCCAAAGGGCCGAAGGGCCAAAGGGGGGCGATGACCGCGTTGCGCGTGTTTCATCGGTGGCTGGCACTGATAACGGCGGTGCTGGTCGTTGTCGTCGCGGTCTCGGGCAGCGCGCTCGTCTTCGAGGGCGCGATTGACCGCGCGCTCAACCCCCAGCTCTGGCGCGTCGATCCCGGCGCGTCGGCAGTGTCGCTCGACACGCTCGTCGCACACGCGTCAGCCGCGGCGCCGAAAATGCCGGTCACCGGCCTCGGCCTCAGCACGGTACCGGGCCGCGCGTTCGTCGCGCAGGCCGGTCCAATGCAGGTGTTCGAAGATCCGTACACCGGCAAGGTGCTCGGCACGCGCGATGTACGGCTCTTTCAGAAAACGCTGCCGCGACGGCTGCACGTGCTGCACACGGCGCTCCTCACGGGCAAACGCGGCAGCGCGGTGGTTGCGATTATCACCATCGCGTCGCTCGTTCTCGTGCTCACGGGCATTGTCCTCTGGCTTCCCGACAGGATTTTTCGCATCACGTCGACCGCATCGTGGAAACGCGTCGTGTTCGACCTGCATCACGCGCTCGGCGTTCTCGCTGCAATCGTACTGGTCATCATCACGGCGAGCGGTCTTGTCATTCATTATGACGCGCTGCGCGACGCGATCTTCAAGCTCGACAAGTCGCCGGCCCCGTTCGCGGATGAGCAATCCGCGATGCCCAGAGGGACGCCAACGATCAGCATGGATACGCTTGCGTTGATTGCACGCCGCGCCCTGCCCGGCGCGAGCATCACATTCCTCAATACTCCGCCCAACGCGCAGCAATCGTTTCAGGTGTCCATGCGGTTTCCGGAAGACCGCACACCGGGCGGCCGGAGCCGCATCCTCGTCGATCGCTATTCCGGCGACATCCTCCTCGCGGTCAGCACGCGGCAGGCCGAGCCGGGCACGCGCATCAACAACGTCATCCGCTCGGTGCACACCGGCGACCTCTACGGCAAACCCACTCAACTCATCTGGTTTCTGGCCGCGCTGATCATGGCGAGCCAGGCGGTCACCGGAGCGCTGATGTGGTGGAACGCGCGGAGAAAACGCTAGCAACGGTTTACCCGAACGCCACAACGTCCTACGTTGCGATTGTGACCACGCCGGATCCACGTGAAGTCGCCGCCCGTTTCCCGCCGGATTTCCTCTGGGGCGTAGCGACGTCCGCGTATCAGATCGAAGGTTCACTCGACGCCGACGGGCGTGGGCGCAGTATTTGGGACACGTTCTGCGAGCAACCGGGTGCGATCGAGCTCGGCGCGAACGCGGCTGTCGCCTGTGACCACTATCGCCGCGTCGACTCGGACATCGCCCTCATTCGCGACCTCGGTGTCGGCAGTTATCGATTCTCGATCGCCTGGCCGCGGATTCAGCCGACCGGCAGAGGCGCGGTGAATCGCGCTGGGCTCGGGTTCTACGAACGTCTGATCGACGGGCTGCTCGAAGCCGGTATTCGGCCGTTCCCCACGCTCTATCATTGGGATCTCCCGCAAGCGCTCGAAGACTCCGGAGGCTGGGTAACCCGGGACACCGCGAAGCGGTTCGCGGATTACGCGGCGCTTCTCGTGAACGCGCTCGGGGATCGCGTGAAGTCGTGGGCGCTCTTCAACGAGCCGTTCATTTTTGCGTCGCGTGGGTACCTGCTGGGCCGCTACGCGCCGGGGCGGCGCAGTCTCGCCGACTTTCTGCGCGCGGTGCACGTCATCACCATGGCGCACGCCGATGGCTTTCGTGCGGCGAAGGCCGCGCGCCCGAACGCCGAGATCGGATCGGTGTTCGCGATGGCCCCGTGCGAGGAAGCGACGGATTCCGTGGACGATCGCCGGGCAACCGCGTATGCCGACGCCGTATTCAACCAACTGTTCCTCATGCCGGTCATGAGCGGCAAGTACCCGCCGCCGTTCATGCAGAGCATTCCGACCGCCGCACTCGGCATGCTCGACCATGATCTCGACCGGGTGCAGGTGCCGCTCGACTTCATCGGCGTCAACACGTACTACCGGCTCGTGCTGAGCAGCGGCGGCGACGACCGGCCTGATCTCCCCTATTTTCTGTTCGACGTTCTGTCCGACGAGCGCTCAGCGGGCGGCCACGCGGATTTTTCGACGCCGTCCTCCGCGAACGCGCTCCGCATCGAGAACGCGTTCGGGCGGAGCGACGGCAAGCGCACGGCGATGGGGTGGGAGATCTGGCCACGCGCGCTGTACGATGTGCTCATGTCGCTCAAGCTGAACTACGGGCAAACGCCGATCGAAGTGTGCGAAAGCGGCTGCGCATTCGACGAGTCGCCAAGCGAGGACGGTATCGTGCACGACGAGGCACGCGTCCTCTATCACCACGGGCACATCTCCGCGGTGGCGGACGCCATTCGCGACGGAGCGAACGTGCGCAGCTATCACGCATGGAGCCTCTATGACAACTTCGAATGGGCGTCAGGCTATCGCCCGCGCTTCGGGATCGTCCACGTGGACTTCGCGACGCAGCGACGAACGTTGAAGGATTCTGCGCACTGGTTTCGCGACCTGTGCGCGCTGAGCCCGTCCCCCCGTTAACCCGTCGCCCCGTCTTGCTTAGCGGCGAACCGGGGGCCGCGCGGAGGGATCGACGATCACGAGCTGCTGTGACCTGCCGGCCGATTTGCCGGTCGCCTTGTCGGTGATGCGGAGCGTCAGCAGGTATTTGCCCGCCGGCGTGTCGTTCAGGGAAAGGGTAATGTTGTCCGCGATCACCGGCGCGAG
The DNA here is from genome assembly GCA_035638155.1 of Gemmatimonadaceae bacterium. Classification (GTDB taxonomy): domain Bacteria; phylum Gemmatimonadota; class Gemmatimonadetes; order Gemmatimonadales; family Gemmatimonadaceae; genus DASRAP01. The sequence goes on along the minus strand of DASRAP010000011.1, from coordinate 1,295 downwards.
CGGTGCGCTGCGGTCGTAGGTGAATTCCACGCGATCCTTTGCCCGGTTCACCCCGATGGCGCTGCCGATGCCGCCCACGACCGCCGCGGCGATGCGTCCGCTCAGCGTCTTCGTCGTGTCAGCCTGGCGAATGTTGATCGTGACGGTGTAGCTCGCGCCGCCGTTCGTGCTGCCCAGTTCGTAATTCTCCCAGAGGATCGTCACGGAGGACTTTCTGATCGCGGGTCCGACGAGGGGCGTGACGCTATAGTCGCTCCAGCGTTTTGCGCCCGGCGCGGCATTCACGCGCGACGCGAGCAGGACGTCGCTCATGCCGAAGCCGCGCGACGAGAAACCGGTACGCGGATCGTCGCCGGCAATGAATCCGGCAGTGGCACGCGCCGTGACGACCGCGCCGTCCGCGCTCGACTCCGTGCGGTACACGTACATGCCGGGTGACACCCGCCGTATGAACGTCTTCACGCCCGGCAGGGCGGGGAGCACGGAGTCGTGCGCGACGTCATCGGTGCCGTTCGCGAGCAACCAAAGATCGCTGCGCGCCGGTCCCTTGACGCTCGCTGCACGCTGGATCAGCGCGATGGGCGGCATTGTCGCGAGGAAAATGTCCGTCGAGTCAGCAGCGGCGCGGAATCGCGCGACCTGGGTCTGAATCGAATCGATCGGGCCATGCGCGAGACTGCCCCAGTTTGCGGCCGGCCCCTCCGGCACTCGGGTGTCGCCGGCGAAAAACCACGGCTTCACCTGCGGCACGCAAATATCCTGTCGCGCGTCCGCAGGGACTTCAGAGGGACGCCAGAAGTAAAAGGAGCCATCCCAGCCCGCGTTCCACTTGCCGTTCCGCACGTAGAGATTGCCGAAGTCGCTTGTCACGCCATCCAGCGTGAGCTCATCCGATCCCCATCGGAGCTGCGCAAACGTGACGCGAGCGAGGTATTCCGCACGCGGCTCGGTGCCATCGACCGACCACAGCGGGTCTGCATTTCGCCAGTACGATGCCTCGATCTTCTTTTGCGCGACGGGCGCATTTGCGACGAACGCATGGAGCTGACCCGTGTCGAGGGTGCGCTCGAAGCGGTCGAGAAACTTCCGCACGGAATCGCCGAGCACCGCGAAGGCGCTGTCGAACGCCGCCGCCGACACGCGCGCGTTGCCGATGCGGTGCTGCGCGAGGCCCATGACCATGAAACCCCATCCGTCGCGCGGCGCGCGCGTGATGTGGTCACGCGCGAACGTCGCGAGCTCGTGCCAGCGCCTGTGATCGGCGAGCAACATCGCGAGCTGGCGGAATGCTCTCG
>DASRAP010000010.1:0-13679 GCA_035638155.1 Gemmatimonadaceae bacterium | reverse complement strand
GGTTGGTACAACGTTTGCGCCCCAAAAGCTTCCGGTCGTACTCATGACTGCATTTGGTGCACTCGCGCTCCTGATCGCGTCCGTTGGGGTGTACGCGATGTTCGCAACCCTCGCCGCCGCACGCGAGCGCGAATTCGGAGTCCGCATTGCGCTGGGAGCGACGCGTGGCGGCATTGCTGGCCTTGTCGTGCGCCAAGGCGGACTCTGGATGCTCGTTGGCCTCGCCGCGGGCGGAATCGGCGTCGCATTCGTCGGCCGCTTGCTGCGCGGCCAGCTCTTCGGCATCCCCGAGCTCGACCCGATTGCGATCGGGGCGTCCGTCCTCATCCTCGCCGTGTGCGCGGGGCTCGCGCTGCTCGTCCCCATCAGACGAGCAGCGCGTGTTGACCCGATTACGGTGCTCCGCTAGCGCGGATTCGGCGTCACGCGAAAGAGGCCGCCCGTTCTTGTGTTCTCGATCAGCCAGATTGCGCCGTCCGGCGCAACGGCAACATCGCGAATCTGATGGCCGACGTCCCAGCGTTCCGCCGGCGTTGCGCCACCCTTGCCGTCGAACGTGATGCGGCTGAGGGACCTCGTTGCGAGGCCGCCAATGAGCGCCGAACCCTTCCACTCGGGAAACATCGACCCGTTGTAGAACACGAAATTCCCCGGCGCGATCACCGGGGTCCAGTAGATCACGGGCTTGGCGAGGTCCGGACGCGAATCAGGACTCGGAATCGGTACGCCGTTGTAATTCACCGCGTAGGACGCGAGCGGCCAGCCGTAATTCTTCCCGGACTCGATGAGGTTGAGCTCGTCACCACCGCGCGGGCCGTGTTCCAGCTCCCACAGGCGGCCATCCGGCGCGAACGCCAGTCCATATGGCGTGCGGTGTCCCGTCGTCCACGTTTCTGACGGCGTGAGATTCGGCCCGGTAAACGTGTACGTGAAGGCCACCGGAGCTTGCTTCGCCGCTTCCGTATCCTGCGGCGGATTGATCACGTCGAGGGTCGGCGCGCCAGTCTTGCCGGCCTGGGGATTCCCCGGCGCCGGTTTGCCGTCGAGCGTGAGCCTGAGAATCTTGCCGAGTGGCGAATCGGGATTCTGCGCAGGTGTCATGCGCTGCCGGTCGCCCACCGTGAGAAAGAGGTATTTCTTGTCCGGCGAGAACGCGACGGCCGCGCCGAATTGTCCACCGCGCCCGCGTTCGGCATCGCGCCAGATGACCTGCAGATCATCGAGGCTCGCGGAGCTGTCGGCGATCGACAGTTTTGCACGCGCGAGAGCGAGACTCGAGCCGATGTTGTTTTCGCCGGGCTCCGAATACGTGAGATAGATGCTGTGATCGGTGGCGTAGTTCGGGGACGTGTAAACGCCGAGCATCCCTCCCTGGCCCCCGTAGAGCACGGCGGGGACGTTCTTGACGGGAATTTTTCCGCCCTGCTGCGTCACCACCCAGACCGGGCCCACTTTCTCCGTGATGACCATGCGGCCATCGGGGAGAAACGCGATGCGCCACGGCAGGTTGAACTGCGCCACCTGCGTCATGGTGAACGGCAGTGTGGGCTCCGGCGCTTTCTCGCCCGCATTCACCTGCGCGCCCACCGAAGGAGCAACGCACGCCACGATCATCGCGGCGGCCATGAATCTTTTCATCACAGGTTCCTCGCCTGGGGTTTTTCCAACACCTATCATAATGAAGCGCGCGAAAATCGTTCCTGCCATGGAGCGCGCGACTCCCGCTTGTGAGGAATCAATGAAGTTCGTCGTGCTTGGTGAAGGCTCCGGGGCCGGCATGGACCGCATCATGGCCGTATATCCCCGGCATAAGGCGCTCGTCGATCAGTACATCGCGCGCGGTGAAGTCGTCGGCATCGGCCCGTTCGACGGCGGCGGCAACATGGCGATCTTCCACACAAAGGAGGCCGCCGAGCGTTTCGCGAGCGAGGATCCGTTCCAGCTCGAGGGACTCGTCCGGGCGTACACCGTTCGGCAGTGGAACGACGCGCTGATTCCCTGATGCGGCTGCGCTTTTTCAGCGCCGTTTGTTGCCCGAGCGTTCGTTGAGCTTCGCCGCTTGCCTGATCAGCGCCTTGAACGCCGTCTTGTCGAGTTTTTCTCCCTGGCGAGAATCGATCGCACGCCGAACGTTTCCCTCGAGGCTCGAGTTGAAGAGTTTCTTCGGGTCCTCGAGCTGGGCGCCTTTCGGGAACGTCAGCTTCACGACGCTCTTGTAGCTCTCACCGGTGCAGATGATGCCGGCGTGGGCCCACACCGGTACTTCCCACTTCCACTCCTCGACCACGTCCGGAACCGCTGACGTGATCAGCGCGCGGAGATCGGAGAGCATCGCGCCGCGCCAGTCACCGAGATCGGCGATACGCGCGTCGATCAGCTGCGATGCGGATACGCTCGCACCGCTTGCGGAAGCTTTCTTCATTTCGTTTCGAGCTCCTTGAATTGGCTCGCGTACGCGGCGTTGAGCCGCTGCCACCCGCCGAACTTCATCGCGTCGGGTCCGACGATTCGGCCTACCGGATCGTCGCCCAACAGGCGCTCCAGAACGTCGAGGCAGATGTGCCAGCCGGCGGCGCCCATGGCCATGTAACGGCGGTCGATGTTCGTCCAGAGCGTGAGGCGTGTGCCGCCGAGCGCCGTGCGCTCGAGCTCCCACTTCATGTCGAATCCGCCCCAGGTGTACTCGAGTGCCTTCGGGGGATCTGCGCGCGTGACCGTGGTTTCCGTCACGTGTGGTTGCGGCGCGCCGACCGTGGTGAGCGTCACCTTCGCGCCAGCGGTGCCAAGACTGCCGTCTGCGTCGAAGGGCGCCCACTCGCGCAGCTGCGCGGGATCGGTGAGCGCACGCCAGACCCTGTCCGGAGAATGGCGCAGGTCTTTCACGAGCACCAACGTCCATTTGTCACCGTCCTTCTGAACCCGCGCCGCCGTGGCAGGACCGGGTTCGTATGCATGATCAATCATTTATCGTCTCCGGCGCGGTGTTCGGGTTTGTGTTCGCGGTGTCATGCGGTCCAGATGGCGTTCGAGGGCGTCCACGTGCCGGGACCACAACTCGCGGAAGGGCGCGAGCCATTCCTCGACCTCCTGCAGGGACGCGGGGTTCAGCCGGTAGACGCGCCGCTGCGCATCGATCGTCGATTCAACGAACCCCGCATCGCGTAGCACCCGCAGGTGCTTTGACACGGCCGGCTGGGTCATGCGAAGTTCACGCTCGATCTCCCCGACCGATCGTTCGGAGCCCGCAAGAAGGCTCAGAATCGCGCGGCGATTCGGTTCGGCGATGACTTCGAAAGCTGATGGCATGAGACGTAGTATACCCGTACAGGCATATACGTGTCAAGGCATACAATAAATGACCCTTACGCGTCGCTTTGATGCCGCCGCGTTGTACGACGCCATGGACGCGAAGCGCCAGGCAGAGCGCCTGACGTGGGCGGCCGTCGCGACCAGGATCGGCGTCAGCTCCGGGACGATCACGCGACTCCGCAGCGGCGGACGCATGGAGGTGGACGGCATGCTGGCCATGGTCGGCTGGCTGGGCGTGCCCGTCGAGACGTTCGTGCGCGAGACCGGCCGATGACGTGCGCGGCCGTTTGAGCTATCAGGGGGACATCGCGATGATCACGTTGCCCTTCTTGTGTCCGAGCTCCACGTAGCGATGCGCTTCCGCGACCTGCGCCAGCGAATAGACGCGGTCGATCACCGGCTTGATCGCTCCCGTCTCCGTGAGCTCCTTCAGCAGCTCGAGATCAGCCCGCTTCACCCGCGGCAGCGTGTCATCGACCGACAACATTCTTCCCGTGGGCGTGAGCGCGTCGCGCAGCACTTCACGTATCACCGACGTTTTTCGCCTTCCGACGGCGTCGAACACGAGATCGTATTCTTCGTCGACACGCGCGTTGGGATCGGTGTAGTCAACCACGCGATCGGCGCCCAGTGATTTCACGAGCTCGACGTTCTGGCCGCTGCACACGCCGGTGACGCGCGCTCCCCGGTGCTTTGCGAACTGCACCGCAAAGGTCCCGTTCGCTCCTGACGCCCCGTACACGGCGACGTTTGCGCCGGCGGCGATGTTCGCGGGCTGGAGGAAGTACGCGGAAATAAGCCCGCCATAGGGAATGGCCGCCGCCTCCGCGAATGACAGGTTTGACGGCGCGAGCCCCAGCAGCTTCGCGGTTTCCGGCAGCGCGATGCGTTCAGCGTAACAACTCATACGCATGAGCGTGAACGCCCAGACTCGGTCGCCGGCCCGAAACTTCGTTGCCCTGGCTCCGACCGATTCCACCTCGCCCGCCAGCACGGCACCGAGGATCGGACGCCGCGGTCGTGTGAGCCCGATGGCGAGGCGCGCCACGATCCGCATCGCAAGGCGCGCGTTCGGAATCGCACTCCGTATGAAGATGTCGCTCGCAGTCACGGCGGCGGCGTGAATTCTGATCAATACATCGGATATCCCGACGCGAGGCTCATCGACGTTTCGAACCTGGAGCACGTCAGGCGACCCGTACTTCGTGCAAACCGCAGCGTTCACCGCGCGACAGTCCCGTTTGAGGTGGTTTGCGGGTGGGCCCGGAAGAGCCGTGGCCCTCCCTGACGGACACAGCACACACAAAGTTTCCCGCCGGACCGCGCGCGGCCATATTCGAGCCATGAATGACACAGGCGACCGCCCGTGGATGGGCGAGGCAGTCATTGCGGGAGCGGCGTACACCGTGATCGGCGCGGCGTTCGCGCTTCCGGCCACGCACCTCAAGTTCTGGCGACTGGCTGCGTGGATCGTGAGCGGTATCGTTTTTGTCATGCATGTTGGCGTTGAACACGTACGGTTGCGCTCCGCCCGGGTGGTCGCATGGCACGCGGCGGTGGGCGCGGCGATCGGTGGATTTGGCCTCGCCGCGGCGGCGATCCTGCGCCGGCTATCTGAGGGACAGCCGACACCCCGACTCCAGGGCCTCGGCTTCGCTGTCTGGCCGCTTGTCACCGGCATACCTGCATTTGTTGTCGCCCTCGTGATTGCGACGCTGCTCGCGCGGTTGCCGCAGGAGGAAAGGAAGCGATGAACGGGCGTTCCGTGCTTCTCGTCGCGTTCGCGGGTTGGCTTGTCGCGCCCGACGCGAATCCGGTGGCGCGAGCCACGATGACTCCCGTTGCACTGCGCACGGAGTACCTCGTCGATCCGCTCGCGATCGACACGCGTGTCCCGCGGCTCAGCTGGACGATCGACGCGGGCGACGCCCGCGGCGTGCTGCAGGCCGGCTATGAGATCCTCGTCGCATCGTCGCGGGAGAAACTCGCGGCGAACACCGGCGACCTCTGGAGCTCGGGTATCGTGCAGAGCGGCGCGATGAACCAGATCGAATACGCCGGCACCCCGCTCACGAGCCGCCGCGAGGCCGTCTGGAAAGTGCGCGTGCGCGACCAGAACGGCGCAGTGTCAAACTGGAGCGCGCCCGCGCGCTGGACGATGGGGCTTCTTACCGACAGCGACTGGAGTGCGAGCTGGATTGGGGACCCTGCGCCATCAACCGACAACGTCGCGGCAACGACGCTGCGCCGTTCCTTTACGCTCGCAGCAGTCCCGGCGCGGGCAATCATATATGCAACGGCCCTGGGCGTGTACGAGCTCCGGATCAACGGCGAGCGCGTCGGCGATCACGTGCTCGCGCCGGAGTTCACCGACTATCACACACGCACGCAGTATCAGGCGTACGATGTCACGCAGCTGCTGCGCGCCGGTGAGAATGTCATTGGCGCGTATCTCGGCGACGGCTGGTACGCGGGAGGAATCGGGCTTGCACAGGCGCTGATCCGAAAGCCGCGCAACATCTACGGCGATCATCCCCGGCTTTTCGCGCAGCTCGAGATCACCTCCCGCGACGGACAGATCCAGCGCATTGTCACTGACGGCGCGTGGCGCACGACGCGCGACGGTCCGATTCGGTCTGCCGACCTCCTCAATGGCGAGCGCACTGACCTGCGGCGCGACATGCCGGGCTGGGACCGCGCAGGATTCGACGACCGTGCGTGGTCGCCCGCCGACGTCGACAAAACCGTGAAGACCGCGCTCGTCGCGCAGGCAAACGAGCCTGTACGCATTACGCGCGACATCACGCCAGTCAGCGTGAGTGAACCCAAACCGGGCGTCTTCGTCTTTGACCTCGGCCAGAACATGGTGGGGTGGGTGCGTTTCGCGGCGCGCGGGTCCGCCGGCACGACGGTCTCGCTCACCCACGCCGAAATGCTCGGTGATGACGGCACGGTATACACCGAGAATCTGCGCGGTGCCGAGCAGACGGATGCGTATACGCTCCGCGGCACGGCGGTGGAGACCCTCGAACCGCACTTTACCTATCACGGTTTCCGCTACGTGCAGGTGACGGGCCTCGCGGGCAGGCCGCGGCTGCAGGACCTGGTTGGCCGGGAGATCACATCGTCGATGCGCGAGACAGGAACGTTTGCGACGTCGTCGCCGCTCATCACGAAGCTCTGGAACAACGTGCTGTGGACGCAGCGTGACAACATGATCGGCATCCCGACCGATTGTCCGCAGCGCGATGAGCGGCTCGGGTGGATGGGCGATATCCAGGTGTTCGTGGGCACGAGCATCTTCAACGCGGACATGGGTGCGTTTTTCACGAAATGGATGCGCGACGTGCGCGACGCACAGACGCCGGACGGACGTTTCGCCGATTTCTCGCCTCAACCATTTCAGAAAACACTCGCCGAGATGAAGCGCGGCGATTTCATGGGCGTGCCCGGCTGGGGCGACGCCGGCGTCGTCGTGCCGTGGCGTCTGTGGCAGCAGTACGGCGACAAACGTCAGCTCGCCGAGAATTACCAATCGTCGAAACGCTGGATTGACTTCATCCGCTCGAACAACCCCGATCTCCTCTGGAAGAACCGGAGGGGCAACGACTACGGCGACTGGCTGAACTCGGACACCATGAAGGATTCGACCATCCCGCCCAAGGGTGGCGAGGTCCCGAAGCCGGTGTTCGCGACGATGATGTTCGCGTACGCCACTGATCTCGTGAGTCGCATGGCCCGCGTGCTCGGCAACGATGGCGACGCGCGCACATACGGCGCGCTGTTCAATGACATCAAGACCGCGTTCAACAAGGCGTATGTGTCAGCTGACGGTGTGATCGAAGGCAACACGCAGGCGGGATATGCACTCGCGCTGCACTTCGATCTCCTTCCGGAGGCACAGCGCGCCGCGGCGTTTGCCCACATGCTCGCCGGTATCGACGCCTATCATGGCCACATGTCGACCGGCTTCCATTCCACGTATCGCATGATGCTGGAGCTCGCGCGCGGGAATCGCGCCGACATCGCCTACAAGCTCGTGAGCAACACCTCGTTCCCCAGCTGGGGCTACTCGATCGCGAACGGCGCGACGACAATCTGGGAGCGGTGGGATGGTTACGTGAAAGGACGCGGATTTCAGGACAAGGGAATGAACTCGTTCAACCACTACGCCATTGGCGCCGTTGGCGAATGGATGTACCGCACGATCCTCGGCGTCAACAACGACGACGCCCACCCCGGCTATGAACATTTTGTTCTGCGCCCCATTCCAGGTGGCGGACTTTCGTGGGCGAAGGGGTCGTACGAATCCATTCGCGGCAAGATCGAATCGAGCTGGACGCAGACCGAGGGCCACTTCACGCTCGACGTGACCATTCCGGCCAACACGACGGCGACCGTCTACGTGCCGGCGGGTGCCGTCGACGCCGTCACGGAGAGCGGAATGGCGTTGCGCAGCGCGACGGGAGTGAAAGATGCCCGCGTTCAAGACGGCGCCGTTGCGGTTGAAGTCGGGTCGGGACGGTATCGGTTCGCCGTACGATGACTGCTTCGACGTTGGCGCGCCGCGTCCGCGGTCTTGTGGGAAATGCGCTGGTCTGGGGCGCAGCGTGGTCCATTGGCGCGTTTGCCGTGTTCGCGCTCCTCCGCCTCGCCGGCGGCACGCCGTTTCGCGTCATGCCGCTCGTGCGGAGCGCCGCGCAGTTCGGCGTCATGGGCGCCATCGCGGGAACCGCGTTCTCGACGTTCATAGCGCTCAGGTATCGCGGCCGTCGGCTGGCGGATATCAGCTGGCTGCGCTTCACCATCGGTGGCGGCATCGTGACCGGCCTCTTCGTACCCGGCTTCATCATGCTGATGCGCGCCTTGTCTGGCGACGCGCCGCTCGCCGCCGGCGCGCTCGCGCGGAATGGCGTGGTTGGCCTCGCGTTCGGTGCCGCCGCCGCCGGCCTTTCTCTCGGAATCGCGCAGCTTGCGGACCGGCACGGGCGGCGTGACGAGAGTGAGGACATCGGTCTGATCGAGGGCGGCGATGCGTTACGCGCCGGCGCGGATGCGCCACGGAAGGAGTCCGTACGCCGCCCAACGTGAGTGCGCCGGTCGCGCTCCTGGTCATCGACATGCTTGTCGATTTCTTCGAGCGCCAGCCGGTGCTCGCGGCGGCGCGCGCGCGACTGGTGGCCGCAACGAACGAGCTGACGCGCGCGTTCCGCGGGGCGGGCCGGCCGGTCATCTGGGTGAGGCAGGAGTTCAGGCCTGACCTGAGCGACGCCTTTCTAGATATGCGGCGCGAGAATATGGCGATCACCATCGCGGGTACGAGCGGCGCGGCGATTCTTCCGGAGCTCCATCGCGACGCGGTCGATCATGAGATCGTGAAGAAGCGGTACAGTGCCTTCTACCGAACCAGGCTCGACGAAATGCTCGCCGGGCTCGGCGTGCGGTCGCTGGTGATCGCGGGCATCAACACGCACGCGTGCGTGCGCATGGCGGCCATCGACGCGTTCCAGCGCGACATGGACGTGACACTCGCGAGTGACTGCATCGCTTCGTACGACGCGGATCATCACGACATCACCATGAACTACCTGAGCCGGCACATCGCGCAACCCGCGACAAACGCCGAGATCATCGCGCGAGTGCGGCCGGGTGGCGTCTGAATGGCGAGAACGCCCGAACTCGACGGCGCGCAGGCAGGGCGCTAAACTTTCGCGCACTAAATCCAAAAGAACACGCACAAAGAGACTTCGAGTATGACTGCCGTTCGAGCTGCAGTGCTGGCGCTCGCGCTTATTGCGTGCAGCGCTGACAAGACTCCCGCGAAGCAGGAAGCCCCGAAGACCACGGCCGCCACTCCGGCTCTCGGCCCGGGCGAAGCCTTTCTGAGCGTGCCCGGCGGACGCATCTGGTACAAGAAATCCGGCACTGCCACGGGCACGCCGGTCATCCTGCTTCACGGCGGTCCCGGATACTCGAGCTACTATCTCAAATCCCTCGAAGCGCTCGGCGCCGATCGTCCCGTCGTGCGCTACGATCAGCTCGGTGGTGGCAGGTCGGACAAGATCACCGACACCAGCATGTTCACCATCGACCACTTCGTGCGCGAGCTGGACTCGCTCCGGAGCGCGCTCGGATGGGACAGGATGCACGTCGTCGGACACTCGTGGGGCACGATCCTCGGACTCGAGTACTATCGCGCGCATCCCGAGCACGTCGCGAGCCTCACCCTCGCGAGCGCGGCACTCGACATTCCGCAGTGGGAGAAGAACGCGAAGCGGCTCGTCAAAACACTTTCGGATTCCTCGCAGAAGGCCATCGCGACGCGCGAAGCCCAGAAGAAATTCGATGCGCCGGATTATCAGAAGGCGCTTGAAGAGTTCTACGGCAAGTACGTCTGGCGTCATCCCGTAGAGGCCGATCTCGACAGCACCATCAAGACTGCCAACGAAGGCATCTACGGTTTCATGCAGGGGCCGAGTGAGTTCACGATCACCGGCACGCTCAAGAAGTACGACGCGACGCCGTTTCTGAAGAACGTCAAAGTCCCGGCGCTCTTCACCGTGGGTGAGTTCGATGAGGCCGACCCGCCGACGATCAAGAAGCAGGCGGCGATGGTGTCGGGCGCCACATACGTGGTGATTCCCGGATCCGCCCATATCACGACGTGGGACAATCCGGACGCCATGCTCAAGGCGGTGCGCGATTTTCTGACGTCCGTGGACGCGTCAACGAAGAAATGAGGAATGTGAGCTCTCCGTAGCACGCCGCCCGGAGCACCATGCACTGGTCGCAGTCGTACAACCCGCTCGGCAATGCCCTGCTGTCCACGCTGGCAGCGGCGTTCCCCGTCATCGTGCTGCTGGGCTGCCTTGCTTCGGGCAAGGTCAAGGCGCACTACGCTGCCCTGCTCGGGCTCGCGAGCGCGTTCGTGGTCGCCGTTGCGGCCGTCGGGATGCCCGTGAGCGCGGCAACGGCGGCCGCGGCGTTCGGCATGGCCAGCGGCGTGCTGCCCATCGGCTGGATCGTCATCAACATCCTGTTTCTGTATCAGCTCACTCGCGAGCACGGTGCGTTCGACCACATGCACGCGAGCATCGCGGCGCTGACCAGCGACCGCCGGCTGCAACTCGTGCTGATCGCGTTTTCGCTTGGCGCTTTCTTCGAGGGAACGTCAGGGTTCGGTACGCCCGTCGCGATCACGGGCGCGCTGCTGATCGGTCTCGGGTTCAGTCCGCTCGAAGCATCGGGCCTCTCGCTCATTGCGAACACCGCGCCGGTTGCCTTCGGAGCCATGGGAACGCCGATCGCCGGACTGCAAAGCGTGACGGGCATCGACGGCGTGACGCTCAGCAAGATGATCGGGCGCCAGCTCCCGTTCTTTTCTCTCATCGTTCCGTTCTGGCTCATCTGGGCATACGACGGCTGGAAAGGCGTACGCGAGGTATGGCCCGCGCTGCTCATTGCCGGCGTCAGCTTCGCCGTGCCGCAGTTCATCATGTCCAACTTTCACGGGCCATCGCTGGTCGATGTCGCGGCGGCGGTGACGTCCATCCTGTGCGTCGCCGCGTACCTGAAGCTCAGGGCGCCGGCCCGCACCGAGCCCGGCGTGCCGATCGAGCTCCGGCCGTGGATGCCGTGGCTCATTCTCTGCGTGATCGTGTTCGCGTGGGGACTGGCCCCGACCAAGGCGTGGCTCAACGGCATATACGCGCCGGGCATCCACGTACCGTGGCTCGACGGCGTCGTGCAGCGCGTGCCGCCGGTAGTCGCCGTACCGGCGACCGAGGCTGCGGTGTTCTCGTTCAACATTCTTTCGGCAACCGGCACGAGCATTCTCGTTGCCGCGATCATCGGGGGGTTCGTGCTGGGTTACTCGCCGAAGGGCATGCTGGCAGTGTACGGGCGCACACTCAAGACCGCGTGGCGATCGTTGCTGACGATCTCCGCCATGCTCGGCCTCGGTTATCTCACGCGCTATTCTGGACTCGACGCGATCCTCGGCCTCGCGTTCGCGCGGAGCGGCGTGTTCTACCCGTTCTTCGGGACCATGCTTGGCTGGCTCGGCGTGGCGCTCACGGGCTCCGACACGTCATCGAACATTCTCTTCGGAAGCCTGCAGAAGATCACCGCCACCACGCTCGGCCTTTCGCCGATTCTCATGGCCGCCGCGAACAGCTCGGGCGGCGTGATGGGCAAGATGATCGATGCGCAGAGCATCGTTGTCGCGAGCACAGCCACGCGGTGGTATGGACACGAAGGCAAGATCCTGCGCTTCGTGTTCAAGCACAGCCTGGCGCTGGTCGCGCTCGTCGGGGTGCTCGTCATGCTTCAGGCGTACGTGTGGCCGTTCAGCGCGATGGTGCCGCCCTGAACGACAGTGGAGCAATGGAACCGGAGCGTTCGTGGTGACGTCTAATGAGGGTACGCGAACGACCCCGGCCGGCGTCCCGTCCGGGACGCCCACTGCTACGGGAGCTCCGATGAAAACGAAATCAGCAACCACGAAAAGAGTGAAGGCGACCCTCGCGCGGGGACGTGACACCGTCGTTCGCGCCGGCAGAGTCGCGAAAGCCGCCGCGGCGGTCGGCGCGCGAGCCGGAGCGCAAGCCGCGGTCGCGGCGGGTTCAGCCGAGCTCGCACGCGGGTGGAAAGAGACCCACCCAGATCGTGTGCGGAAGAAGAAGATCGTGAAGGTCGCTGCGGCGATCGCCGGTACCGCGGCTGCGGTCACGGCTGTGGGTGTCGTCGTCGCCCGGTCACGGCGCAAGAAATAGCGGCCGCTGTCGCTCGCTACAAACCAGCGCGCCGCCCGGGGGAGTCAGACCTTCCGGTAGCGCACTCCGTTGAACGCTGCCGCGACAACCCGGTCGCCTTCGACCTCCATCGTGACGACGGCGCCGTTGCCGAACAGCTCCACACGCAACTGATGCTTCGCGCCGTCGTACACTTCGACGGCGCTCGTGGCCGCGCCGGCACGCGCTTCGAGCTTGCCGTCGGGCCTTCGCGAGAACACGAGCGATCCCATGACGGGACTTTCATAGCGGCCCGTGTAGGCATCGATCGGCAGCGGAAGGGTCTGCGGGCGCTGCGCGCGCCGGTCGAGCTCGGCCTTCATTGACTGCCTGGCGCCATCGATGAACTTGCTGAGCGCCGCAAGCGAGTCCGGCGAGATGGCCGGCTCACCTCGGGCAAGACCATAGACCGCCTGCGCGGCGAGCTCCGCCAGCGCAGACCCCAGCTCTTCATTGTTCGCGAACGTCACGACGCCGATGTGGCGCTGGGGCAGGAACGATATGTGCGTCGCGAATCCGGGGAATCCGCCCCCGTGTGTAAGAATGGTGTCGCCGTTCAGCGTGCCGACGTTCCACCCGAATCCGTAACCGGTCACCTTCACCCCGCGAACGTTCTGCGTGAAGCTGACCTGTTGTTTGTGCGTCTCGCGCATTGCCGCCGCGGGAATCACCTGCCGCCCATCGAGCTTTCCGTCGTTGAGCTGCGCTTCGAGCCACCGGGCTTCGTCCTCGAGCGTCGTAACCAGTCCGCCCGCCGACTGCATGTTCGCATCCACTTTGCCGAACGGGACTCGCTCGAACGCCGTTGGCCGAACCCGGTACGGCATTGCCAGGCGGTCCGGGGCAACGCCGGAGATCGTCGCGGTGGTGTTCCGCATGCCGAGCGGCGTGAAGATCAGTCGATCCAGCGTGCGCTTCCAGCTTTCGCCCGTCACGCGATCCATGGCGAGCGCCGCGATGTTGTAGCCGAGGTTGCTGTACCGGTACGCACGCGAGTCGAGCGCGGGATGCTCGGCGAGTAGCGCGACGAGCTGATCGTTGCCCGTATACTCGCCGGTGTAGGCGAGGCGCAGCTCGACGGGGCCGCCACCAATGCCATGCGTATGCGTAAGGAGCGAGCGAATCGTGATGGAATCCGGGTCGAGCGGCGGCCGCAGTTTTGCCTGCGGCAAATACTGTTTGAGCGGTGCGTCGAGCTTGAACCGGCCCTGGCCGTCGAGGATGGCGGCGGCAAGACCCGTAAACGCCTTGGTGGTCGACGCGACGTAAAAGACCGTCTGCGGTGTAAACGCACGGCGTTGATCGACGTCCGCGTATCCGAAACCCTTCATATAAAGGACCTGCGTGTCGCGTACGACGACGATCCCGAAGCTGGGCGACATGTTGAGCGCGAAAAGGCGCGCGACGGTGCTGTCGATCGCGGCGGGCGAGAGCGCGGCATGCTGCGCGGCATTTTGCCGGGCATCTTGCGCGGCCACCGAGCCGGCAGCGAGGGACAGCGCGAGCGGGACGAGTCGGACGATTCTGGTCGAAGACATGCGGGGACTACGTCGCGCCCGCGCACCGGGTTTCAGGCAA
>DASRAP010000009.1:0-11746 GCA_035638155.1 Gemmatimonadaceae bacterium | reverse complement strand
GCGCAGCAGTCGGGGTTCGGCGCGATGGTGAGTTTCGAGATCGCCGGCGGCACCGACGCGGTCGAGTTGCTGGCGTCGCGCCTCGAGTGCTTCACGCTCGCGGAGTCACTCGGCGGTGTCGAGAGTCTCGTGGCGCATCCTGCAACCATGACGCACGCCTCGATGGACGCAGCGGCGCGCGCCGACGCGGGAATCACCGACTCTCTCGTGCGCTTGTCCGTGGGAATCGAGTCGGCGGAAGACCTCGTGCGCGATCTCACGGCGGCGCTCGACGCGGTCGCGGCGTCCGGGCAGCGTGTGGCGGTCGCGCCGGTGGCGCGCGTTGAATCACGGGTGAACGACCCGGCGCACACCCCGGCCGATGTCGTGGTCCTTGGCGCCGGCGCCATCGCACGCGAGCTCATCGCGCAGGTGAACGCGTGCCGCGAGCACAGCGGCGCTCCGCTTCGCATCGCCGCCGTGGTGGACCGCAGTGGATTCGTCGTCGCCGAGGGCGGCATCCCGCGTGCCACCCTCGACGACCTGTGTACGTGGAAGCGCGCGGGGCATTCGCTCGCGACATTCGTCCGTGGCCGGACCGCGACGCCACACATGGCGTTCACGACCATCTCGCGGGTTCGCCTCAATCGCCCGATCCTCGTCGACGCGACCGCGACGGATACGACCGAGCTGCTGCACACGGCGCTCCGCCGTGGGTTCGACATCGTGCTCGCGAACAAGGTCCCCATCGCCGGCGGTCAGGGGCCGGTCGATCGTCTCCGCGACCTCGCTCACCGCGAAGGGCGGCGCATCCTATATGAAGCGACCGTCGGCGCCGGACTTCCCGTAATCGACACGTTGCGCAGGCTCGCCGAAGCCGGAGATGACGTCCTCTCCGTGGAGGGGTGTCCGTCGGGCACGCTCGGCTTTCTCTTCGCCGAGCTGAGCAACGACGTTCCATTCTCGCAGGCGCTTGCCGCCGCCGTCGCGAGTGGGTACACCGAGCCCGATCCGCGCATCGACCTTTCGGGCATCGACGTGGCGCGAAAGGCGCTGATCCTCGCGCGCGATATCGGCTATCGGGGCGAGCTGAGCGATGTCACGGTCGAATCGCTCGTGCCCGCGCAGTTTGCGACCACCTCTCGCGAAGACTTCCTGTTACGCGCGTCCGAGCTCGATTCCGAATGGCGGACGCGTGTTGAGCGCGCACGCGCGGGCGGCAAGGTCCTCCGGTACCGCGCGCGCGTCACGCCCGATGCGATCACGGTGGGTCTCGTCGAGGTCCCGGCCGGCGACCCCCTGGGCACGCTCACGGGAACGGACAATCAGTTCACGTTCACGACGACGCGTTACCGCACGAATCCGCTTGTGATCACGGGCCCCGGTGCCGGCGCCGCCGTGACGGCCGCGGGCGTGCTCAACGACGTGCTCACCGCCGAGCGCGCGCCGCGGCTCGAGCGCGGCATCACGCCTGACCACGCGCCGGAACGACGCGCCGCCAGTCTCGCCTTCAGCGGTGCCGTTTAGGCTGCTTCGCTCCGGGATTGCAGATGGGACAGGGACCGGCGCCGCGGTACTTGTGGCCGCGGCTGCACGTTTTCCAGCCGCCCGCGTTGGGTTTCGGCATGACTGTTACACACTTCAACTGCAGCTTCGGTTCAGTTGAGGAGCAGTGGCTGGCAATGTGACGGCTCGTTGCGGACCCAACCCGCGCGGCGCCTATTAGCCGCTCGGCGCGTTCACCAAACCATTTTCAGGTCGCAACAATGCCAGCCAGGCAACAGTTCATCATTCTGCCGCCGCGAGGACTGCAGGCCAATGTCGTCAGTCCCACGCCGGCCGCCGTCGAACAGTTTCTCACGTCGCTGGAATTCGTGCGCACGTCGGGGAGCAACAGGAAGGTTCTCGCCGCGGCGCGAGTGCCGTCCGACATCCGTGTCATTGACTCGATTCACGAGAACGGTGCGAAGCTCGTCGAGATGAGCCCCGAAAGCGTGAGCGCGCTCCGCGCGCGCGAGCCCGGCATACGAATTGTGCCCGTGGTGCATTACTTCCCTGCGCTCGCGCCGCGGATGGCCGTGGCGAAGAAGTTCAAGGCGACGGCCGCCAGCACCGGCACGATCGACATCGTTGTCGCGTCGGCGGGCGACGGCGCGCCGGTTACACGCGCAACGGTGGTGGCATTTACGGACTTCGACGCGCGCGTTGGTGCGCAGGCGAAAACGAACGCGAGTGGCGTTGCCCGGCTCGCGCTGGGCGGAAGCTCGAAGAAGCTCGAGCGTCTGTACGTCTATCCCAACGGCGGCTTCTGGAACGGCTTCCGGAAGAACTTCCAGATCAAGACCGGCACGAAGGTCGCGCTCGAGCCCATTGCGCTCGACTTCACCGACTGTCTGCGGCACTTCTACGGTAATTCGCCGCTGACCGCAGGCAGCGGTTTGACAGTCGGCGTAGTCGACACCGGCATCGAACCCCACCCGGATCTCGTGATTGCCGGCGGGACGAACACGGTGCCCGGGGAGGATTCCAACGACTTCGGCGACAATGGCGAAGGCCATGGCACGCACTGCGCCGGCATCATTGCCGCGCGAGGAACGCCGCCGCACGGCATTCGCGGCATCGCGCCGGGCGTCAAGCTTCGCAGTTACCGCGTGTTTCCGGAGGGCGACGGAGGCGCGTCGAACTTCTCCATTGCCAAGGCGCTCGATCGTGCGGTGACCGACGGGTGCGATCTGATCAACATGAGTCTCGGCGGTGGTCCGCAGGACGAAGCGACGCACTCCGCGATCGCGCATGCGCGCGCCAACGGCGTGCTCGTGTTCGTCGCAAACGGCAACGACGACCGGTCGCCGGTAAGCTTTCCCGCCGCAGATTCACTCGCGATGGCCGTATCCGCGATGGGGCGCAAAGGCACCTTTCCGCCGAAGACCACAGAAGTCGACGACGTCGCCGCGCCGTTCGGCAAGGACAAGAAGGACTTTGTGGCGAGCTTCTCGAACATCGGCTCAGAAACGGATCTGACCGGCACCGGTGTCGGCATCATCTCGACATTTCCCGGCGGCTACGCGGTCATGGATGGCACCTCGATGGCATGTCCGTCGGCCGTCGGCGCCGCCGCCAAACTCCTGTCATCGCTTCCCGCGATCACCAGCTTGCCGCGCAACGAGGCGCGCTCAGACGCGATGGCCAAAGCGGTGCTGGACGCCGCGAAACCACGCGGATTCGGCGCGATCTTTGAAGGGCAGGGACTCCTGGTGTAATCTCCGGCATGGCGCGCTACGTCATTCGATTCACGGACAACTCCGGGGAGCCTCCGCCGGATGACGCAGCGCGTGTGCGCCGGGCGCCGAGCGCGAAGATCATCGATGACACCGGACGCATGATGCTGGTGGACCTGGACGACGATGACGCGCGCGCGCTGACGAAATCGCTGCCCAAGTGGGTCGTCGTTCGGGAGTCGACGGTGCCCGTGCCGGATCCGCGAAAAAAACTTCGCGACCGGTAGCGGGCACGGCCCGAGGTTCAGTGCCGGTGCTGCATCGCCTCGTATTCGGCGCGCAACCGGTCGAGGATCATTCGCTTGAAGTCCTTGCCGAGCTTGCCAAGGCCCTGCAGCGCGTCATCGGCAATCCCGCGGAAACCGCAGCCTTCTGATTCCGGCGCAGTGCCGGCAAGGAAATATTCGCGTTCCCCGCACGAGCCCCAGCCGCCGCTCGACGCGTAGCTCTCCTCGATACCATCGGGCACGTCGAACGATTCGACCTGCGTCGCGTCGGCGATCGTGAAGAAATCCGCGACGATCGGTACCGCCGCCGCGCCGCCGCTCAATCGAAGCGAGCGCCCGTCGTCATAGCCCACCCACACGCCCACGACGATCGTCGGCGAGTAGGCAATGAACCACGCGTCGCGCCAGTCGTTCGACGTGCCGGTCTTGCCCGCGATGTCGCCGTCGAAGCGCTCCGCGCCGAGCGCGCGACCGGTGCCGCGCTGCACGGCGCCCTCGAGCGCCGACGTCACGAGGAACGTTGCCGCGGCGTCCGCCACGCGCGAGACGTTCGACGCCGGCGCTTCTTCGACATCGCCACCCTTTTTCTCCCGCCGTCCGACGATTGTGCGCGTGTCGGCAAGTTTGCCCTGCGCCGCGAGCACACCGTACGCGCGAACGAGCTCGAGCAGCGTGACCTCGCTGCTGCCGAGCGCGAGACTTGGCACGGCCTTGAGGTCACTGGTGATGCCAAGGCGCTGCGCCGTCTGGGCGATGCGTTTCGGCCCGATCGCGAGTCCCACGCGCGCAAACGGGACGTTGAGCGACTGTTCGAGGGCCTGGCGGAACGTCACGTCGCCGCGGAATCCGCCGTCGTAGTCGACGGGTTGCCACACGCCCTGCGGTGTCGGCACGCTGAGCGGTTCATCCTTGAGAATCGACGCCAGCGTGAACGCGGGGCGTCCGTTTGCGCCGCCTTCGAGTGCGGCCAGCGCAACGAACGGCTTGAACGCGCTGCCGGGCTGGCGCAGCGCGAACGCGGCGCGGTTGAACTGCGAGTACCGGTAATCGCGGCCACCCACCATCGCGAGCACGTCACCGGTTCGCGGATCGATGGCGACGAGCGCGGCCTGCGCGCCAGGAAGCCCGAGCCGCGGGAGTCCGCGCGCAATGGCGCGCTCAGCGCTCCGCTGAAGCGTGGCGTCGAGCGTGGTATAGATCGCGGCGCCGCGCTCGGGGAGATTCTTGCCGGCGGAGCCCGCGACGAAATCACGGAAGTAGCGGCCGTCGATCGACGTGAGCGGATAACTGCGCGTGCCGATGCGCGCATTCTTCGCACGCTCGGCGACGTCGGGCTCGATGCGTTTCTGTTGCGCCATGAGCGCGAGCACGAGATTGCGGCGGCTGAGCGCGTCATCCGGATGGCGCGTGGGGGCGAGCCTGTTCGGTGACCGGATCATGCCCGCGAGGAGCGCCGACTCGGAGAGGGAAATGCGCCCGACCGGTTTTCCGAAGTAATAGCGCGAGGCCGCACCGACGCCGTGGATCGCGACGGCGCCGTCCTGTCCGAAATAGATCTCGTTGAGGTACGCCTCGAGGATCTGCTGCTTGGTATACCGGATCTCGAGCATGGTCGCGAGCGCCGCTTCGCGAAGCTTGCGGAGCGGCGTACGGTGAGCGGAGAGATAGAGATTCTTCGCGAGCTGCTGCGTGATCGTGCTGCCGCCTTCAGCCACTCCGACCGCCTTGACGTTGGCAACAAGCGCGCCGCCCACGCGCTTCCAGTCGAGGCCGTGGTGGTCGTAGAAGCGCTGGTCCTCGACCGCGAGCACGGCGTCGATGAGGGGCTTGGGGACCCGATCGAGCTCGACGGGTTCACGTTGTTCGTTGAGCGCCGCGTTCAGCGAACCGATCGCAACCGCACCGCGCCGCGACGCATCCCCCCAGGCAACCGGGCGCGTATAAAGCGCGCTCGGCGCGCGTGCGGCGGGAGGCGCGATGTGGGCGCGGATGAGTGCTTCGGCTGTGACGCCCACGAAACCGGCCGCGAACAAAACGAGGAGCGTGCGCAGCACGCGCCTCTTCGTAACGCGCGCGCGAAGCCACCGGATCCCCGCGGCAATGCTCCGCCGTGCAGGTGCGGGAGTTAAGGACTCAGGGGTCGGGGTGGGGCCGGGCAAGTCCAAGGGCGGCGTCTCCTTGACGTGAGACACCGGACGAGGTCAAATGGATCTCAGTTTCACGGGTCGTCCCACACACGCAGGGGTCAGCTGGGGTACGTTGACGACGAACTGCGTGAAGACCAACTACGTGAAGGCGAACTGCGTGAGGGCGAACTGCGTCGCCGCCAGGCCACGCCGTTCCGCCTTCACGCCGTTCCGTCTTCACGCCGTTCCGCGGTAACCCAGTAACCGCCCTCACGCATAACGAACGTGCCATACCATCCCCCTCAACACGTGCCATCCGTTAACCACGCGGGCTGGCGGTTCGATTACGCTGTTCCCGACTTGGCGAATGGCGGCCTTGTTGTCTCGAACGCACGGTTTCATGGCCGCCTCGTCCTGGTCGAGGGGTCACAGCCGTTCTCGCTCACCGTCTACCACGACATTACCAACGTCGGGGACCATCTTGAAACCGTCTACAAGGACGGATTGGGGAACGGAGCATGTTCTTCCGGCGGATCCCCGTATCGCGCGATTGTCCCTTCAGCTCCAAACGGTGCGGCCGACGCGCTGGAACCGCGGCACTACGCGACGAACGGTGGGCCGTGGGACCCGCTCTCGAGTCCTGGGGGCGCGGTGAGAGTAGAGCTGCATGAGCCGGACCTCACCGAACCCGCGCGCGCAGTTGTCTGGGCCAAGTTCGAAATGCATCACTATCAGTTCATCCACCGCTGGGAGTTCAACGCCGGCGGCACGATCGATGTACGTGTCGGACTTGGCGGAAAACTCAATGACGCGGTCACAGATCCGCGCATGTTGAATCACATCCACCAGTTCTACTTCAGGTTGCGATTCAACCTCGATGCGCTCGGAGACAATGCGGCGCAGCGTTTCGACCACGCCGGATTCATTCCCGGCCAGGATCAATGGACGGACATCACCCACGAGCAGGTGGAGATCGGGTCCCCAAACGGAAGAACGAAGTGGCGTGTGCGCAGTGGGTCTCCAAAGCCAAATGGGCGCTATCGCTCGTACGAATTGATTCCCGGCTCTGACGGTGCAGTCGATGGGGAGTTTTCGTCGGGCGACTTGTGGGTGTTGAATTTTGATTCGGCTGAAACGGGCGCCGAT
This sequence comes from Gemmatimonadaceae bacterium, assembly GCA_035638155.1. Lineage (GTDB taxonomy): Bacteria > Gemmatimonadota > Gemmatimonadetes > Gemmatimonadales > Gemmatimonadaceae > DASRAP01. Next base: position 4,990 of record DASRAP010000009.1, on the reverse strand, counting down.
GTCGAGTGCGATGACTCGATCCTTTCACGCTCGTATGTCGATCCAGCCGCCACAATCGACGGATCGGAGATCGTGTTTTGGCATTGCCTCCGTCACCATCACGAAGCTCGCCAGTTCGGCGAGGAACAGGCCGTGGTTCCCCATGAGTTCATCGGGTTCTCACTCGAGCCCCGTGACTTCCTGGACGACACGCTCCGCCGCCTGTACACGACAGACCCTCCGTCGCCAATCGGTCCGCCGCCGCGCCCGGATCCGCGCGGACCTGATCCGTCATGAACAACCACACGATCTGCATGCCGGCGAGCTTCGTGAGGACCAACTACGTAAGGGCGAACTACGTAAGGGCGAAGTGCGTAAGGGCGAAGTACGCGAAGGCGAACTGCGTGAGGGCGAACTGCGTGACGGCGAACTGCGTCGCCGCCCAGGCCACGCCGTCCCGCCTTCACGTGGTTTCGCCTTCACGTAGTTCCGCGTTCACGCCGTTCCGCCTTCACGCAGTTCTGCCTTCACGCAGTTCTGCCTTCACGCAGTTCTGCCTTCACGCAGCGGCCGCGGTCTAACGCCTAATTCCAGGTCCTCAGTGTCGCCGTGTCCTCCGCGAAGATGGTCGTGAAGAACCCGTCGATCATTTTGAGCTCTTCTGCCACCGTCATTCCGGGGAGGGCCGGGAACTCTCCCTCGAGGTCCACGCGGGTCCGGTTGTTCTGCTCCGTGTACGTGTGCGTGAACCGGGCGCCGCTGAACATTCCTCCGATCATCTCGGTCTGCACGCCGCGCGGAGCGTCGAGGGTGTGCTTTACGGTCATCTCGCCCGTCGTGCCGTCGGGGTGATACACCTCGACCGCAAGCGTCACCACGTCACCGTCGATGCTCACGAGGTTGTGGCTCTTGAACGCCTGGTGCTGGTGGTTCCCGACCTGCATGTAGCGGTAGAGCTTTTCGGTTGGCGCGTCGAACGTCGTGATCCCTTCCTTCCTGTAGCGCACGCGTCCGTTCGCGGGTTGCGGCACAATGCGGATGTAGGGCTTCGGCGCGCGCCAGCCGTTCGGGAACAGCGTCTTCGCTTCGTCGTTGCTGACAGCCGGCAGGATGATCACGTCATCGCCAGGCTGCCACTGCGCGGGAGTCGCGACGCGCTTCTGCGCGGTGAGCTGCAGCGAATCGACCACGCGCAGCAACTCGTCGAAGTTGCGGCCGGTCGCCATTGGATACGCAATGGTGAGCCTGATTTTCTTGTCCGGCCCGATCACGTACACCACCCGCACGGTCTGATTGTCCGCCGCCGTGCGCCCCTCGGACGTCTCGCCCGCGGAATCCGGAAGCATTTGATAGAGCTTCGAGATCGCGAGCGTGGGATCGCCGATCATGGGGAAGGTCACTGCTGCGCCTTGCGTCTCCTCGATGTCCTTCGACCACAGCACGTGCTGCTCGACGGGATCGACGGACAGGCCGATGAGCTTGACGCCGCGCTTCTCGAACTCCGGCTTGATTGCCGCGAGGTAGCCGAGCTCGGTCGTGCACACCGGCGTGAAGTCCTTGGGGTGCGAGAACAGGATGCCCCACGAATCACCGAGCCATTCGTGGAAGGAGATGCGGCCCTGGGTGGTGTCGGCGCTGAAGTCCGGGGCGGGGGCGTTGATGCTGAGCGACATGTCGTTCTCCGGAAAAGGTTGGCGTTTGATCTGGGCGTGAATCTCGGAGCCCGGCGTTCCTCCCCCGTTCCCCGGCCGGCGGGTCCGTGTGTTCACGGCTCGCCAGCCCTCTATCCGGCGCGCTAGGTTCGTGCGATGCGAGTCGAAGTTGATGTCCTGGGGCGCTTTGAAGTCCGCGTAAACGGCGTCGCCGTGTCCGCAGAAAGCTGGAAGCGCGCCGCGAGCGCGCACCTCGTGAAGCTCCTCGCGCTGAGTCCCGGTCATCGCCTGCACCGCGAACAGGCGATGGAGGCGCTCTGGCTGGAGACGTCGCCGGACGCGGGCTCGGCGAATCTTCGCAAGGCAGTACACTTCGCGCGCCGCGCGCTCGATTCGCACGACGCGATCATGTTCGATAATGAAATCGTGGCGATTGGCGGCGACGTCGCCGTGGACGCCGAATCGTTCGAATCAGCGGCGAAGGCCGCGCTCAAGTCGAATGACGCATCCGCCTGCGCGCGTGCAGCCGACCTCTGCCGCGGTGCACTCCTCCCGGATGACCGCTACGCCGCGTGGGCTGATGAGCCGCGCGAACGGCTGCGGCAGTTGCACATGCGTGTGCTGCGCGCGGGCGGCCAATGGGAGCGGCTGCTGGAAGCGGACCCCTCGGACGAAGAAGCCCAGCGCGCGGTCATGCAGTCTGCGCTCGACGCCGGCAACCGCGGCGAAGTGATCCGGCGCTTCCAGCGGCTTCGCGAGCAGCTGCGTGCCGATCTCGGTGTCGGTCCGGCGAAAGCGACGGTCGCGCTCTATGAGAAGGCGCTCGCGTCGGACGCGCCGAACGTGCCGAGTCTCACGGATCGCGTGCGTGCATCGCTTGCGTGGGGAATCATCCATCTCAACAGCGGAGAGTTCGCGAAGGCCGACGCCGCGGGCCGCGAAGCGCGCACGCTCGCGATCCAGGCGAACCTCGGTCGCGAAGTTGGCGAAGCGAGCGCGCTCGTCGGCCTCGCCGCCCACATGCAGGGCAAGTGGCCCGACATTTTCCGCACCGAGTTCGTTGAGTCGGTACGCGCGGGGGCATTCGTCACCACGTGCGTGTTCGACGGCCACCTCTGTCTCGCCGAATTCTGTCTCTGCGGCGCCGGTGGTCATGAATCGGTCGCCGGCTCCGCGCGCGAGCTGCTCGCAGTAGCCGAGGGCGCGGGGTCAGTAGCGGGACGCGCGCTCGCGACGCTGATCCTTGGCGAGGCCGAGCTCTTTGCGGGTAACCTGGACGCCGCTGAGCGATTGCTGACCGAAGCCGATTCGCTTCACGAAAGCGTTCATGCGGACGCCGGGCGCGTGATCACGCTGCAGCGACTGGCGGAAGTGATGCTCGCACGCGGCCGGAAATACCGCGCGGCGCGCGTCCTGCAGAAGGCACGCGGCATGGCCGAGGCGCACTGGCTCGCTCCGCACCTTCGGATCCGGTTGCAGGCGCTGGCGGTCGAGAGCGCGTCGAGCGCCACAAACGCGCGCAACGCCATTCGTGATGGCGACCAGCTCATGGCGGGCTCGGGGATGTGTCAGCCGTGCTCGATCGGGTTTCGCGTGGCCGCGTGCATCGCGCTTGCGGAGTCGGGCGAGCTGGCCGATGCGAGCCGCAGGCTCGATGAAGCCGAGCGCGTGGCGGGCATGTGGCAGGGCGGTCCGTGGGTCGCGGCCGTGTGGGAAGCGCGCGGGGTTCATCGCAGAGCGCAGGGGCACGCAGACCAGGCGAACGCGCTTTTCCGCGAAGCGGCGGCGCGTTACTCACAACTCGGGCGCGGCCTTGACGCGACGCGGTGCGAAGGCCGCGTGACCTGACCGGGCGATTCAACCGTGTTGGTGCGCGGGCGGACTCAGCGCGGTGGTGGGGGCGGATCGAGCCGCACGAACTGCCCTGCGTCGATCACGCCGTTCTTCACCGTGTAGAGCGTGAAGCCGGATGGAACGACGACCGGACCCGCGACATTCCCCGCGGTAATCGCCGAGCTGACATCAAAGCGCGCCGCCATCCCGTCAGTCACGAAATTCACATGCTCGGCCGAGTGTGTGTGCGAGCCGAGCCCGAGCACGAACTGGTGTCCGCGCATGAGCTCCAGCACCTGGGGCAGATTGCCAACGGTGTGGCGGAATGATTTGACGCCGTTCACGATCGCCACGCTGCTCACGAGCGGATCGTCGAGGTACCCGATCACCTGCCACCAGCCGGACACGAACGGGATGTGATTGAACGTGACGATTGGCGTCGAGGCCGGGACGTGCTCGAGATCCCGCTTCAGCCACGCCATCTGCACGCTGTCGATGTTGCCGTAGTACGCCGAGTCATCGACGGAAATCGAGTTCAGCCCGATGAAGTGCACGCCGCCGTAGGTGAACGAGTAGTAATCGGGGCCAAAGTACGAGCGGTACATCGCGCGGTTGTACATCGGGTTGCGGGGGTCGATGTGCGAGCGCGACCGGATGATGCCGAAGTGATCGTGGTTTCCAGGCACCGTCCAAAGCGGAACGTGAAACGCCTTCGATTCGGCTACGAACAGGTCGAAGTATGCGCGAGCTTGCGGCTCCTGCTGGCTCATCGCGTCCCGGACGAGATCGCCGCCCATGAGCACGAACGATGCGTGCAAGGAATCCGTCAGCGAACGAAATCGCCTGAAACGATTCACGTTGGCCGGCTCGATGTGCGAGTCGGAACCGTGTGCGAACGTAAATGTTCGCGACTGCGTCTCCTTCGCGAGTGCGAACGTGATCGCTGCAGCCTGTGACTGGGTGGCGCGCCAGAAACCACCCACGCTCCGGTATCCGTCGGGAACAGAGACGAAAATGATTCCGGTTGCACTCGGTGGAATTGCAAACGCTCCCGCCGAGTCGGTGACGACCACGTCATTCTGATTCGAAACGGCGACGCCGCCAACGCCGCGCTCGCCCGCATCGCGCGCACCGTTGGCGTTGGCATCGGCGAAAACAACGCCGCGGACTCTGCCGTCCTGCGCCCAAACACTGGCCGAGGGTACGACGGTCGCGAAGGCGACGGAGGCTATGAGAAACAGGAATGTTCGCATGCGCTCAAGTTGTAGCGCCTGCCGGCGAACCGCATCACCCGCGTGAGAGACGCGACGCCCTCGCCCCGGAATTTTCGCGGCTCAACCCAACGGTCAGGCCGCCTGCACGGTGGCGCTATCAAATACTCGGTCGCGTTCGATGACCTGGTGACCCAGCCGGAGAGCACCCACGATGGAATCGCTGCTTCAGGACGTCCGCTACGCCGTTCGCGCGCTGCTCAAGGCGCCGGCATTTCTCACGATCACCGTGCTCACGCTCGCGCTCGGCATCGG
>DASRAP010000008.1:0-3804 GCA_035638155.1 Gemmatimonadaceae bacterium | reverse complement strand
CCGTTTTGTCGTTCGATACTTCCCTTGTCCGGCGAAGCACCGAAAGGATACGATCGAGCGCATGGTGACGAATGATGCGGTGTTGATCGTCGAAGGGATGTCGAAGTCCTTCGGCGGCATCGACGCCGTCCGCGATGTCTCTTTCGCCGTGGCCGCCGGCGAGCTCGTCGCGCTGATAGGTCCCAATGGCGCCGGCAAGACGACATGCTTCAACCTCATTGACGGCCAGCTGGTGCCCGATGCAGGCACCGTCACGCTGGCGGGCATGCAGATCGACGGACTGCCCCCGCGGACGATCGCACGGTTGGGGGTGGGACGCACGTTCCAGGTCGCCGCAACCTTCGCTTCGATGACGGTGCGCGAAAACGTCCAGCTCGCGCTGCTTTCGCATGGGAGCGCGCACTACGACATCACGGCTCGGGCGACCGATTGCGTGCGCGCCGAAGCCGATGCCCTGCTCGAGCGCGTGCGAATGGCGCCGTTGGCGGATCAGGGCTGCGCAACCCTGGCCTACGGCGATGCGAAACGCGTGGAGTTGGCACTCGCGCTTGCCGGCAAGCCGCGTCTCCTTCTGATGGACGAGCCGACTGCCGGAATGTCGCCGCGCTCGCGGGGCCGCCTGATGCAGCTTGCCGCCGACGTCGCGCGCGCGGGAGGCATCGCGGTGCTTTTCACCGAGCACGACATGGACGTCGTGTTCGGGCATGCGGACCGCGTGATCGTGCTCGATCGCGGCCGCATCATCGCGGAGGGCACGCCTGCCGAGATCCGGGGAAATGCCAACGTGCAGGCGGTCTATCTCGGGACCGACGAGGCAGCGTAGCCGGCGCGCTCACCAGGGCAACGCCTCCGCGGCGTCAAGCCGAGAGGCGTGCGAGTCCCTGCGCGAGGTCGGCGATCAAGTCGTCCGGATCCTCGAGTCCGATTGCAATGCGCAGACAAGGTCCGCCGGCGTCCCATTTCGTGGCGGTCTGCACGCGCTCCGGATAGATCGGAATGAGCAGGCTCTCGAATCCACCCCAGCTCCAGCCCATGCCGAAGAGGCGCATTCCATCGAGCAGCGCGTCGACACGCGCCTTGGCGACCGGCTGGAGCACGAACGCGAAAAGACCCGATCCACCGATGAAGTCGCGCTTCCACAGCTCGTGCCCGCGCGAGCCCGGAAGCACGGGATAGATCACTTCGCGGACCTGGGGCTGCTGTTGCAGCCATCGCGCGACGACGAGAGCGCTCTCGACGTGCCGCGCGAGACGAAGCGGAAGCGTGCGCAGGCCGCGCAGCCCGAGGAAACAGTCGTCGGGCGACGAGGTGACGCCCACGTCGGTCCAGATCCTATGCAACGCGGGAAATGTCGCTTCGTTCCCGAGGATGAGGCCCAGCAGGACGTCCGAATGGCCGCCGATGTACTTGGTCGCGGCGTGCACCGACACGTCGACGCCATGGTCGAACGAGCGAAAACCGAAGGGAGTCGCCCACGAGTTGTCGGTGACGACGAGCGCGCCCCGGCGGTGTGCGACGGCGGCGATCGCCGGGATATCCTGGACGCAGAACGTCAGCGATCCCGGCGACTCGGTGAACACGATGCGAGTGTTGGGCTTGAACTCCCGCTCGATGTCGGCGCCGAGCAATGGATCGTAATAGGTGACTTCGACCCCGAGACGCGTCAAATGATTGTTGCAAAAACGGCGTGTGGGGCCGTAGACCGCATCGGTGACGAGCACGTGGTCGCCCGCCTTCGCGAGAGCGAGGAGCGGCAAAGTCGTCGCTGTGAGTCCTGACGGCACGGCGAGCGCCGCATGCGCGCCCTCGATCGCGGCGACTGTGTCCTGCAGGTCGGTGACGGTCGGCAGCCCGTGCAGGCCGTAACCGATTCCCTCGTATTCGCCGCGTGCCGCCTGCTCCAGGTCGGCGACGGTCGGGAAGAGCATCGTCGTCGCGCGGAAGACCGGCGTGTTGACCGCACCCAGGAACTTGCGGGGATTGCGTCCCAAGTGCACCGCGCGCGTGGCGGGCTTCTGCTGTTCGTCGCTCATGCGTTTCCAAAATTTGGTTTCAGGGCGGCACGGATCTTCGCGACCTGCACCGGAACGGCGTCGCTCACGTCGATGACGATCGCATCGGTCGGCGCTTCCAGCGTCGCCAGCTGGCTCGCGAGCAGCGTCGGCGGCATGTAGTGATTTTTCCGGGCTGCGAGGCGCGCGGCGATGGTGTCGTGATCGCCGGAGAGATGCACGTAGCGGACGTTGCCTGCACGGCTGATGCGGTCGCGGTAGGCCTGTCGCAGCGCCGAACAGGCCAGCACCGCGCTAACGCCGCGCTCTTCGAGTGCCTTCATTTCTGCTGCCAGCCGATCGAGCCACGGCCAACGGTCCGCATCCGTCAGCGGGGTGCCGGCGGCCATCTTGGCGACGTTTTCCTTTGGGTGAAAATTGTCGGCATCGAAGAACGGCCAGCCGAGTTCCTTGGCGAGCGCCTGCCCGACGACGGTTTTCCCCGAGCCGCTCACACCCATCACCACGACAATCACGTCCGCACTCCATGTTCCAAGGGAAAAAGACGATCCTACCCAACGAGGATACCGCTGAACAGGCGGTTCAGAGATGGGCCTCTCGTGTCGGCTCTCGTGCCGCGACGGTGGCAAGGTGCGAACGGCGCGTGGCGATCACCGCAGCGGCGACGATCAGCGCGCCTCCGGCGATCGTCCGCGGCGTCGGGACCTCGCCCAGGAACACGAGCGCCAGCGCGATCCCGTACACCGGCTCCAGTGCGGCGATCACGCTCGCAGTGTGCGCAGTGACGACCGCAAGCCCGCTGATGAAAAGCGTGTGCGCGAGCGCCGTGCAGGCGAGGCCCAGCACGATGATCAGCATGATCTCGCGCCCACCGATCGGACCGATGGCATAGTCTGCGGCCCACGCGAAAGGAACGAGCACGAGCGCCGCGAGGGCGTTCTGCCAGAAGGCGATGTCGGTGGCCGTTCGCGTTCCCGTCCAGCGCCGGTTCATCACGACGAGCAGCGCAAACGTGAACCCCGAGACGAGGCCCCAGCCCAACCCCAGTACGACCGGATTACTGAGCGAGAGCTCGGGCACGAGCAGCGCGAGCCCCGCCGTCACCAGCAACGCGGTAACACCGTCGCGCGGCCTCAACCGCCGCGCGAGAAAGATGCGCTCGGCAAGAAGCGTGAAGAGCGGGAAGCTCGCGAAGCCGAGCAGGCCCACGGCGACCGTCGACTCCTGGATCGCGGCGAAGAAGCTGAGCCAATGAAGCGCGAGCACGACGCCGTTCGCGATCAGCCGGACATCGAAGGGAGCGCGCTCTCGGGCGCGGAGCAGCAGGATGCCGAGGGCGATGGCGGCGACGGTCGTGCGTCCGAGCACGATCGCCACCGGCGACAACGTCAGCCACTTGCCGAAGAGCCCCGCGAAGCCGAACAGCGCGACGGCGGCGTGCACTGCGACCAGGGCGGCGGCATGGGTCAAGCGAACTCCGGGCAAAGCGGCTCATGTTACTGCATGGCTCGCGTGGCCCGGTGCGGCGCTGCGTTGACGAAGGTCAATGCCTCGCATCCCGGACACTTGCATTCCGCGATTGCCGGGAGGATGCTGCGCAGGCAGCGTCCCGAACAAGAACAATGGCGGCAAGGGAGAAACGTCCTCACGCGGCAAAAACCGTGGCGACCACGTCGCCCGATGGAGAGCTTTTCGCCCGCCTCGCCGAGCTCGGTTCCATCTGCAGCTATCCGCGCAACGCCGTCCTCCAGACGGAAGGCGCGCACATCGACACGGTCTTCTTCATCCTGGA
>DASRAP010000007.1:0-5093 GCA_035638155.1 Gemmatimonadaceae bacterium | reverse complement strand
CGGGCACCGGTCAGGGACTCGTTGGAGCAGGCGGCGGTGAGGGCGATCAGGGCGACCGCGGCCGAGCGAAGGGTACGGATGGTGCGCATGGGGCGTTCTCCTAGTGAGGTAGACGGGCCGGACCATTCCGGCCACGCCCCCTGGTAAAGCGAGGGCCGTGCCATGAGGGGATGACAGCTAGTAAGTCGCTGGTAGGTAATAGGTTATAGGGTTTGGATCGCCGGGAACGATTCGGACGACTCTTGTCCAGGTTCAAGACACAATAGGGCGGTTTTTCATTGTCCTGAGAGGGGAATACCCGCTTTGACAAGAAAACTGACATGTGTCTTTGGATTGGACGCAAATGAAAACGGGTGCGGCTTCGTTCGCCGCACCCGTTTCCTTTGCTGCCTGAACCGAATCAGACCGGGAACAGCATCTCCCGGTACCGCGGAAGCGGCCAGCGTGAATCATCGACGCGCAACTCCAGCGCATCGCATGCCGTTCGCACGGCTTCCATGGCACTCGCACCGTCGGCCGTAAGGAACGCCGCGGCATCCGCGGGATCGTGGTGCATTCCTTCCGCCTTCTCGATCGCCTTGCCGAGCGTCGCGAGACCCTTCTGCAGATTCACCACGAGTTTGCCGATTTCCGACGCCGTGGCCGCCTGGGGTACCGGCGAGATTCCCGCGGCCTTGGCCTGCGCCGCGGACTGCGTGAGGTCATGGAGATAGGCGAGCGCCGCGGGGAGCACCTGCGTGTGCGCCAGCTCGGACATGGTGTGCAGCTCGATCAGCATGTCCTTCACGTAGCGCTCGACGCGGACGATGTAGCGTGCCTCGAGCTCTTCCTTTGAGAGGATGCCGAGCGACGCGAAGAGCTCGCGCGCCTGGCGCGTCACCATCTGCGACAGTGCCTCGGGCGTGCGGCGAAGGTTGAGCAAGCCGCGCTTCTTCGCCTCCTTCACCCACGCATCGGAATAGTTGTTGCCTTCGAACCGTACGCTGGCCGTTTCCTTGAACGCCGTGCCGACAACCTTGAGCACCGCGTTGTCGACGTTCTTCGTCTTCTTGATCTCGGCGCGCAGTTTTTCGGTCAGCTCGCCAATCGCTTCCGCGACGGTTGCGTTGAGAATCATCACGGGGAACGCGATCGATGCCGAACCGCCGACGGCGCGGAACTCGAACTTTGCACCGGTGAACGCAAACGGCGACGTGCGGTTGCGGTCCGTATTGTCCTGCGCAATGTCGGGCAGCTTCGCGACGCCGAGCTTGATCATCGCTTCCTCGGCGCTCTTCGCGCCTGTCCTGCCGGCGGCGATGTCATTGATGACGCGTGTGAGCGTCTCGCCCATGAACACGGAAATGATCGCGGGCGGCGCTTCGTTCGCTCCGAGGCGATGCTCATTGCCCGAGGACGCGATACCCGCGCGCAGCAAGCCCGCGTGTTTGTGCACGGCCTTGAGCACGGCCGCGAGAAACATGAGGAAACGCAGGTTCTGATGCGGCGTCTTGCCGGGCTTGAGGAGGTTCGATCCATCGAGCTCGTTGTCCGCCGCGATCGACATCGACCAGTTGCAGTGCTTGCCGGAGCCGTTGATGCCGGCGAACGGTTTTTCGTGCAGCAGGACCTGCATGCCGTGTCGGAGCGCGACGCGCTTCAGCAGCGTCATCAGGAGCTGATTGTGGTCGACCGCGATGTCGGTTTCCTCGAAGCGCGGTGCCATCTCGAACTGCGCGGGTGCGACTTCGTTGTGCCGCGTGACGATCGGGATGCCGAGCTTGTAGACCTCGCGCTCGAGCTCCGCGAAGCAGGCCATCACGCGTTCCGGAATGCCGACGAAGTAGTGGTCCTCGAGCTGTTGCCCGCGCGGCGGCGGCGCGCCGATGAGCGTGCGGCCGCTCATCACGAGGTCGGGGCGCTGCGCGAACAGGCCGCGATCCATGATGAAGAATTCCTGCTCGGGTCCGAGCGTGGTGTTCACGCGCAGCACGCCCTTGTCGCCCATGAGCGCGAGGAGCGCGATCGCCTTTTGCGACAAGATGTCGCTCGATCGGAGCAGGGGCGCCATTTCATCGAGCGCCTCGCCATGATACCCGATGAACACCGACGGCACGCACAACGTGCGTGTGCCGGCGGATTCGAAGATGAACACGGGCGAGGATGGATTCCACGCGGTGTAACCGCGCGCTTCCCACGTCGCGCGGAGGCCGCCGGACGGGAACGATGACGCGTCGGGTTCCGACTGGATGAGTTGCTCACCGGAGAAACTCTCGAGCGGATGCATGTTCTCGTCGAACGAGAGGAATGCGTCGTGCTTTTCCGCCGTGAGACCCGTCATCGGCTGGAACCAGTGGCAGAAGTGCGTCGCGCCCTTTGCCATCGCCCACTCCTTGATTGCCTGGGCGACGACGGGCGCGATCTGGCTGTCGAGCTTCTGTCCGAGCCGCACCGCCTTCACGATCTTCGCGTACACGTCCGCGGGGAGCTTTTCCCGCATCGCCTGCATGCTGAAGGTGTTGACGCCGAAGTAATTCGACGTGGCGTCGGGTTCGTGCCTGGGGGTGCCGTTGCGAGCGGCAATCTCTGCGAGGGCGGCGGTTCGGGAGTTCATGGAAGGGAGTCGGGTTGGTGTGCACGCCTGATCGGCGTGGGGAATCAAGAGAGCAATTCTAGTCGGTCATCATGCTAACTCTCAAGGCTTTTTCTGCGGGGTGATGGGGCTCACGCGCACAATCCGCACGTTTTCCACAACAACATGGGAATCGAAGCCATTTTCCCGAATATATACCGAAACAATAGGGCCGCGCATCTTAACTAGCTTGCAGCCCTCACGTAGCGGGGCGCATGGTAAAACCTCCGAAAAAACAGTTGGCCTGGCCTGTGGTCTGGCGCGAAACGCGGAAGCTCCTGTGGGAGTACCGCTCGACGCTCGTCATTGGTCTTTCGCTCACGCTCGTGAGCCGCCTCGCGAGCTTCGTGCTCCCGCTGAGCACCAAGGCGCTGATCGACAAAGTCATCGGCCAGCATCGGCCGGAACTGTTGTGGCCGATTGTCGGCGCGACCGCGGTTGCTACGCTCGTGCAGGCCAGTACGTCGTTCGCCATTTCCCAGGTTGTGTCGCTCGCCGGCCAGCGTGCGATCACGCGCATGCGCCGCACGATCCAGGCGCAGGTCCTGCGCCTCCCGGTGTCGTTTTTCGACGCGACACAATCCGGCGTGCTGATTTCGCGTGTCATGAGCGACGCTGAGGGCGTGCGCAACATCATCGGCACCGGCATCGTGCAACTGCTCGGCGGTCTCGTGTCCGTGGTGATCGGCATTGCGGGACTCTTCTATCTCAACTGGCATCTCACGACGCTCGTCATTTTGCTGCTCGGCGTTTTTGGCGGCGCGATGTCGTTTGCGTTTGCGCGGCTGCGCCCGATTTTCCGGAAGCGCGGCGAGATCAACGCGGAAGTGACAGGACGCCTTGCGCAAACACTCGGCGGCGCGCGCGTGGTGAAGGCGTACACGGCGGAGCGCCGCGAAGAGCTCGTCTTTGCGCGCGGCGTGCACCGCCTGTTCCGCAACATTGCGTCGACCATCACCGGCGTCTCGGTCGTGAGCGCGGTCAGCACCGTGATCGTCGGCGGGATGGGCATCCTGATGATGGTGATCGGCGGCCGGTCGATTCTCGCCGGGTCCATGTCGCTCGGCGACTGGGTGCTGTATGCCGCGCTCGTCGGTCTGGTGTCTTTTCCGCTGATGCAGATGGCGTCGATCGGCACGCAACTCGCCGAGGCGTTCGCGGGCCTCGACCGCATCCGGGAGATCCTCGACACACCGACGGAAGACGCCGACGACGCGACGAAAGAGCCCCTGACGACGGTGCAGGGGGCCGTTGAATTCGAGCACGTCTGGTTCGAGTACCGCACGGACGTGCCGGTCCTCAAGGACATTGTCTTCAGCGCGCCGGCCGGTACGACGACCGCGCTCGTTGGCTCGAGCGGGTCCGGAAAGAGCACGCTGATCTCGCTGGTGATGGCGTTCAACCGTCCGACGAAGGGGCGCGTGCTGATCGACGGCCGGGACCTGCAGAGCATGCGGCTCCGGGACTACCGGCGCGCGCTCGGCGTGGTCATGCAGGACAACTTCCTGTTCGACGGCACGGTCACGGACAACATCGGATTCTCGAAGCCGGGTGCGTCGCGCGACGAGATTCTGGCGGCCGCGAAAGTGGCGCGGTGCGATGAATTCGTCTCGAAGTTTCCGGAGGGTTACGACACCATCGTCGGAGAACGCGGCGTCAAGCTGTCCGGTGGCCAGCGCCAGCGCGTGGCGATTGCGCGTGCCATTCTCGCCGATCCGCAGATTCTCATTCTCGACGAAGCGACGTCATCACTCGACAGCGAGAGTGAGGAGCAGATCAAGGAAGGACTCACGGCGCTGCGGGCGGGGCGCACGACGTTCGTGATTGCGCACCGGCTCTCGACGATCACGAGCGCCGACCAGATTCTCGTCATCGAGGACGGCCGCATCGTGGAGCGCGGAGCGCACGCGCAGCTGCTGGCGCTGGGCGGCCGGTATCGCGAGCTCTACGAGCGGCAATACCGCGCCGCCCTCGACCAGTTCATCAATCCCGGGGAGGAACTCGCGGCGCTCGACGCAAGCGAATCGCGCTAGCCCCCGCGAGAAAACGAGGTCCGCGCGACTTGCTTGAATCGCGCGGTTCGTGCGACTTTTCGGAAACGGCGCCGTCGCCAAGTGGTAAGGCAGGAGTCTGCAAAACTCCCATCGCCGGTTCGATTCCGGCCGGCGCCTCTGTAAGGGCGAACGGGCAAAGGGCAACGGGCAACGGGATCCTCGCCCGTTCGCCCGTTGCCCGTTCGCCCTTTGCCCTTATCTGACGACCGTGATGGCTGCCGGCGTCGTTCGCGCGACGTGCGGTTCAGCGTCACGCACAACGGCAAGGAGCTGCTCGAGCACATGTTTTCGCTCATGCGCAGCCGCCAGACGCTGATTGAGCGTCTGGATTTCCGAGGCAAGCTCCTCGATTTCCGCTGGCGCGTGCTCACGCACGAGCAGGATCGTGTTGAGGATCGGACCGGGTGAGCTGACGAGCGGAACGGACT
>DASRAP010000006.1:0-4630 GCA_035638155.1 Gemmatimonadaceae bacterium | reverse complement strand
GCGACCTTGGGCGGGACGATGTTGACCTGCACGGTCTGTTCCACGCCACCGCTGCGCACCACCAGCGTTGCCTTGCCCGGCTCGAGCGCAATCAGCGTGCCTTTGTCCCGGTCGATGCTTGCAACCGTGCTTTCCGCGAGCGAGAACTCGACGCTCCCCGCGGTGACGGGATCACCCATGACCGTCTTCGCCGTGGCTTCGATCGAAATGCGGTCCCCGACCTCGATGCTGGGCGGAATCGACTTGAGATCGAGCACGGTCGCGTTCGCCTGCACCGAGAGCCGCATCGCGGCCTCGCCGAACTTCTTCCGCTCAGCGCTGAAGTCCGGAAGCTCGGCCGCACCCGCCGCTTGCATCGCTTCGCCGACGCTGGGGAACCGGTCTTCGGGATTCTTCGCGAGCATCCGCGCGATCGCGGCCTCGAGCTCCGGCGGACAATCGGGGCGCACGGTGCGAACGAGCGGCACCTCATCCTGGATGTGCGAGATGAGCACGCTCATGGGCGCGCCTTCGAACGGCGGCTTACCGGAGAGCATCTCGTACGCGACGATGCCGAGCGCGTACTGATCCGACGCGGGTGTGACGGCGGCACCGCGACACTGCTCCGGCGACATGTACTGCGGCGTGCCGAAGATCATGCCGGTCACGGTGTGGCTCGTGCCGCCGGCCTGTTTCGCGATGCCGAAATCCGTCACGACCGCGCCGCCGTCCCCGTCGATCAGCACGTTCTGCGGCTTGATGTCGCGGTGCGTGACGCCCTGCCGGTGCGCGTATTGCAGCGCGCTCCCCATCTGCGCGAGCACGGACTTCGCCATCGGGATCGAGAGGGGCCCCTGCGCCTGAATGAGATCGTAGAGTGAACCGCCCTCCACGTAGCTCATCACGAAGAAGAACATGTCCTCGACTTCGTGCACTTCGTAGATCGTGACCACCGACTGGTGGCGCCACTCGGCGATCTTCTGCGATTCACCGCGGAAGTGATCGAGCGCCCAGGCCGATTCGAGATGCGTCGGCAACAGCAACTTGATGGCGACGCGGCGGCTCGGCTTGTGCTGCTGCGCGAGGAAAACCGCCGCGAACCCGCCCCGGCCGAGCTCGCGAATGATCGAGAAGCGGCCCTGCGTGACGGCCCGAAGGCGCTCAATCCAGCGCGACCAGCCTGGACTGTTGGGCGAACTCGGGAGCGGGTCTTGGGCCATTGGGGAGGGGCAGCTTCTGGGCGGGAGAGGAACTATGCCGCCGGGCCGCGGAAAGGGCAAAGGTCCCCGCCCCCGTGGCCCTTTGCCCGTGGCCCTTTGCCCGTGGCCCTTTGCCCGTGGCCCTTTGCCCGTGGCCCTAGCTCTTAGGAACCACTCCCCCCAGCTCCTGATACGCCACGGTCAACGCGCTCGCGAGCGTCAGCCGGGGCGGGCTCCCGGCGAAGTCCTCAAACCCGGGGATCGCCGTGACTCTGGTGATTTCTTCGAGCGATTTACCGGCCCGCATGCCGTCGCGCGCTGCGTCCGTCACTGCGCTCAGGTAATCCCGGAACGCCAGCACCTCGGCTCGGCCGACCGTAAGCGGAAGACCGGCCTTGGCGTGCCCGGCAATGAACAGGGAGTCCTTGTGCTCGTCAGCGATCTTCGTCAGCGCCTTCGACCAGTTCACGATCGATGCACCGTTCGGACGGTCGATGAACGGGTGCATGCGGTTGAACAGGAGGTCGCCCATGTGGACGATGTTGGCCTTTTCGAACACCACGATCGCATCCCCGCCCGTGTGGCCGGGACCGTAGAACTTTGCCGACACCTTTTCGCCGCCGAGCGCCGTGGACCAACTGCTGCCGAACGTGACATCGGCATACGCCTGCTGCGCGGCGTTCTGCGTGGTCGTCTCGCGATGGTATTTCGCGGCGTTCGCCTGCTGGACGATGCTCTTCACCACCGGCCGAAACGCCGGATTCCCGCTCACGTGGTCGGCGTGATGGTGGGTATTGATGAGGAGCTGAATTCCCTTGTCGGATCGATCCTTGAGCCCGGCCACGCACGCATTGGCCGTCGCCACGAACTGGCTGTCGACGGCGAGCGCTCCGTCGGGCGTCACGAGCCAGCCGATGGTCCCGCCCTGGCCGGTGAAAATGCCCACGCCGCCGCGGAGGTCTTCGAACTTCGTGACGGGGCCCTGCTGGAATGGCGCGGCGGCACGCACCATTTTTGGTACCCCGACCAGAGCGAGCGCTGACGTGCTTAGGAATTCGCGACGGAGCATTTCAGAGAACGAGAGAGCGAGAGAGCGAGAGAACGAGCGAGGACGAGATACTAATGCGTAGACACAACCTCCGTTATCCCACGGCGCTGCTTGGCCTCGCGTTCGCGGCCTCCGTGGCCGGTGCGCAGGGCGGCAAGCGCCCCATGTCGGTCAACGACCTCCTCACGGCGGTCCGCGTGGGCGACCCGCAGCTCTCGCCCGACGGCAAGCGTGTGCTCTACATGCGCACGACGACGAACATCGCCGCTGGGAGCCGCAACTCGGACATCTGGAGCGTCCCGGCCGACGGGAGCTCGGCGCCCATGCCGCTCATCGAGGGACCGAAGAGCGATAACTCCCCGCGCTTCATTCCGGGGAGCACGCGGGTCCTGTTCATTTCGTCTCGCGACGGCGCGCCGCAGATCTACACGGCCGACGGCGACGGCAAGAACGCAAAGGCGCTCACGACGCTGTCGGGCGGCGTGCAGCCCCCCGTGGTCGTGTCCCCCGACGGAAAGCTCGTCGCGTTCATTTCCGATGTCGATCCATCGTGCAGCGACGAAGCATGCAACGCAAAGGCGCGCGAGGCGGCCGAGAAGGATCCGGTGAAGGTGCATACACTCGACCGGCTCCCCTTCCGCCATTGGGATGAGTGGTGGGAAAAGAACCGGCACCACGTATTCGTCACGGAGATCGCGTCGGGCGCCACGCATGACGTCACGCCCGGTGACTTCGACTCCCCGCCGCACAATTACGAGGACGCGGCCATCGCGTTCTCACCCGACAGCAGGGAAATCGCGTTCGTGTCCAAGCGGGACGGCAAGGACATGGAGATGTGGTCGACGAATCACGACGTGTTCGTCGTGCCGGTGGCAGGTGGCGCGGCGAAGAAGATCACGAGCAATCCCGCCGCCGATTTTCAGCCGACGTATTCTCCCGACGGAAAATGGCTCGCGGTGCGCGCGCAACGGCGCGCGGGCTTCGAGGCTGACCGCTGGTACCTCGATCTCTACGATCGCGCGACGGGAACGAAGCGCACCGTGTTCGAGACACCGGATCTGTCCGTGGATGATTTCCGTTTCTCCGCCGACGGTTCGCGCATCTGGTTTACCGCGCTCGACAACGGACTCACGAGCATCTACACGATTCCGACCGCGGGCGGCGCGGTCACGCGCGTCACGCAGGGCGGCACGATTGCCGAGCTCAAGCTGGGCACCGGTTTCGCCGTGTATTCAAAATCCACGATGGTCGCGCCGGCCGAGATTTTCCGCGTGACGCAGGCCGGTGCGGTCAAGCAGCTCACGAACGAAAACAACTCCTGGCTCTCCGCCACCGAGATTCCGAAACCCGCAAGCATGACCGTTGCCGGCGCAGCCGGCGCGAACGTGCAGTACTGGCTGCTCAAGCCGCCTCGCTTCGACGCGTCGAAGAAATATCCGGTCGTGTTTCTCATTCATGGTGGCCCGCAGGGCGATTGGGGCGACGGTTGGTCGTCGCGCTGGAACCCCGCGCTCTGGGCCGCGCAGGGTTGGGTCGTGGCCGCGCCGAATCCGCGCGGCTCGACTGGGTTCGGCCAGAAGTTCGTGGACGACATTTCACAGGACTGGTGCGGCAAGGTCATGACGGACCTCGAGAACGTGTTCGATGCCGTGTCGAAGCTGCCGTATGTGGACGCGCAGCGCGCGGGCGTCGCGGGCGCGAGTTACGGCGGGTATGCCGTGGACTGGCTCATCGGTCACACGAACCGGTTCAAGGTCGCGGTGTCGCACGACGGCGTGTTCAACCTCGAATCGATGGCGTTTGCGACCGAGGAACTGTGGTTCAGCGAGTGGGAATTCGGCGGCCCGCCCACGAGTGAAAAGGCGCGCGCGAATTTCGCCCGCTGCTCGCCGCACCTGTCGGCCGACAAGATCAAGACGCCGACGCTCGTGATCACGAACGAACAGGACTTCCGCGTACCGGTGGATCAGGGACTGCAGCTCTTCACCGCGTTGCGCCGGAATGGCGTGGCGTCAAAGGGGCTGGATTTCCCGGATGAGGGGCACTGGGTCCTCAAGCCGCTGAACAGCAAGCGGTGGCACGAGGAGGTGTTTTCCTGGATGAAGAAGTATCTCGAGCCGGGGAAGGTGCAGTAAAACAGCCAAAACCGAAATGAAAATGGAAATACAAATGGAAATTCAAATTTGAAATCTGAATTTCGCTCTTGTACTTCAACTTTCATTTCGGTTTTCCGTTTGGCCGTTTACAGCCGCTCAATGAGGAGGGCCGCCCCCTGCCCCACGCCGATGCACATGGTGCAGAGGGCGTAGCGCTTCTTCGTCTGTTCCAGCTCGCGCATGGCGGTGAGAACGAGGCGTGCGCCGCTCATGCCGAGCGGGTGACCGAGCGCGATCGCGCCGCCGTT
>DASRAP010000005.1:0-18209 GCA_035638155.1 Gemmatimonadaceae bacterium | reverse complement strand
GGTCCGTTCCTGCGTCGATGCCGGTGATGCGCTGCGCACAACGGCGTACAGAGAAATCCGGCGCTTGACCGCAACGTGGATCTCGAACGGAGCGACACGCTCTCACTTCGAGGTCACCAATGCGTTCCCGACTGCTGCAACAATGTGCTGCCCATCCCCGCGTTCTCGTGGCCGCGGCCACCGCTTGCTGGATGCTTGGCAGCATTCCTTTCGTCGGACGGCTCAGCGGCCGCGTGGCCGCGCCCGGCTTGTTGCTCGCGAGCGTCACGAACGCCGCGCGCAGTCCTGGCCGTTTCCCCGCCTCCGACTGGCCCGCGGCGAGCGGCGCCGACGGCGCTCACTATTCGCCGCTCGACGAAATCACGCCGCGCAACGTGCGCAGTCTGCGGGTGGCGTGGGTGTATCGCACGGGCGACGTGAGCGACGGCCGCGGCGACACGTCGGCGACCGCGTTCGAGACGACGCCCGTCATGATCGACGGCACCCTCTATCTGTCGACGCCGTTCAGCCGCGTGATCGCACTCGACGCAGAAACCGGTGCGGAGCGGTGGACGTTCGACCCGCACGTGGACCGCGCGAAACGCCTCCGTCATCACGTCACGTCGCGCGGCGTCGCGACGTGGCGGGATCTCCAGCGCGGTGAACACGAATCCTGCGCGCATCGCATCCTGGTCGCGACGATCGATGCCCGGCTGATCGCGCTCGACGCGGCAAGTGGCGCGCCGTGCGCCACGTTCGGCAACAACGGCGAGATCGATCTCCGGGCCGGCGTGCGGCAGCTCGTTCCGCATCTCGCGGATTATCGCCAGACGTCGCCGCCTGCGGTCGTCGGCGACGTCGTCGTGCTCGGATCGTCGATCACCGACAACGGCCGCACCAACCTCCCCAGCGGTGTGGTGCGAGGCTTTGACGCGCGTACGGGCGCCCAGCTCTGGGCGTGGGAGCCGCTGATCGAAGCGAGCGTCCGCGACGCAAACGGTGTCGAGCATCCCGTGGCGAGCGGCGCGGCCAACGCCTGGTCGCTGCTGTCGGTCGACACGCTGCGCAATCTCGTGTTCGTGCCGACGGGCAGCGCGAGCCCCGATCACTTCGGGGGCATGCGTCCCGGATCGAACAAGTACGCGAACTCCGTCGTGGCGCTCGATGCGAGAACGGGGCGCGTGGCCTGGGGCTTTCAGCTCGTGCACCACGATCTCTGGGACTACGATGTGGGTGCGCAGCCCGCGCTCGCCGAGATCGTGCAGAACGGACGCCGCGTGCCCGTGGTGATCGCGTCGTCGAAGGCGAGCAACATCTTCTATCTGCATCGCGAGTCGGGCGCTCCGGTGCACCCCGTGGAGGAGCGTGCGGTCCCGCAGAGCGACGTGCCCGGCGAATTCACATCGCCCACGCAACCCTTCTCGGTGACGCCGCCGCTCACGCCGCAGGGTTTGAGCCCGGACGACGCCTGGGGCCTGACCCCGGTCGATCGCGCGATGTGCCGGCGCATCATTTCGAGCCTCCGCTCCGAGGGCATCTACACGCCGCCGAGCGTCCGCGGGAGCGTCGTGTATCCCGGATTCATTGGGGGAGTGAATTGGGGCGGGTTCGCGGTCGACGCCGATCGCGGAATCTTCGTGACGGTTTCGGATCGCATCGCGAGCGTTGCCACGCTCGTGCCGCGCGAACGCATGCGTGAACCCGGCGGCAACGACGAAGCCATGCCCGTGGGAGAACAGGCGCGTACGCCGTACGGAGCGAAGCGCGACATGCTCATGTCGCCACTCGGTCTCCCATGCACTCCTCCGCCGTGGGGCACTCTCGTTGGCGTCGATCTCGCGACGGGCAGGAAGAAATGGGAAGTCCCGCTCGGGACCATGAGTGATCTCACAGGATTCCCGACACCGAAGGCATGGGGATCAGTCGCGCTCGGCGGGCCGCTGACCACCGCGAGCGGTGTGGTCTTCATCGGCGCAAGCATGGACCGCCGGCTGCACGCGTTCGACATCCAGACCGGCGACTTGCTGTGGGATGGTGCACTGCCGGCCTCCGCGCAGGCGACGCCCATGACATATCGCGCGCGCCCGGGCGGCAGGCAGTACGTGGTGATTTCAGCCGGTGGTCACGCGCTCATGCGCAGTGCACTCGGGGACTACGTGATCGCGTGGGCACTGCCATGATGATCCTTCCACCAGCGAAAGGATGCGGGGATCGCAACTTCGGCGGGGACGCCGGGCGCCCAGCCGAGCTCCGTGCGTGCCCGCGCCGACGAGAACGGATTGTTGCGGGAGAGCACGTCGAGAAGGCCTGCGGTGTGCGGCACGAGCTCGCGATGGCCGCTCACGATGAACGCAGCCTCGAGCACCTTCATCGCCGCGCGTCCGATGAACAGTGGCACGGATGGAGTGTGAACGCGGCGGCCAAGGCCTTCACCGGCGAGGTGCGCGAAGTTCACGACCTCGACGTCAAAGTCGTTCGTGAGGTTGTAGACGCGGCCGCGCGCACCATCGGTGGTTGCGGCGAGAATCGCGCCTTCCGCGACGGAGCCCGCATATGCCGCGGTCATGATGGCGCGCCCGCCGTTGATCACGGGAAAGAGCCCGCGCGAAAGGAACGGCGCGAACCGCGGCACGAGCTGCCGGTCACGCGGGCCGTACATGGGTGGCGGCCGCACGACGGCGCCCCAGATCCGTTCCTCGCGCACTGCCGCGAGAACCAGTTGTTCTGCTTCGAACTTGGTGCTGCCGTACACGTCGTGCAGGGGGAACGGCCCCGTTGGCGCGTCCTCGGTTACCGGCGCATGATTGCGGCGCGTTTCACGCGTGTAGACCGCGGTGGAGCTCACGTGAACCAGCCGCGCCTTCGCCGCGGCGGCGGCGCCAATGACGCGAGCCGTGCCGACAACGTTGCCCTGGTAATAGGCCTCGAGGGCGCCCGCGCCGCCGGGTCCCACCGCGGCGGCGGCGTGGAAGATTGCGTCGCATCCCGAAGCGGCGGTGCGAAGGCCGGCTTCGTCGAGAAGATCGCCGCGTACGCATGTGGCGCCGGACGCGGCGAGCCACGCGGCGCGATCCGGATCACGTACCAGTGCGCGCACGCGCCAGCCCGTTCTCCCGAGCTGCTCGGCGATCAGGGATCCAAGAAGACCGGTCGCCCCGGTCACGAGTGCCGTGCGTGGACCCGCCATGGGCCGAATATAGCCCGGGAGCTCGCACGATGACCGCGCGCACAGCCCGCCTCTGGCAGTGGAGCGTGAGTGTTCTGCTCTGCGCGTTCGTGGCCATCTACGCGCGAACGGTCGCGTGGGGTGAGATCGTGCAAAGCGTGCGCGACGCGTCCGCAGCGTGGATCGCACTCGCGGTTGCCGCGTTCATGGCCGGCGTCGTCGTGCGCGGCGTCCTCTGGTGGACCCTGCTGCGCGCGGTGGGCGCGCCGTCGTTCTCGCTCGCGTTGCGCGGGATGGTGCTCGTGACCGCGCTGCAGTCGATTGCCGTCGCAAACGCCGGTGAAGCTGGGCGCGTGGCCCTCGTCACGCGCCGGACGGGAATCCGCGTTGCTGACGTGCTCGCGACGATCGCCGTTGAGCGGCTGCTCGTCACGGCGGTGCACGTGCTGATGTCGCTCGTCATCGGATTCGCCGTTCCGCTGCCGCCGGATCTCGCGCGGTGGAGGGTGTGGATCCTCGCCGGTCTGGTTGCGACCGCCGGCCTGCTGGGCATGCTTGTGCGGCGTTCGCCCCCGGGTGCTCCGCAGCCGGGACGGATCAAGCAGGCGCTCCAGCGATTTGGGTCGGCGATCCGGGCGGTGAGCTCGGCGCGGCGGCTGCTCGTTGCCGGTTCACTGGCGCTCATCTGGTGGGTGTGCAATGCCGCGGTGTTCCACTGTGCCGCGCTCGCAGTGGGCCTCCCGATTTCGCCTGGCGCGAGCGCCATCGCGTTCATGATGGTGAGCGCGGGCAGCATTGCGCACGCGACACCGGGAAATGTCGGCATCGTACAGGTCGCCTACGCCAGTACCGCCCATGCCCTGGGTCTTCCGACGGACCAGGCGATCGGTGTGGCGCTCCTCGCCCAGGCGGTACAGTCGGTACCTGTAATGATTGCCGCGCTTCCGATCCTTCCGGAGCTCCTTGCGGCGCGCGGCTAACTTACCTGCATGGAGCCCACCCGGTCTCACGGCGAGTCCTGCACCCTCGCCCCGATGCCTCTGCAACCGTTCGTTGCGCTGCCGCCGCCCGACACGGCCCACGCGCTGCCGCTCATACCGGCGCGCATCGCGGGGCTCCGCGATCTCGCCGGCAATCTGGTATGGAGCTGGAATCGCGACGCGCGCGCGTTGTTCGACTCCATCGACGAACGACTGTGGTATTCGACGCGGCACAGTCCGCTGCGTCTGCTGCAGCAAGTCGATCCGGAACGGCTCATCGCGTGCGCAGCCGACCCGAAGTTCGTGGCGCACTACGACCGTGTCATTGGCTGGTTCCGCAGCGAGCGCGACGATTCGCGCACGTGGTTCGCCGCGAACTATCCGGCGCTCCGTGGCGGCGCGCCGATCGCCTACTTCTGCGCTGAGTTCGGTTTTCACAATTCCATTCCGATCTATTCCGGCGGCCTCGGTGTGCTCGCCGGCGACCACTGCAAGACGGCCAGTGATCTTGGTGTTCCGCTCGTCGGCATCGGCATCCTCTACCGGAACGGGTATTTCGACCAGCGCGTGAACCTCGAGGGATGGCAGGAAAGCTCCGACGACCTGCTCGATCTCGGGCACGTTCCGATTGCCCCGATCACCGGGGCGAAGGGCGCGGACCACCTCGTGTCGGTGAAGATGTCCGGGCGTGAAGTGCACATCCGCGCGTGGCGTATGGCCGTGGGGCGCGTGCCGATCATCCTGCTCGACACCGACCTTCCGGAGAACCACGAGGAGGATCGTCCGCTGCTGAGCCGTCTCTACGCCGGCGGACCCCCGCTGCGGTTGCACCAGGAGTGGCTCCTCGGCGTCGGTGGTGTTCGCGTGCTTCGCGCACTGGGCATCATGCCGGGCATGTGGCACGCGAACGAAGGCCACGCGGCCTTCATGCTGGTTGAACGCGTGCGCGAGCTCGTGCACGACGGCGTGGCGTTCGATGACGCCGTGCATCAGGTGCGCATGTCGTCGCTGTTCACGACGCACACGCCGGTGCCAGCCGGCCATGACATCTTCAGTGCCGACCTCGTCGACGCGATGCTGCAGGATTCGTGGAAGGATCTGGGCATCACGCGCCAGCAGTTCTTCTCTCTCGGCCACCATCCGTCGATCGATCACGAGAGCTTTCACATGACCGCGCTCGCGATCCGGTTGTCGCGCGGCGTGAACGCCGTGTCCGCGCGCCACGCGATCACCACGCGCGAGCTCTGGCGGCCGCTCTGGCCCGCGCGCGAGGCCGACCGGGTTCCGGTGACGCACGTGACGAACGGCGTGCATCTCGCAACGTGGGTCGCCAATGCGATGATGCGGCTGTTCGACCGCCACCTCGGCAATTGGGGCGGGAATCTGGATGACCCGGGCATGTGGGCCCAGGTACTGCAGATACCGGATGAGGATCTCTGGGCCACGCACAGTCATCTGAAGCGCGTGCTGCTGGAGTCGATCCGCGAGAGCGCGCGGCAGGCGTTCACCACACGCGCGCTCGAAGCGGCGCAGATCGTGGGTGCCGGCACGTTGCTCAACAACCGGTGCTTCACGATCGGCTTCGCGCGCCGGTTTGCCACGTACAAGCGCGCGGATCTCATCTTCCACGATCCAGAACGGCTTCGGCGCATCGTTACGAACCCGAAACACCCGGTTCAGATCGTTTTTTCGGGCAAGGCACATCCTGCCGACACGCCGGGTAAACAAGTTCTCCAGCGCGTGTACCAGTTCACTCGCGACCCCCGCTTCGAAGGGCGGATCGCTTTCCTCGACGACTACGGCATGCATCTCGCCCATTTGCTGGTTCAGGGCGTGGATCTGTGGATGAACCTTCCACGTGCTCCGATGGAAGCGTCGGGAACGAGCGGCATGAAGGCGGCGCTCAACGGCGTGCCGCAGCTGGGCACGGCCGACGGCTGGTGGGAAGAGGGCTTTGACGGGAAGAACGGGTGGGCGGTCGCTGCGCGCGAAGGTGAGGACGCCGACGCAGAGGCGGCCGAACGCGTGTATCGTTTGCTGGAGACGGACGTGGTACCGCGGTTCTACGACCGCCCGGCGATCGATTCACCGCCGCCGCGCTGGTTGGTCACCATGAAGCACGCCATTCTGCGCGCGGGCCTCGACTTCACGGCGCGCCGGATGTTGAGTGAGTATGTCAAGAACCATTATGCGCCGGCGCTCGCAGGCCTCGTGCGCAGTGACGACCCGCCAACGGACTGACGATTCCTTCCCGATGAGTACGCCCACGCGCCCCGCGAAGCATCCGCAAGGGACACGTGCGCGCACGACGCGGACAACACAGCCGGACGTTCCGGTGCAGAGCTCGTTCACCGCGGACACCGGCGAGACGGTCAGCATCGTGCACATCGTCTCGGAACTGGCGCCGTACGCGCGCACGGGCGGGCTGGGCGAGGCCGTGGCGACGCTCGCCCGGTTCCAGTCCCAGGCCGGCCTCAACGTGTCGATCATCGTGCCGCTCTATCGCGAGATTGTGGCGAAGCGCGTGGCGATGAGTCCCTTCGGCGAACCGTTCACGATTCCCATCGGGAACCGCGTGGAGCAGGCGCAGGTTCACGAAGCGCTACTTCCGGGACGCGGCCCGAGCCCGCGCGTGTTCTTCGTGGCGAACGCGGAGTACTTCGACCGCGACGGTCTGTACGGCACCGCGTCCGGAGACTTCCCCGACAACGCACGGCGCTACGCGTTGTTCTGTCTCGCTGCGCTGCGGCTCATGCCGCGGATCGCGAAGGGTCCCGTGATTCTGCATGCCCACGATTGGCATACGGCACTCGCGCCCGTCTACCTCAGGTCGTGGTTCCGTGGTCACGAGTACTATCGCGACGTCGCGACCGTGCTCTCCGTGCACAACGCAGGGTTCCAGGGGCACTTTCCCACGCCGACCATGGCCGACCTCGGCCTTCCGTGGGAGATGTACAATCTCCACGAGATGGAGTGGTACGGCCGCGTGAACCTGCTCAAGGGCGGGATGGCGTGCGCGGACATGGTCACCACCGTGAGCCCGAGCCACGCCGAGGAGCTGCGCACGCCCGGTGGCGGGTTCGGGTTGCACGATGCATTTCGCTCACTCGGCGACCGCTTCGTGGGGATCACGAACGGCATCGACGTCCAGACGTGGAATCCCGTCACCGACAAGGACATCGCAGCGAAATATTCGCTCGATGATCTCTCCGGAAAGGCGAAGTGCAAGGCGTCGCTGCAGCGGTTGTTTTCGCTGCCGGTCAAGCCGCGCACGCCGCTCTTCGGCATGAGCTCGCGGATGGTGTACCAGAAGGGGCTCGATCTCATTCTGGGATCGGGCTTTCTCACGCTCGACGCGCAGTTCGTGTTCCTTGGCGCGGGCGAAGCGCGATACGAGCAGGCGCTCGGCGCGCTCGCGCGCTCGCACCGCGACCGCATCGGTGTGCAGACGAATTTCACGGACCGGCTCGAGCACAAGGTCCTCGCGGGTGCCGATCTCTGCCTGATGCCGTCGATGTACGAGCCATGCGGCCTCACGCAGATGCGCGCGCAGCGATACGGCACACTGCCGCTCGCGCGCCGCGTGGGCGGCCTGGCCGACACGATCGATGATGGCGTCACCGGATTCCTGTTCGAAGGCTACACGTCCGACGCCTTCCTCGACGGGGCGGTGCGCGCCATTCGCACGTACTCCGACGACGTGCGGTGGGCAGCCATGCAACGTGAGGCCATGACACGCGATTTCGGGTGGGAACGGCCGGAGCGGCACTATGAGCGGCTCTACCGGAGAGCGTTGAACAGAATGGTGATCAGCGATTAGCGATTCATCGATGTACGATTGTGCGGCACTCACGACCGTCGATCGCCGATTCCAGGTCTGTCAACCGTCAATCGAATAGTCGTTCATCGGCCACCGTCAATCATGCGGTTTGTTCTCGCTCTCCATACTCACCTCCCGTACGTCCTGAACCACGGCCGATGGCCGCATGGGTCGGACTGGCTGAGCGAGGCCGTGCTCGACACGTATCTCCCGCTGCTCGAGGCGCTGCTTGCGCTCGAACACGAGGGCACGCCGACGCCGGCCACGATCGGCATCACGCCCATTCTCGCGAACCAGCTCGCGAGCCCTGATCTTCGCGCGGAGCTCAGCGCGTTCTTCGATCAGCGGCTGACCGCGGCCCGTGAGGCGCCTGCGTCGCTGGCGTCCACGGGGGACCAGCATCTCGCGTCGCTCGCCGGTTACTGGGAGTCCCGGCTCACCCGCCTCATCCGGTTCTACGAATCGCTCGACGGCGATCTCGTCGGCGCCTTTCGCGGGCTCGCAGAACGCGGGCGCATCGAGCTCATGTCCAGCGCCGCGACGCACGGGTTTCTTCCGCTGCTCGGTTCGGACGCGAGCATCAGGTTGCAGATCGATGTCGGTCGCGCCGAGTTCGTGCGCCTGTTCGGCCGCGAGCCACTCGGGATCTGGGTGCCGGAATGCGCGTACCGGCCGCGCGGACCCTGGCGGCCATTCGCGTATTCCGGCGACGGGCCACTGCGTTCCGGTATCGAGGAGCTCATCGGGGCAGCCGGATACAAATACTTTTTCGCCGACGCGCACATGGCGCGCGCGGGCGGGCCACTCGGACTGTACGGCAAGCGCGTCGAGCACGACTGGCCGGAACACGTCGTGCAGGCGTCGACCCCGGGGGACGCACGCAACAGCCCGTACCGCGCCTACCAGGTCAGCGCGCGCGGCGCGGGCAACACCGTCGCCGCGTTCGTGCGCGACCCGAGATCGAGCGCGCAGGTGTGGAGCCGGCACGGCGGTTATCCCGGCGAACAGTGGTATCTCGAGTTTCACAAGACGCGCTGGCCCGGCGGCCTCAAGTACTGGCGCGTGTCGGCGCCGCGCTCCGATCTCGGCGACAAGCAGCCCTACGTGCCCGATCGTGCACACGCGAGTGCCGTCGCACACGGCCGGGACTTCGTGGAATTGCTCGAGGGCGTCGCGGAGCGCGAACACGCCGGCGTCGGCGGGGAAGGGGTGATCGTCGCGCCGTTCGACACCGAGCTGTTCGGTCATTGGTGGTTCGAAGGACCGGAGTTTCTGACGTCCATGTGGCGCGCGCTCGCGAACGGCGCATCCGTCCGCGGATCGAGCGCGGGCGCGCACATCACGGACCACGCGCCGGCGCACGGACTCACGCTCGCCCCGGGCAGCTGGGGAAAGAACGGCGACTGGTCCATGTGGAACAGCCGGGAAGTCGCGTGGACGTGGGAAGAGTTGTGGCGCCTTGAAGGCGCGTTCTGGAGCATCGCACCTGCCGCACTCGCGAATGCGAATGCGCGGCCGGTGCTCGCGCAGGCCGCGCGGTCCCTGCTTCTCGCACAGTCGTCGGACTGGCAGTTCATCATTTCGACGGGCGAAGCCGACGACTACGCGATCAAGCGGTTCCGCGAGCACGTGCACGAGACCGACATGCTGATTGCGGCGCTCCGGCACGGTGGCTCAACGGGCGAATGGGACCGCGCGCGCAGCATCGCGGACGCGCTCTACGCGCGCGACAACATCTTTCCCGACGTCCTCGAGTCACTCACTCGCGTCCTTGCGGGCGCACGATGACGCCTGCAGCGAGCCGCTCCTCGCGCGTGGTGATCCACGGTCATTTCTACCAGCCGCCCCGTGAGGATCCGTGGCTGGAAGACATTCCGAAGCAGGCGGGTGCGGCGCCGTGGCACGACTGGAATGAGCGCATCGAACGCGAGTGCTATCGCGCCGTGGTGGCCGCGCGGGTGCTCGACGGTGATGGCAAGATCTCGCGCGTCATGAACGCGCTCTCGTACATGTCGTACGATGTCGGGCCGACCCTGTTCGAATGGATGGAGCGCGCCGCTCCGGCAACGTACCGCGCGTTCATCGAGGCCGACCACCTGTCGCGCACCAGGACGGGACACGGCAATGCCATCGCGCAGCCGTATCACCACGTGATCCTCCCGCTCGCGTCACGCCGCGACAAGGTCACGGAAGTCCGGTGGGGCATCGCGGATTTTCGCCGCCGCTTCGGCCGCGAGCCGGAAGGAATGTGGCTGCCCGAGACGGCGGTCGATGACGAAACACTCGACGTCCTCGCGCAGGAGGGCATCGCGTTCACGATTCTCGCGCCGTCGCAGGTGGAATCGGTTCCGCCGCACGGCGCGATGGGTCAGTACACGTCCGCGAACGGGCGCACGATTGCCATAGGCATTTATCACGGCGACCTGTCGCACGGTGTCGCGTTCGGCCGGCTGCTGGGAAATGGCCGCGTCTGGAAATCGGAGTTGCTTGCCGCGCTCGAGGACGGCGACGCACCGCGCACGGTCGCGATCGCCACCGACGGCGAAACGTTCGGCCACCATCACCATTTCAGCGAAATGGCACTGGCGTGGCTGCTCGACGATATCGAGCGCACGCGAGCCGCCAAGGTCACGAACTTTGCGGCCATTCTCGCCGCGGACCCGCCGGCGCACGCGGTGAACATCGTGGCGCCGAGCAGTTGGAGTTGCGTGCATGGCGTGGAGCGATGGCGTTCGAACTGCGGGTGTCGCATTGCGCACGACCGGCCGCCTCGCCAGGAATGGCGGGCCTCGCTGCGTACGGCGTTCGATGCACTCCGGATCGAGCTCGACACGCGCCTCTCGCGCGAAGGCGCGGAGTACTTCACCGATCCGTGGCTCGCACGCGACGCCTATGGCGCTGTGGTTGGCGCCGACCGCGCGGCGCGCGATGGGTTCATTGCCGGCATCACGCGGAAAGGACTCACGAGCGCGCAGCGCGTCCGCGCGCGCGAGCTGCTCGAGATGGCGCGTGACGCGCTGCGCATGTACACGTCGTGCGCGTGGTTCTTCGATGAACTGACCGGACTCGAGGTGCCGCAGAACCTGCGCTATGCCGCCCGCGCCATCGATCTCGCCGGACCGGGGAACGCCGCGCTGGAAGCCCGCCTGACCGATGCCCTGCGTGAATCGCACTCGGGAGAGCCCGGGAGCGTGACCGCCGAAGACGTGTGGGCGCGCGAAGTGCGCCACCCGTCGCCGGCGCCGCTCCGTCTCGCGGCCGGCATCGCGGCGAGCAGTGCGTACGTGCCCGATTGGCGCCCCGAGCCAACCGCGGCGTTTGCGGTCGAAGCGTCGGGCAGGCACGTCTCCCTCACGCATCAACGCACGGAGCGAACCTTCAGATACGACGTGTCCGTTGCAATGCGCGGTATTGCCGACGTGCGCGCATACGTGCACGACCGTCGCGGCGTGGCGGGGACGCTCACGGCGACGGTGCCGGTCGGGCTCGACGAGTTTCCCGAGCGCGAACGCGACGCAGTCCGCGACGCGGTTCGCATTCCGCAGCGGCACGATCTCGTGCGCCGGTTGCTCGGGGACGACACACTCGCGCGTGTGGCGCGCGGCGACTTTACCCTGCTCGCCGCGACACTCGCGGCGCTGCAGAACGAAGTGGCCGGCATCGGTGCGGAACCCACGCCGAGCCGCGCGGAGCGCGCCGCCGCCATGGTGGATCTGGTCGAGCTTCTCGGGCAGACCGTGCCATTCGATGTGCAGACCGCATTTGCCCGCGCGCTCGCGCACCTCCCGCGCGCGCGACGGGAGGTGTTTCTCGATCTCGCCGTCCGGCTCGGCTTCGCGCCGTCCATCCTCGACACGAGCAGCGAAGCATGACAGCAGGCACGGCGGGCATGACGACGGGCGTGACGACGAGCAGCGCGATCCGGTTCTGCATGGGTGTGCATCTGCACCAGCCGGTCGGCAATTTCGACTCGGTCTTCGAGCAGCACATGACCGACGTGTACCTCCCGTTCCTGACGCGCGCGCGCGAAGCGGGGTTCCTGCCGCTCACGCTGCACGTCTCCGTACCGCTGATCGAGTGGATGGAGGCGCACGACAAGCGGTACCTCGACCTCGTTGGTGAGCTTGCATCCGCCGGGCAGCTGGAGCTCCTGCTCGCCGGATTCTACGAACCCGTGCTCGTCGCACTCCCACGCGAAGACCGTCTCGAGCAGATCCAGCGGATGCGCGAAACACTCCACGCGCGCTTCGGCGTCGATGCGCGCGGCCTGTGGCTCACGGAGCGCGTGTGGGAGAGTGAGCTCGCCGCCGATTTGCACGACGCCGGCGTCCGGTACGCTCTTGTCGACGACCGGCACTTTCTCGTCAGCGGCGTGTCGCGCGACCGCCTGCACGCGCCGTTCTGGACCGAAGCCGCCGGAAAGCGTGTAGCGCTCTTTCCCATCGACGAGCGGCTGCGTTATCTCATCCCGTTTCAGCCGCCCGAAGACACCGTCGGTTATTTGCGGGCGCTCCGCGCCGGTGGCCAGCGCCTTGCCGTGCTCGCTGACGATGGAGAAAAGTTCGGCGGCTGGCCTGGTACGTTTGACTGGGTGTATACGCGGGGCTGGCTGACGCGATTCTTCGACGCGCTACGGCCGCCGATCGAAGCGGGCGAAGTCAGGTTGTCGACGTTCGCCGACGCGCTCGACAACGTGCCGAGCGGCGGACTCGCGTACCTCGGAACGTCCAGCTATCGCGAAATGGAAGCGTGGTCCCTGCCGCTCGATGCCGCGTCGCGACTCGAGCGGCTCGAGCAGGAGTTGGGCGCGGACCGCATTGCCGGCCCCGACGGCACCCTCGTGCGCGGGGCGCACTGGCGCAACTTCATGGTCAAGTACGCCGAAGCCAACCGCATGCACAAGAAGATGGTGGTGCTCTCGCGGCGCTGTCACGCGGTTGGTGATCCCTGGGATGCGCGCGTGGCCATCGCGCGCGCGCAGTGCAACGACGCGTACTGGCACGGCGTGTTCGGCGGCCTGTACCTGCCGCACCTGCGCGATGCGGTCTGGCGCAACCTCGCCGCGGCGGAACGCGTGCTGCGCCATGGCGAACGCCTCGGCTGCCAGATCATCGACATCGACGCCGACGGCCATCCCGAAGTGTGGGTGCATTCGGCGGAGTTCTCGGCGGTGGTAAGCCCGTATCGCGGCGGCGCGGTCGAGGAATGGACGCACTTCGCATCGGGGCTGAACGCGGCGAACACGCTGACGCGCCGGCGCGAATTGTATCATCGCCTTCCGGAGCAGACACCGGAGCATGAGCAGCGTACAGATGACAGTGCCCCAAGCATCCACGATCTCGAGCACGGGGTCCGGCTGGATGCACTGCCTCCGGTCGATCTCGACGTGCGCGCGCTCCTGCAGGACCGTCTCGTGTCTGGTGTCACCTCGGATGCCGCGGTGACCAGCGCGCGCTACGACCCGCTCTTGAGCTGGGCGACAGCGCCGCTCGCGTTCACCGTGGAGCAGGGGGCGTCATCGGTGACCATCGAGATGCGGGATCCCGCGTCGTCGTTCGGGAAGTCGGTCACGTTCCTCGACGACGGTTCGATCGACGTCCGCTGGAAGTGGCACATCGATGCACTGCCGGAGGGTGCGCTGTTCATGACGGAACTGTCCGTGGCGTGTCCGGTGATGATCAGCGCGCCTGATGCCACGCGTGCGTTTCGCTACGAGATCGAAACCGTCGCAATGTCGGAACGCGGCCTTGACCGCACACGGCAGGGCACAGCGGAAGTGCGTTGTTGGCCGGCGCTCCGCGGTGCGGCGCGGCTGACCGTCCGACATGGCTGAAACATTCGCGGTCTTCGTCTGCCCCGTTCTTTCGGAGAACGCTGCGCGCATGATTGCCGCGGCGGCCTCGCTGCGCGGCGTGCGGCTCGGCGTCATCACGCAGAGCGCCGAAAGCGAGCTTCCGGACTGGGCGCGGGGTGCCATGTACCGCCACTGGCACGTGGACAACGTCCTCGACACCGAACAATTGATCTGGGCGATCACGGGCATCGCGAAACTCGCCGGAGCCGAGGCGCATCGCGTGTTTGGCGCGTACGAGCAGGCACAGGTTCCCATCGCGGAAGCCCGCGAGCGATTGGGCATTCCGGGGATGTCGAGCGAAGCGACGCGCAATTTTCGCGACAAGGCGCGCATGAAGGACATTCTGCGTGCCGCCGACGTTCCGTGCGCGCGACATGCGCTCGTCGACTCGGCGGACGGCGGCGCGCGTGCGGCGGCGCGCATCGGTTACCCGCTCGTGGTCAAGCCGCCCGCCGGTGCGGGCGCGATCTCGACGTTCCGCGTCGAGACGGAAAAAGAGCTCCGTTCGGCGCTCGCGTTGCGCCCGCCGTCGGGCGAACACCCGGCGCTGCTCGAGGAGTTCGTGCGCGGCGAAGAGCATTCGTTCGAAACGATCTCGATCGGCGGACGCCCGGTGTGGCATTCGCTCACGCGCTATTCACCCACACCGCTCGACGTGGTCCGCAACCCCTGGATTCAGTGGTGCGTGGTGCTGCCGCGCGAAACGTCGAATCCCGTCTACGACGACATTCGCGCCGCGGGGACCCACGCGCTCGAAGCGCTCGGTATGACCACGGGCCTTTCGCACATGGAGTGGTTCCGAAGGTCCGACGGATCCGTCGCGATCGGCGAAGTGGGCGCGCGTCCGCCCGGCGCGCAGATTACGACGATGATTTCACGCGCCAACGACATCGACTTTCTCGCAGCCTGGGCGCGCGTGATGATTTTCGAAACCTTCACCCCGCCGGTGCAGCGCTACGCGGTCGGCGCCGCCTATCTGCGCGGGCAGGGAAACGGGCGCGTGCGCGCGGTGCATGGCATGGAAGCCGCTGCACGCGAGGTGGCGCCACTCGTCTGCGACTATCGCCTTCCGCACACGGGACAGGAACCCACGGGAAGTTATGAAGGCGAAGGGTTCATCATTGTCCGCCATCCGGACACAGCCGTAGTGGAGCACGCGCTCGAGCGGATCGTATCGCTCGTGCACGTCGAGCTCGGCTGATCCGCTGACGACTGGAGAGCAACTGTGAACGTGATCTTCATTGCCCCAGGCTACCCGGACGAAATGCCCTTCTTCGTTCGCGGGTTGAGCCTCCATGGCGCGAACGTCTACGGCGTCGGCGACGTTCCGGAACAGCAATTGCCCGACATGACCCGCAAGCATCTCAGCGGCTATCTCAAGGTGCCGAGCCTGACGGAAGAGATGGATGTCGTGGGTGCGGTGACGAAGTGGATGCGCGGGAAGACCGTCGATCGCGTCACATGCCAATGGGAGCCGGGGGTCGTGCTCGCGGCGCGGATACGCGAGGCGATGGGCATTCCCGGCATGGAAATCGAGCAGGCGCTCCGGTTTCGCGACAAGGATCTGATGAAGCAGGTCATCCATGCGGCGGGAATCCGCGCGGCGCGTCACGGCCGCGCGTCGACGATCCGCCAGGTGCGCGAAGTGTGCGAGCGGGTGGGATTTCCGGCGATCGTGAAACCCATCGCCGGGGCGGGGTCCATGGACACGTTCAAGGTCGAGAACGTGCGCGAGCTCGAGATGGCGCTCAACCGGCTGGGTCACGTGCCCGAGGTGAACGTCGAGGAGTTCATTGTCGGCGAGGAGCACACCTACGACACGATCTGCGTGAACGGCGAGATCAAGTACCGCAACATCGGTTACTACCGTCCAAACCCGCTGATTGCGCGCAGCAACGAGTGGATTTCTCCGCAAACGCTGTGTCTGCGCCAGACGGAGGATCCGATGTATGCGAGCGCGCACGCGCTGGGGCGCGCGGTGCTCGACGCGATGGGATTCCAGACCGGGTTCACGCACATGGAATGGTTTCTCACGGCGAACGGCGAAGCCGTGTTCAGCGAAATTGCGGCGCGGCCCCCGGGAGCGCGCACGGTCGATCTCATGAACTTCGTATCGGACACGGACCTGTTCGTGGGTTGCGCCGAAGCCGATCTCCACGGCACGTTTTCGCAGCCCACGGAGCGGAAGTACACCGCGGTCAACATTTTCAAACGCGCCCATGGCAACGGCCACATCTATCGTATCGAGGGACTGACGGGTCTCCTCCAGCGCTATGGGGATTCCGTTGTCGTCATCGACCTCCTGCCGATCGGCGCGCCGCGCCGCGACTGGGTGCTCACGCTCATTTCAGACGGGTACGTGACCATCCGGCATTCGGATTACGCCACGGCGTGCGAGATCGCCGACGCGTTCGGCACGGATCTCCGCTTGTACGCTTCGTGAACGCGCGTGCCTGAAACCACGCGGCGGCATTTCACTCGCGCGCCGCGGCGCGCCGGGACGATCGAAACGATTGCGGGCGTGCGCTCGCCGGAGCTCGGCAACACGCGCGACCTGCACGTGTATTTGCCGCCCGGATACGCGGGGAGCGCGTCGCGGTATCCCGTCGCGTACATGCAGGACGGGCAGAACCTGTTCGACCCGGAGCTCGCGTTCGCGGCCCCCTGGAACGCGCAGGTCGCCGCCGATGCATCCGCGCGGCTCGGGTATCCCCTGATCATTGTCGGCATCGCGAACCTCGGCGCACACCGCGTGGACGAGTATTCACCATTCGCCGACCGTCGTGTAGGCGGCGGCGTGGGAGACAGGTACCTCGTGTTCGTCCGCGACCGCGTCAAGGCGATGATCGACCGCGAGTATCGCACGCTGCCCGGACGCGAGCACACCATCATCGGCGGGGCGAGCATGGGCGGTCTGATCGCGCTGTACGCATATTTTCGCTTTCCCGAAGTCTTCGGCCGCGCGTGCGTGCAAAGCCCTGCGCTCTGGTTTGCGGAGGGCGCCTTTTTCGACTATGTGGATGCGGCGACGTACGTCCCGGGGCGGATCTTTCTCGATGTAGGGCGGCGCGAGGGCGTGCAGACGTTGTACAACGCGCGGCGTCTTCGCGATGCACTCCACGCGCGCGGATTCGTGGAGGGTGACTCATTGCGGTGGATCGAGGATCGCGTGGGTGCGCATGACGAACGCGCATGGGGACGGCGTCTCAAGCGGGCGCTGCCCTTTCTTCTGGAATCCAGGACGTTGGAAAACGGCATGAGAGCGCCATGAGCACGCGCGTCGCAGGGCACCATCGGTCGTGGTTCTCGCCCAACGTCGGGCGCGACATGCACGTGCGCTGGTTCGGGCATGGCGGCGCGCGCGTGCTCGCGTTTCCCACGACGATGGGCAACCACAACGAGTGGCCAAACCGCTACATGCCGGACGTGCTCGGTGAGCATATCGCGCGCGGGTGGATCACGCTGTTCTGCCTCGATCACAATCACGACCTCAGCTGGTACAACAAGCAGATCTCGCCGCGCGAGCGGGCACGGCGGCACCTCGGCTATGACGCCTACCTGCGCGAGGAGCTGCTGCCCTTCACGGCGGACGTGAACGACACACCGTTCGTGATCGCGACGGGCGCCAGCTTCGGGGCGTACCATGCCATGTGCTTCGCGCTTCGCAATCCGCAGCTCGTGCATCGCGTGATCGGCATGAGCGGCATGTACGACATCAGGGGCATGGCCGATGATGCCGACGACGAGCTCGTGTACCGGTGCAACCCGCACGCCTTCGTCGCGCACGAGTGGGAGCGCGGGCGGATCAACGCCATGCAGCGGCAGAACATCATCATCGCAATCGGGCGTGATGACCCCTCATTTGCCGAGAACGACGCGTTCGCCGGCCTGCTCTGGCGCAAGGGCGTCGGTAACGCGTTCCGCGTCTGGGATGGGCACGCACATGACTGGCCATGGTGGGAACGGATGATCGTCGAGTACATCGGAGGCGTGTGAAATGGCGAAACAGAAGAAGGTCGGCCTCATCGTCGGACGCGAGTGGTCATTTCCGCCGGCGTTCATCGACGAAGTGAACAAACGCGACGCCGGCGTCGTTGCCGATTTCCCGAAACTCGGCGGGAATCATCACGACGCGCCCAGGGACTACGACGTGCTCATCGACCGCATCTCGCACGAAGTGCCCATGTACCGGTCGCTGCTCAAGCAGGCGGTGATTCAGGGAACCACGGTCGTGAACAATCCGTTCATGTGGACCGCCGACGACAAGTTTCTCGGCGCCGCGCTCGTCACGAAACTCGGCGTCGCATCGCCGAAGACGCTCGTCCTGCCAAACAAGGCGTACGTGCCCGGCATCGTGCCTGCGGAATCGCTGCGCAACCTCGTGTACCCGCTCGACTGGAAGGCCATCGC
>DASRAP010000004.1:0-12380 GCA_035638155.1 Gemmatimonadaceae bacterium | reverse complement strand
CGACTCGAGGCACCGGCGAACCCGTCGCCGGCGAGCGCGTCGCCGACGCGCACCTGCGCATCGAGATTCGGGAGCGGTCGCACCGCGGCGGGATCCGTGACATGGGTTTCCACCACCACCGCGAGCCAGAGTCTGAGCTCGCACAACCAGACGGCGGTCGGCTCGCGGTCGACCCCGAAGATCTGGCGCGCGAGAATGTCGCGGCGAAGCGCTCCGGCGTCGGCCGCCCGTTCGCAGCGTGACCGCAGCGTGGCGATCGTTTCCAGGGCGTGAACGAGAAACGCTCCCGATCCACACGCGGGATCCAGCACGCGGAGCGATCCGAGCCGGGCGCCAAAGCGTTCGGCGTCGGCTCGCGGAATGGCGCGGTCTGCACGCAGCGCGGCGAGTACCGCTGCGTCGTCGGGCGAGCAGAAGACACGATCGAGCGCCGCCTCGAACGTGCGCTCGACCAGCTCACGCGGCGTGTAAAACGATCCTGATGCGCGGCGCTCGCTCGAAGCCATCAGGCATTCGAACGCACGTCCAAGCATTTCCGGGTCGACCGCTGCTTCTGCCTGTGTTGCATCGTGCTCGCGAACCGTGAAGCGCCAGTTGCCGAGGAGGCCGACGACGAACCGGCCCAGCGTCTCATCGGTGAACAGCGCGTGCCGGTTGCGACGCTCGAGCGGCGTGCGCGTGAAGAGTCCGCCGTTGAGATACGGAATGCGCCCGAAGGCGCGCGCCGCCGGCGCGCGATTCTTCGCGGTCGTGTTGAGCGTGCCGAAGAACAACGGGAGGAGGACGGCGCGGTGATACCGGCCATGCGCACCCGTGCAATCATTCCATGAGCGGCGAAGAAACTCGTGATCTTCGTTCAGCCACCCCTGCGCCTCGAGGAAGGACAGGAACAGCAAGCGGGTCGATACGAGAATGGCGAGCGTGCGGGCGTCGGGCGGACTGACCGACCGAGGCAGAGACGCTTCCATTTCCGAAACCGTGCTCTCGAGCGCGCGGAAGAACCGCTGCGTGAGCGCTTCGCGCCCGAGGATCTCGCACCAGCGCGCGTGCACGAGCAATTCCGGGCCGTCGGCGGCAGCGGACAACGCGCGCAGGGTCTCTGCGTCGCTGTCGAGCACGTGCGCGGTTTGCGCAAGCAGGAGCGCAGCCTTGAGGCGGCTGGCACCGCCGGCCGAAGCGATCGCGACGGCTTGCCCGCCCGGTTCCGCGGCAATCACGAGCCAGAGCGAGAACGGCGAGCGCTGCTGCAGGCGGACCGTGGCTGCGGCGATGGCGTCGCGCGTGAGCTGCCCGCGCCGGAATCGCAGAGACATGGCGCGAAGCACGCCGCGTCCTTCGTGCACCCGCGCGCCCGCGACGTCGCCCGTCAGGCCGAGGGCGCGCCGCGCATCGGCATCGAGCGTGGCGGGTGGTTCGCGGAATCCGCAGACATGGGCAAGGGCCGTGAGGCCCTCGGCGCTTGCGGACTCTTCGAGAAGGCGGGACGCTGCTGCAAGTGTGAGCACGCGCCGACGCTACGACAATCAGGCGTCAGCAGCGGCACCAGATCATTGCACGTGTCAGCGAAACGCCGCGAAAACGGTCTTCAGGCCGCGCGGTTCAGCCGGCCTTTCCACTCCGTTCGGTCGCCGCGGAGTGCCGCGAGCGCGAAGATGTACGCGCTCATCGCACAGCCGAGCGGGTGCAGCAGCGCCGACGAGCGCGGCAGGCGCATCGCGGTGAAAACCAGATACAGCCCGATGGTTCCGAGGACGTAGGCGGCAACCGCCGGCCACAACCACTCGCGCGACACGATCCCCGCCAGTGCGAGTGCGATCAACGCGTGGGGAAGAAGTCCGATCAACGGCATGAACGGCAGGCTGATCCGTCCTAGCCCCCGTGCGATCCGGTTCTGCGGCAGGAGGTGCTTCGTCCCCGCCCAGACGTTCTTCGACCACCCGCGGATGATGTCGCCAAGCGAGCGGTACATGCGCGTCGCGAGCAGATCTTCTGCCAGAAGGATGTGGACGGCACGTCCACGCGCCGTCCACGTGTGCGCGAACATGATGTCCTCGGCGACGTACGCGCGCACGCGCTCGTGTCCGCCCTCGGCGTCGTACACAGCGCGGCGCATCAGCAGGAACTGGCCGTTCGCCGCCTTGCGCTTCGGGTTGCGGGAGGCACTCATCGCTTCGGAGTTGCCCATCGTGAGCATGATGCTCAGGAACACCGCGGGCTGCACCGCGCGCTCCCAGAACGTGACGGTCTCTTGCCGCCCGACCACGGTGAGGAGGTCTGCGTGCCGCTCCGTGAGGGCGCGCACCGCGCGCGGTGCGAGGTCCGGCGCATGATCCGTGTCGGCGTCGGTGAAGAGGAGCAGATCACCGGTGGCGAGCGACGCCGCGTGCGCACATGCCCACTGTTTCCCGTACCACCCAGCGGGAAGCGGCGGCGGCACCGTGACTCGGGCCCGTGCATCGTGTTCAACGAGCCGCCGTGCGATCGCGCCCGTGTCGTCCGATGAGTGATCGTCGACGATGATGACTTCGAGATTCGCGTAGGTCGACGCCAGCACCGACGCGACGCAGCGCCCGATGTTGAGGGCTTCGTCCCGCGCGGGGATAATGACGGTCACACGCGGCACGTCCGCGCCGCGCGCAGGCACGTAGGTGCGCAGTCGCGTGGACCTGCGGATGCCCCAGAGCACGTACAGCAACGGGACGGGCCAGAACAAAACCAGAAACGAAATGGAAATTGAAGTTGAAGTTTGAGATTGAAATACAAGTTTGAAGACGTTAGGTGCGCCTCGGGCGTGGCGCGGGAGGTACCGCTTCCGTGTTCCTTCTCCCCAGCACTACGGCCGCCATCATTGATCCGGTCACGTTGGTGGTCGTTCGGAGCATGTCGGGAATTGCGTCGAGGCCAATGAGCAGGCCCACGCCTTCCACCGGCAGGTTGGCCGCGAGGAGGATTGGGACCATCACGATGATCGAGCCTGCCGGGATGCCGGGTACGGAGAATGACAGCAGCGTGGTCGCCACTGCGATTGTGGCGAGTTGCGCGGCGCCGAGCGGCGAGCCATACAGGGCGGCGAGAAAGCAGACGCCGCCCGTGATCCCGATGCCGGCGCCGGCACGAAACACCGAGACGCTGAGCGGTATCAGGAATCCCGTTGTCTCGTTCGACAGCGCAAGTGATCCACCGAATCGCTCGATCATCACCGGCAGGCAGGCCATCGACGAACGGGAGCTCATCGACACCGCCTGCACCGGAAGGGCCGCGCGGGCGAACGCCGCGTACGACATTCGTCCGCCGATCGCGGCGAGCGGATAGAGCACGAGCACCATGAACAGGACGCACAGCGCGGAGACCACGGCGATGTACCACGCGACCGCGCCGGCCGCGGCGACGCCGAGTTTCGCCGCGAGCGGAACCGCGAGCGCGAACACGCCCAGCGGCGCGAATACCAGCACCCAACGTACGAGCACGAACGTCGCTTCCTGAATACCGCGCATGGTCGTGAGGAACGTTCGGCGCTCGTCCTCGCCAATGCGTGTGACTGCGGCGCCCACGAGCACCGAAAAGACGATGAGCGGAAGCATTGCGGCGTCCGCCGCCGCGCGAACCGGGTTGGCGGGAACGAGCGATACGAGCCACGCGCCAAATGTCGGAACGTTCCGTGCGCGCTCGAGATACTCGGCGGCGTTCGCAGATCCTCGCAGCGCGGCGATCCGCGCCGGGTCCGGCGTCACCACCGACAGCGCCATCGGTGTGACGACGACGCCGATGACCGCCGACAAGAACACGACCGACACGAACAGCAGCGCCGCGCGGCCGCCGAGGCGGCCGACGGTCGCCGGATCCGGTGCGGACCCAACACCGATGATCAGCGAGGCGATGACGAGTGGAATGACCGTCATCTTGATGGCGTTGATGAAGACGCTGCCGATCGGTTCGACCCAGTCGGGGACCGCGGACAGGGCAGGAATGGCCGCGACGACCAGCCCGGCCGCGAACCCGAGGATGAGCGCCAACAGAACGCGCGTCGTTGATGACACGCGAGCATTCTAACAGCAATGAGAGAGGGGAGACGGGAAAAGGGTATTTCCCATGCCGCTTGCATCCCTCCATCTTCCCTCTCCCATGGACGACGCGATCAGCAGTGCGATCCACCAGCGGTCGCGATGGAAAACCATCGCGGCCACGTGGCTGCCGCCCATCGCGATTTTGCTGGTGCTCACGCTCTCGGCGTTTGTGCTGCGGAAGGAGCTGCACCGGTTCCGCTACCACGACATTACGGCACGCGCGTTCGCGATTCCGCACGCGAATCTCATCTGGGCGGGCGTGCTCACACTCGCCTCCTATCTCGTGCTGCCGGCGTATGACACGCTCGGCCTCGTGTACGCGGGGAAGCGGCCGCCCATGCACAAGGTCGCCTTCGCGTCGATCATCGCGTACGGCTTCAGTCACACGCTTGGCTTTCCGCTTCTCACCGGCGGCTCCGTTCACTACCGCTTCTGGTCGTCGTGGGGACTCACCAACGAGGAAATCGCGCGCGCGGCGAGCTTCAGCGCCGCGACGTTCATCATCGGGTCCATCTTCCTCACCGGGGCCGCGCTGCTCCTCGAGCCGGTCTCGTTTCACGCCGTGGTGGGACTCCCGGATTGGATGTTCCGCCCGATCGGCGCGTTGTGCCTCGCGATCATCGGGGCGTACCTCGTCGTCACGGTGGTCCGGCGCCAGCCGGTGCGTATCAAGGAATGGCAGTTTCCGTCGCCGACGCCGAAGCTCGCGATCGCGCAGATCGTGGTGTCCACGGTGGACTGGACAGTCGCCGGCGCCGTGCTCTACGCGCTCTTTCCGCACAATGTCGGCATTCATTTCTGGCCGCTGATCGGCGCGTACATTCTGGCGCACGCGGCGGGACTCGTGCTCCACATTCCCGGCGGGCTCGGCGTGTTCGAAACGCTGATGCTGCTGTTCCTCAAGCCGGTGATGGCCGCCGACGTCGTTCTCGGTTCGCTGGTCGTCTACCGCGCCATCTACTACATCATTCCATTCATCGGCGCGATCGTGATGATCAGCGCCAGCGAGATTCACCGGCAGCGCACGCGTGTTGCGGCGTTCGCGAGCGGTGTCGCGTTTGCCGCCGGGCGCTGGGTGCCCGCCATTCTGCCGACGGTCCTGAGCGCGAGCACCTTCGCGGGTGGCGCGTTTCTGCTGTTGTCGGCCGCGACCCCGGAGATCAGTCATCGCGTCGCGATTCTCGACGGCGTGCTCCCGCTTGGCGTCATCGAGTTTTCCCATTTCCTGGCGAGCGTGGTCGGTGCGGGACTGATTCTCCTCGCGTGGGCCATCCGCCGGCGCCT
This sequence comes from Gemmatimonadaceae bacterium, assembly GCA_035638155.1. Lineage (GTDB taxonomy): Bacteria > Gemmatimonadota > Gemmatimonadetes > Gemmatimonadales > Gemmatimonadaceae > DASRAP01. Next base: position 7,032 of record DASRAP010000004.1, on the reverse strand, counting down.
CGATGCCGCGTACGGTCTGACGATCACGCTTCTGTCGCTCGGTATCGTTACGTCGCTCCTCAAGGGGCTCGACTGGGAGGAGTCGGTCGTGCTCGCGGCGGTGCTCGGCGTGGTAGTGCCGTCTCGCGGCGCGTTCTACCGCCGGGCGCGTCTCACGTCGGAGCCGTTCGAAGCCAATTGGATCATCGCGGTCGTGGCGGCCGTGGGCGCGGCGGTCTGGCTGGGGTTTTTCTCGTACAAGCACGTCGACTATTCCGCCGATCTCTGGCTGGAATTCGAGCGCGACGCGAATGCGCCGCGGTTCATGCGCGCGATGTCCGGCGTCATTGCCCTCCTGCTGACGTTCGCCGTCATGCGACTGTTCCGTCGTGCGAAGGTCGAGGTCAACCTTCCGTCCGCACGCGAGCTCGACCGCGCGAGCGCGATCATCAGCACCAGTTCGCGCTCCGAAGCCAACCTCGCCTTGCTTGGCGACAAGGCGTTGCTCTTCAGCGAGAACGGCAACGCGTTCCTGATGTACGGCATTGAAGGCGGGAGCTGGATTGCGATGGGCGATCCCGTCGGACCGAAGGCGGAGCGTCACGAGCTCGCGTGGCGCTTCCACGAGCTCGCCGACGGTCACGGCGCGCGCGCGGTGTTCTACGAAGTCAGCGAAGAGAATCTTCCGCTGTATATCGATCTCGGATTCCTGCTCCTCAAGCTGGGCGAAGTGGCCATCGTGCCGCTGCGTGACTTTTCGCTCGAGGGCGGTGAACGCAAAGGCCTGCGCCGCACACGCCGGACGCTGTTGGCCCAGGGCGCCGTCATGGAAGTCGTGCCGGCGTCGGAAGTCGGAGCCATGCTCGGTGCGTTGCGCGAGGTGTCCGAGGACTGGCTGGCACAGCAGGCCACGCGCGAAAAAGGCTTCTCGCTCGGCCGGTTCGACGAGATCTACATGCAGCGGAATCCCGTGGCCGTGGTGCGAATGAACGGCCGCGTGGTGGCGTTCGCAAACATCTGGACCGGCGGGCGCGAGGAACTGTCGGTCGATTTCGTGCGGTTCCGTGCCGACGCGCCGGACGGTGTGATGGCGTTTCTGCTCATCGAGCTCATGCAGTGGGGGCGCATCAACGATTTCTCCCGCTTCAACCTCGGCATGGCGCCGCTGCCCGGAGTTGCCGACCGCCAGCTTGCCCCGCTCTGGAATCAGATTGGCGGCGTGCTGTATCGGCACGGCGAACACTTCTACGACTTCCAGGGCCTGCGTCTCTACAAGGAGAAGTTCGATCCGATCTGGGAGCCACGGTATCTCGCGTCCGCCGGCGGGCTCGCCGTCCCGCGCGTCCTCGCCAACGTGGCCAGCATCATTGCGGGTGGACTGAAGGGGGTCGTGTCGCGATGAGCAGGAATTTCATTTCGGTTTTCGCTGTATACTCCACACATGAAGAGCTATCACGACCTGCTCAGTGAGGCGAAGTCGCGCATTCGTGAAACGCCGCTCGCGGAGGCGCGCACGCTGCAGGAACAGGCCGCCGACGTAGTGTTTCTCGACGTCCGCGAGCCGAATGAATGGAATCTCGGCCGCATTCCGGGCGCGTTGTTCATTCCGCGCGGCAGGCTCGAAAGCGACGTCGAAGCGCGCGTGCCCCGCGAGAAGCGCGTGATCATCTACTGCGCGAACGCCAATCGCTCCGCGTTTGCCGCCGATACCATGCAGCAAATGGGGTACGAACACGTGACCTCGATGGCCCAGGGGTGGAACGCCTGGGTCGCGAGCGGCGGGGCCGTCGAGAGCTGACCGGGCATCCGTTCCTCGATCGCGTCGCACAGGCGCTCGCGCGGCATACACCTGCGCTCGCCGAACGGGATCCGCCATATCGCGAAGCCGCCGTTGCGCTGATACTCGTCCCCGACGCGGACGACGCCAGGCTGCTGCTGCTCCGGCGCGCCGTGCACCCCGGCGATCCGTGGTCCGGTCAGGTGGGCCTGCCCGGTGGACGATTCGAGCCGGGCGACGGGTCGCTCTTTGAAACAGCGGTCCGTGAGACGCGCGAGGAGACCGGCCTGGACCTGTCCGGCGCGACGGTCCTCGGTGTGCTCGATGAGATCCGGCCGCGAAAGCCGCAGCTCCCGCCAATCATCGTCCGGCCCCACGTCGTCACGATTCCGGACACTCTGCCGCTCTCGCCGAGCGAAGAAGTGGCGGAGCTCTTCTGGGCTCCGTTGGGGGACTTGTTCAGCCCGTCGCGGATGTTGCGAACGGAGGTGGAAGCGCGTGGTATGCAGATGGCCGTCGATGCGATCGATTTCGAGGGCCGGATCATCTGGGGTATGACGGAAAGAATCCTGCGATCCCTGCAACGCGTACTCGATCGTATCCAATGAATAGCCGTTTCGTTTGTGTGTCGTGCGCCAGCCTGGCAGCGGCGCTCCTCGGGCGCCCGCTGACGCCTCAACAGACGCCGATTGCCTCGAGCCTGGTGATCACTCCCGCCGTCGCGATCGCAACATTCGACAGTGTCTGGGCAAAGATCGATCGCACGTATTACGACACGGCGTTTCTCGGATCGCGGTGGAAAGTGCTGCGTGATTCGCTTCGTCCGTTGGCCGCACGCGCCAATACCAACGCCGAGCTCCGCGGCGTGCTTCAGTCGCTGATCTCGAGCGTCGGCGTCTCGCATTTCGGGCTCATTCCGCACGAGCTGTCACCGGCGATCGCCGGCGCGTCGAACGCCGCGGTGTCGGGCGAGGCCGGGAATATTGGCCTGTCGCTCCGGCTCGCGGGGAACGAGCTCGTCGTGTGGAAGGTGGACACAGGCGGCCCGGCGTGGGCCAATGGCATTCGGCCTGGCATGGCCGTGAAGCGTATCGACAAGACGCCCGTCGCGGCCGACATCGCACAGCTTGCGCACGTCGATGGTGAGGCGGTCCGACGCCAGGCCCGACTCACGGCGGTGATGCACGCTAACGCGCAGCTTGCCGGTACGGCGGGCGACACGGTGACCATCGAGATCGCGGGCGCGCGCGGCGGAACGAAATCGATTGCGATCGCGCGCGGCCCCGTGCGCGGTACCATGTCGCGTTTCGGCAACCTTCCGCCGCTCAACGCGGTGGTGGACGTGAGTGAGCGCCTGGTTCCGTCGCCGACAGGACCGAAACGCATCGGCGTGATCGCGTTTTCCGTGTGGCTCCCGGTAGTGGCGCGCGATATCGACAAAGCGTTCGACCGTTTCCGCGACGCGGACGGTGTGGTGATCGATCTGCGGGGAAATCCCGGCGGCGTGGCCGGCATGGTCGCGGGCATCGCCGGACATATGCTCGATTCGACCTACATGCTCGGCACGCTTATACAGCGGACACAGGTACTCCGGCTCACGGCGAACCCGCGCCGTGTCTCGACGGACGCACAGCCGGTGAAACCGTACAGCGGTCCCGTCGCCATCGTCATGGATCCGCTGTCGGGCAGTACGTCGGAGTTCTTTGCCGCCGGGATGCAGGGACTTGGACGCGCACATATCGTCGGTGAGACGAGCGCGGGTGCCGCGCTCCCCGCGCTGATGGAACGGCTTCCCAATGATGACGTGCTCATGCACGCCGTCGCGGACCTGACTGATTCGAAGGGTCGCCGTGTGGAAGGCATTGGGGTAATTCCTGATCAGGTGGTGCCGCTTCGCGCGTCCGCGCTTGCCGGCGGGATAGATGAAGCGATGGAGGCGGCAGTCCGCTGGGCGGCGGACCAGAGCCGGCGCAGTCAATAAGAGGGCCGAAGGGTCAAAGGGCCGAAGGGCCAAAGGGGAATTCTCATGCACACGTTCACTCGTAGCGCGCGGAGTTTCGTCGCGCTCTCGTTTTCATTAGCTGTTCTGCCGCTCCACGCGCAGCAGCTTCCCGACGCGCGCGCGGTTCTCGCGCGCTACGCGCAAGCGACAGGGGCGGCCAAGATTGCCACACTGCCCGGCAGGCACACCAAGGGCACGATTGAGATGTCGGCGCAGGGCATGACCGGCACCGTCGAGGGATATGCGGACAAGGACGGCCGCAACATCCAGATGATCTCGCTCGCAGGTATCGACTTCCGCACCGGCGTCGACACGAACTTCGCCTGGTCGATCGATGCCATGCAGGGTCCCCGGCTGATCCAGGGCAAGGAGTTCGAAGAGCAGCGCGAGGATCTCGATCCGCGTGCGATGCGCCGCGACCCCGCCGTCGTGGTCGAGGCGACCACCATCGAGCGCGCGACCGTCGACGGTCAGCCGTGCATCAAGCTCCACCTCAAGTGGAAGTCGACGAAGGAAACCACGGAGTGCTACAGCGAGGCGACGGGACTCCTTGTTTCGAAGGAAGGAACGCAGACATCCGCGATGGGCCAGATGCAGCTCACGACGCTCTACGCGGATTACAAGACGTTCGAGGGCGTGACTGTGCCGACGAAGGTCACGCAGCGTGCGGCGGGCACGGAGCTTGTGTCCCGGATGACTGAAGTCACGTTCGGCCCGGTGGATCCGGCCAAACTCGCCCCGCCGCCCGAGATCGTCGCGCTCAGGAAGAAGTAGCGCCCCAGCGGCGCCAGAGCATGGTGCTCGTCGCAAATGCGACGAGCACCGCCGCGACGACATCGCTCAGGAAATGCGCGTGCGCGAGGATGCGTGTGATGCCGCACCCGGCCGCGAGCGCGAACCACACCCACCGGGTCCGGGGGTATAGGTGCCCGAGTATCACGGCCGCGCCGAACGCGACGATCGTGTGACTGCTCGGCATGGAGAGCGAGCTCGTTGAGAACGTGCGGTGCGAGAACGGGCGAAACACATAAAACCCGGCCGACGGACGCTCGCGCCTCGCGAGGAGCTTCAGGAGCTCACCCGCAATACCCGAAACCGCCGGGGAGCCGGCGAGCAGCAATGCACGATGCCGCGCGAGCGGCGTACGCCCTTCGTGCAGCCACAGGACGAGGGCTGCGACGACCCACGTGGGCCAGAACCCGATGACGCGCAGCAGCCGTCCGCCGTCGGAATCGTAGACGCGCGCATACACGACGTGGGCCGAAACCCACTGGTCGATGAAGAACGACAGGGCGAGCGCCAGCATGCCGGCGAGCCACAGGCGGCGGTGCACGCGATGAACCTACACGGGGGACGCGGCAACCGTCCGAATCGCGTGGCGACTTGAAAAAAATTTAGGAACGACTAAAATATACCGGATGCACGCCGATCCCGCGCGACCCGCAAGTCCCCCGCCCGAACCGCGCGGAGGGACCCACGACGCGCTCCATCCGTCCGACGGGTGGCGCCGCGCGCGGTTCACGCCCTCGCTCGCCGAGGTCTATCGGTCGGTGCCGGTGCATGGGCGTTCGCGGTGGCGAAAACTCCTCGCGTTCGCCGGCCCCGGGTACCTGGTCGCGGTCGGGTACATGGATCCCGGCAACTGGGCGACCGACCTGGCCGGCGGATCCGGATTCGGGTACGCGCTTCTTTCGGTCATTCTGCTTTCCAACCTGATGGCCGTGCTCCTGCAGGGTCTCGCGAGCAAACTCGGCATCGTGACCGGCCGCGATCTCGCGCAGGCGTGCCGCGACCACTATTCGCCGCCGGCGGCGATCACGCTCTGGGTCATGTGTGAGCTCGCGATCGCGGCCTGCGATCTCGCGGAAGTCATCGGGTCGGCGATTGCGCTCAATCTGCTGTTTCACATTCCCATGGTATGGGGCATCGTGATCACGGCGGCGGACGTCATGATCGTGCTCCTGCTGCAGCACCGTGGATTCAGGCTGCTGGAGTCGATGGTCGTGGGGCTGATTGCCGTGGTGGGCGGCTGCTTTGCGTTCGAGCTCTTCATTTCACACCCCGACGCCGCCGGGGTAGCGCGCGGATTCATTCCCGATCCGGCCATTCTCCGCGATCCGACGATGCTGTACATCGCGATCGGAATCCTCGGCGCGACAGTGATGCCGCACAACCTGTATCTGCACTCTTCAATCGTGCAGACACGCCAGTACGACGCGACTGTTGCGGGGAAGCGCGAGGCGGTGCGCTACGCGTTCATCGACTCGACGATCGCGCTCTCGTTCGCGCTGTTCATCAATGCGGCGATCCTGATCGTTGCCGCGGCCACGTTTCACACGACGGGGAACACGGGCGTCGCTGAAATCCAGGATGCGCACCGCCTGCTGACGCCGCTCCTGGGCGTCGCGGGCGCGTCGACGGTGTTTGCACTCGCCCTGCTGGCTTCCGGCCAGAATTCGACGCTCACGGGAACGCTTGCGGGCCAGATCGTGATGGAAGGTTTTCTGGAAATCCGGCTCCAGCCCTGGGTCCGGCGCCTCATCACGCGCGCCATCGCCATCGTTCCCGCGGTGATCGTCGCCGCCCTGTACGGCGAGAGTGGAACGGCGCAGCTTCTTGTCCTGAGCCAGGTGGTTCTCTCCCTCCAGCTGAGCTTCGCCGTGTTTCCCCTGGTGCGGTTCACTTCGGACAAGATGAAGATGGGCGAGTTCGTGAACAGCCGGGCGCTCACGGCGCTCGCGTATACTGTTGCTGTGGTCATCGCAGCGCTCAACGGCTGGCTCCTCGTTCAGGTCGCCCGCGCGGCCCTTGGCTGATGTATACGCGCATTCTTGTTGCAGTCGAGAACACGCCGTACGACGCCGCGATTGTCGCGCACGTCAGGCGTCTCGCGACGCACTGCAAGGCGCGGCTCGTGCTGATTCACGTGGCCGACGGGTGGGCGGCGCGTAATCTGCAGCCGCTGCACCTGCGCGAGTCGGAGGAAATGCGCAAGGATCGTGTCTACCTCGACCGGATGTGCGCCGAGCTGAACGCCGACGGCATAGAGACGGACGCAGTGCTCGCGTCGGGGGACCCCGCGACGGAGATCGCCGCCGCCGCTGAACGGGAGCATTGTGACCTCATCGCCATGGCGACGCACGGACATCGCATCATCGCGGACCTGTTCTACGGGAGCGTCGCCTCCTCGGTGCGTCACAAGTCACGGGTACCGGTGCTCCTGGTTCGCGGGACGCCGGACGGCGCCGCCAGCCTGTCCGCGGGCTGATGCCGG
>DASRAP010000003.1:0-15141 GCA_035638155.1 Gemmatimonadaceae bacterium | reverse complement strand
CCGCGCCCTCGGCGCCCAGACGGACCGGCACGGCGACACCGTCGTCGTCCACTAGGGCGGCTCGCGGATCGGCGGGCTGACGGCGCCAGCCCGCGCTGCCTATCTTTCATGAAATATTCATTCATCTCACAATCGGCAGCTCGCATGAACGTCACAGCTTTTTCGGCCACCGCCGCGGTACTGATACTGGCGGTTGCCGCGCAGCCCGCGGCCGGAGCAGCGAACGATCTTTCCGCGCCGACGTCTTCCCGCATGCCCGGCGCGCCCGAAAACGGCATCGTCTCGGGCACAGTGACCGACCAGCGCGGGACCGCGCTCGCCGGTGCGACGGTGACGATCCCTGAGCTCAATCGCACCGTCATTTCCAGCAGGAACGGTGCGTTCACGTTCGCCGACGTTCCGAAGGGCAAGTACACGATTGTCGTGCGCAGCATCGGTTATCAGTCGTATATCGAAGAGATCACCGTCGACGGGCCGACGACGGTGAAGGCCGCGCTGTCGTCGAGCGGCGTGCGCTTGCCCGACGTCGTCGTAAGCGCGTCGCGCAGTCCTCTCTCGGCGTTCCTGACTCCGCTGCCCGTCTCCGCGCCGACCTCGGAAACGCTCCGGCGCGAACATTCGGTGTCCATCGCGCACACCATCGACGGGCTGCCCGGTGTGCATTCGCTCACGACCGGCGGACAGATCGGCAAGCCCGTGATTCGCGGATTTGGCGGATCACGCGTGCTCGTGCTGCAGGACGGAATGCGGCTCGAGGATTACAGCTGGAGCGACGAGGACGGGCCCTCCGTCGACGCGCGACTCGCCGATCGGATCGAAGTCATTCGCGGTCCCGCGAGTCTGCTCTTCGGTTCTGACGCGATGGGCGGCGTGGTGAACGTCATCCCCGCACCGCTCCCCGAGTCAGGCCCGCGGCGCGGATCGGCCGAGGTCTACTTCGGCTCCAACTCGCGCGAGTTCGGCGGCGTGCTCTCGGCAGAAGGCGTGCGGGGCAACATGGGATGGCGGCTGACGGGCATCGGACGAAAATCGGAAGCGCTGCACACGCCCACTGGCGAGCTCGAGAACACCGGGTTCTTCGCGGGCAACGGCCAGGCCGCGGTCGGCTGGCACGGACCATGGGGCTCGCTCACCGCCCGCTTCGACCAGTACGGCGGCGAGTTCAAACTCCTCGAAGCGAACGGACCGCCGCCCGGCGTGGAGGAAGGTGAAGAAGGAGGTCCCGAGCGCAAGCTCGCGGACGAGCGCGTGCAGGTGACGGGGAGCTTCCCCATGAAGCATTTCCGCCTCGAACCGAAAGTGCAGTGGCAGCGGCACACGCTCGCCGAGATGGCGGACGCGGCCGAAGTCGGGGGGTCGGGACTCATCGAGACGAAGGTCTTTGATCTCGCGCTCAACACGTTCAGCAGCGACGTGCTCGCGCACATCGATATCGGTGACGCGGCACGCACGACGCTCGGCGTTTCCGGCATTTACCAGAAAAATGATTCCCGCGCACCCGCGCCCGGCCTGCCGTTCGTTCCGGATGCAACGATCAGCACGATGTCGGCGTTCGGCATCGGTCAGGTGAAGGCCGGCCGGCTCTCGCTGCTCGGCGGAGGGCGCGTGGATCATCGGTCGCTGTCGGCGGATGCGACGCCCGCGCTCTCGCTCGCGGCGCAGGACCTGAGCAATTCGGCGGTGAGCGGCAACGTCGGTGCGACACTCGAGCTCGCGCTGAACACCGCGCTGACCGTGAACGTGGGCCGCGCCTGGCGCGCTCCGAATCTCTTCGAGCTCTACGCGAACGGCCCGCTGCTCGCGGAAGGCCGCTGGGTGTTCGGGAAGTCGACGCTCGAACCCGAATTCGGCACGAACATCGACGGCGGCTTCAAGTGGTCGTCGAGCAAGGCACGCCTCGAACTGTCAGCGTACCGCAACCGCGTCACGGACTACGTCTTTCTGAATCCGACGAACGAGAAGATGCCGCAGCCGGGCAGCACCACCGACAGCCTGCGCGTGTTCCGCTACGACGCGACGACCGCGGTGCTGAACGGCGCTGAAGTCGGCGCGGAGCTCGACGCGATGCCGTTCCTGTCGCTGCGCGCGCGATACGACTTCGTGCGCGGAAAGGACGACGATACCGGCGACAACCTGCCGCTCATGCCGCCGTCGCGGATGGATGTGGAAGCCGAATTACACTCGACGCATTTCCGCTCGTGGGGGCATTCGTTCGTGAGCGTGGGCGTCGAGCACGAAGCCGCGCCGTCCCATCTGAGCCCGCTCGAGGCGGAAGAGAATCTCGGCACGACAGCGTACACGCTCGTCAACGTCGGCGCGGGCTTCGAGCCGCGGATCGCGGGAGGGGCATGGCGGATTGATCTCCGTGTCCGCAACCTCGCGAACACGGAGTACAGGAACTTCCTCTCGCGTTACAAGGAGTTCGCTCTCAATCCCGGCCGCGACATCGTGCTGCGGGCCCGTATCGGGTACTGAACGTGCTCCGTTACGGGTTCTGCTTGATGTCCGGACCCAGAAGCTTGTCGAGCTCCGCTTTGACGGCGGCAAGCTCCTTCTCGAGCACCGCGAGTCGCTCGACGGCATCCCGGCCGACCTTCTGGTCGCCGCGTGAGGTCATGCCGGCGAGATAGGTGATGTGATCGCGCAGTCCGGGCTGGCTGTACCGGATCGCGCGATCGGCCGTGAGCTTCGACGAAATCGCGTGCACTTTCGCGAGCGTATCTGCGGCGGCGCCGGTTGCGTTCCTGAGGCGCGTCTCCGCCGCCGTCGCGCGCGTGACCACGGCGTTCACCTCCGCCGTGAGCGCCTGCATCTTCTGGTTGTGCAGGAATTGTTCGCGCAGGTCGGCTTCGGTCGTGCCGTCTTCGGCCTCGCGCGGATCGATGCGCACGCGGAACGGCACCGTCGCCACCACGTCGCCAACCACGAGCTTCGCCTGATAGCGACCGGGCGGTGCGGTGAGTCCGGACGAATGCCGGAGATCCCAGACGAAGCGGTTCATGCCCGCGTCTTTCGTCACGCGGCTCACGATCGCATTTCCGCGGCCGCGGCCACCGCCACCACCGCCGGCCTCCGGATCGGGGGCGTCACCGCCACCCGCGCCGGCACCGGCCCCGCCGCCACCACCGCCGCCGCCACCACCGCGACCGCCACGTCCCCCGCCACGTCCGCCAACCGGCGCGTCGCTCGAATACGAATTGAACGGTTTCGATGCCGAATCGAGGATGTCGAGGCGCACCGCACCGCTGGGCGAATTCGGGAGATAGTACTCGATGAGCGGACTCAGATACTCCGCACCGACGTTCGTGCGATATCCGTCACGCGGACTGAAGAGCTTGATGCCGCTCGCCGTCGCGGCGGGCGTGATCTGGTGCAGCGGCGTGATGTCGTCGATCTGCCAGATCGCACGCCCCTGCGTCGCGACGATCAGGTTTTTCTTGTAGACGCGAATGTCATTGATCGGGACTTTCGGCAGGTTGAGATCGAACGGCTGCCAGTGGCCGCCGTTATCGAACGAGATGAACATGCCGAACTCGGTGCCCGCGTAGAGCAGGCCCTCACGATCGGGATCCTCGCGAACAACACGCGTGGGCCAGTCGGCGGGAATGCCGTTCTTGCCGTCGGTGAGACGCTTCCACGTCGCACCGTAATCGTTCGTCATGTAGATGTACGGCTGGTAGTCGCCCACGAGATAGCGATAGACCGCGTAATACGCCGAGCCCGGCCGGTGCGGTGACGCGTCGATCCACGCCACGCGCCCCATCGGGGGAAGATCCTTGGGCGTGATGTTCGTCCACGTCTTGCCGTTATCGCGCGTGATGTAGAACGGTCCGTCGTTCGACCCCGTCCAGATCACGCCCGCCGTGTGCGGCGATTCGGTGATCGCGTAGAGCGTGCTGAAGAATTCTTCACCCGTCACGTCACGCGTGATCGGCTCACCGCTACCGCCCTGGCAGCACGCAGGGTGGGCAGTGAGATCGGGCGACATCTTTTCCCACGTTACGCCCTTGTCGCGCGAGCGGTGCAGGTACTGCGATCCGTAGTACACGACATTGGGATCGTGCGGCGACGTCGCCATCGGCGAAACGCGCTGGAAACGCAGGATGAGATTCTTTGCGTCGTTGCCGTAGAGCGACTGCGCGCCGACCCAGTAATTGCGCGACATGCCGGTCTTCATGTTCATCACTTCGTACTGCCCTTTGCACGAGCCGTACACGATGTTCGCATCCTTCGGATACGGCATGATCGGGCCGGTCTCGCAGCCGGGGCCGCCGCGCCAGTCATCGCGGTTGTAGGGATTCGCGACGCTGGAGATGATCACGGTCGATGCATCCTGCTGCGCGCCGTAGATCTTGTACGGGAATTCGTTGTCCATCCACACGCCGTAAATCTCGGACGTGGGCTGGTTCATCTGCGACGACCACGTGCGCCCGCCGTCGGTCGATACATTTGCGCCGCCGTCGTTCGCCTGGATCATGGTGTTGCCGTCTTTCGGGCTGATCCAGATATCATGGTTGTCGCCGTGGGGCGTGCGCAGCGTCGTGAACGTCTTGCCGCCATCGGCCGACTTGTAAAACGTTTCCGCGCCGCCGTATACGATGTCGGCGTTGGTCGGATCGGCGCCGAGTGCCGTGTAGTAAAACGGACGCCAGATCATCTGCGCGGGCGACGGCATTGCGGTCCACGTTTGGCCGGCATCGTCGCTGCGATAGAGTCCGCCGCCGGGTCTCGCTTCGATGAGCGCGTACACGCGCTGCGGATTGGCCGCCGTCACCGCGATGTTGCCCTTCCCGATCAACTCATTCGGCAAGCCGGCGGTAATGTGCGTCCACGTTTCCCCGCCGTCGGTGCTCTTGTAGAGGCCTCCTTCGCGCGAGCCCGAGATGATTGTCCACGGCTTCCGCTCGATGCGCGACATCCACGCATACACGACGTTCGGGTTGCCCGGCATGAGCTCGACGTCCATCGCGCCGGTGGAGTCGCTCACGTAGAGCGTGCGCTTCCAGGTCTTGCCGCCGTCGATCGACTTGTAGACTCCGCGATCGTTGCTGGGCTTGAAGATGTCGCCGTAGGCCGCAACCCAGACAATGTTCGGATTCGTCGGATGGATCTTGAGTCCGCCGATCTGGCCTGCATTGTAGAGACCGGCAAAGTCCCACGTCTTGCCGCCGTCGGTCGTTTTGTAAATGCCGCGCCCCGTCGAGACGTTGCTGCGCACGCCGTCGGAGCCGGTCCCGTAGTAAATGATGTTGGGATCGGATTCCGCGACGGCAACGCGCCCCGACGAAGCCACGGGCACTTTGCCGTCCGTGATCGGCACCCAGTTCTCGCCGCCGTCGGTGGTGCGGAAGAGCCCGCCGCTCGCAACGCCCATGTAGAACGTCTTTGGCTGCGACGGAACCCCGGTCACGGTCGTGACGCGGCCGCCACGCGACGGACCGACGAGCCGGTACTTCATGCCCTTGAACAGCGCGCTGTCGACGCTCGCCATCATGGGAACGCGCGCCGCGGCGGGTGCCTGTGCAGGCCGCACGGGCGGCGTTTGCGCCGGGAGGATTGCAGCGAGCGAGAGCGCCGCCGCGGAGAGAGATCGCAAAGACATTATCGTATCCCTTATTCGTGAGCCTGCCTACTTTTGTCCGGTTCTCGCGCGTAACTCGGCGAGCCAGTTCGTCATCACCACGAGTGGTGATTCGTCGTCGTTCGCTTTCAGCATCAACGACCGAGTGGTTCCACGTTAGCGGGTAATTGAGCTGGGTAATCTGGGTCCGGTGAGCGCGACCGGGGAACGAGCCTGGAAACGCGCAAACGCTCTTGACACGCACCTTGCGGTCATCATCCTTAGTAATTCTACGGAACGCCGGCCCAAAGGGGCTGGCGTTCGACACGTTCAGTCGTGCCCAACCTTCAGTGCGCATTCATATGCGACCATTCTCCCTCGTTGCGCTCTCGGCACTCACCGTTGCGGTCGGGTGCTCTCATTCGGCGGCGAAGACCGCGCCGGCGCCCGCTCCGACACCTACGCCGACGGCTGCCGCTGGCCGCGGTACCGGTGCTGGCGCCGGTGCTGCGTCCGGCATGGGCGCGGCGTCGGGTGCCGGGGCCGCCTCTGGTGGTGGCGCGGTGGCCGGCGGGGGCGCTGGTGGCCCGCCCGCCGCGGGACGCGGTGGTGCGCCCGGCGGACGAGGTGGACCGCCCCTTACGCCTGAACAGCTTGCCGCGCGCCGTGACTCGATCGCGCAGCTTCGCGCGGCGACGGTCGCGCAGCTCATGAGCACCATCGCCGGCAAGGAAGACATGCCGGCGGGGCAGGTTTTCAAGAACGTGCAGTTCATGAAGGACGTGCCCGCGAAGCGGCTGCTGGTCCAGATGGATTCAGTGTTCGGTCGCGGATTGTCCTACAACTGCACCTCGTGCCACGTCGCGAACGACTGGGCGTCAGACTCGCTGCCGCGCAAGAAGACTGCACGCGCGATGGTGGAGATCATGAACGACATCAACACCACGGAGCTTGCGAAGCTGGGCCGGCCGCGGACGCCGCAGATCAACTGCATCACGTGCCACCGCGGAAACGGGAGCCCGGGGACGGCGATACCGTCGAGATAGCGCTTTACGCTTTACGCTTGGCGCTTGGCGCTAAGCGTTTACTCGGTCACTTCCATGTGGACTGCGTTCGTTGAGCTGATTCGCACTGCCATTTTCGGCGCGTCGCACGCGTTCGGTGGGAGCGTGGGCGGCGGAATTCTTCTGGTGTCGTTCGCGGTCCGTCTGGGGCTCATGCCGTGGACGCTCAGGATGGCGCGACGGGCGCTCGAGCAACAGCGACGAATGGCGGCGCTCGAGCCGGTGCTGGCGGGCATCCGGAAACGCTGGGCAAAAGATCCCCGGCGCCTCATGGAAGAGACGCAGCGCATCTATGCGGCGAACGGAATCCGCATGCTGGACCCACGGTCGCTCCTCGCAGTGGCTGCGCAGTGGCCGCTATTCGCCGGACTTTTCTCGGCGGTTCGTCGCGGGCTGGGCGCGAAGATTCGCTTTCTCTGGATTGCCGACCTCGCGACGCCCAACGCGCTTCTTGTCGCGGTGATCGCGGGCGTTTCGGCACTCGCCGCGGCGCTTGCACCTGCTGCCGCGCCGCGCGCCGGAGCGAACGCCGGCATGATCCTGATCGCGACGACGGTCACAGTGATCTTTCTCGCGACCACATCGAGCGCACTCGCGCTCTCTGTCGGAACGGGATCGGCGATTTCGGCGCTGCAGAACTGGATGCTGAAGCGCGAGGGCCGAAGGGCCGAGCTCGCGAAGGGTCGGCGCGCGTAAGGCGCGTCGCGGACTTTGGCCCTCCGGCTCTCCGCGCCCTAGCTTGTCCGCGTGCCTCCGACCGACACGTCGCCTCAGCCGCTATCCGAGTTCTACAAGATCCGCCGGTCGTCCATCACGGACATCAGCGGCCTCCTGGCGTTCGTGTTCGGATGGCTGCTCTCGGGAATCATTGGCTGGCCGTACATCAAGGCGGGATTCGACGCGGGCAACCCGACCGCGGGCGTCTTTCGCTTCGTCGTCGTGGTGTTTGCCGGCGGTATTGGTTGCGGCATTGTCGGAATGGCGCTGGGCGCTGCCGGTGGACTGATATGGCAACAAGTGCATCTTGGCCGGCGACGCCGCGCGGAGATTCATGCGGGTATCGCCGGCGGCGGATATGCCGAGACGCAGACACCCCCCGCGCAACGTGCGGACAGTGTCGCGGCTGTACCGCGTGTGCCGCTCCCGGCGCTCACGTTCGCCGCTGCCGACCTCGACGTCGACGCCTACGTGGCGTTGCTCAAGCGCGTCGGATTTTCTGAGCCCGAACGTGCGCGCACAGCGACGGCGCTCGAGCACACCATCAACATCAGCGCGTGGGATGGTGCACGGCTCGTCGGCGTGGCCAGGGTGCTAACGGACGGCTACTTCTTTGCGGCGCTCGCGGATCTCGTCGTGGATCCTGACCTGCAGCGCCGCGGACTCGGGCGCGAGCTCGTGGACCGTGCCTTCGAGCGCACACCGAAAGGCGCCCTGTTCATTGGCGCGCCGCTCGCGAGCAGCGGATTCTTCGATCGCATCGGATGCGACCGCGGACCCACAGGATTCACCATGCGAAGAAAAACCCGCCGCTGATCTCGTAGTGACGGGACTTGGCCAGCAGATACGATCTATTCGAAGAGTCCGATCCGCACGCGCTGCGGTGTGCCGGCGGCATCCTCGATCGTCAGGCGCACGCGCCGGATGGACATCGGCGCGAAGCGATCGAGCCGGCAGTACCCGATGGTCGTTCCGCGTGAGAGCACGTGCCACTCGCCGCCGTCGCTCGCTTCGAGCGTGTGCTTCGCGACGAGCTGGCCGTGCTCGATGTCTTCGCGGAGCGACGAGACGCTGACGTTCGCGGATTTGCCGAGGTCGATCTCGAGCGTTGCCGCTCGCTCGCCGGTCACGCGCCAGGTGGAGCGGCCGCCCTTCGCGAGGTCGCGCGCGAAGAGCGCAGATAACTTCGTGCGCATGTCCGCGAGCCGGGCCGTGTCCGTCGTGTGGAGCAATCCGTCGCGCGTGGGCGGCACGTTGAGCAACAGCTTTGAATTGCGCCCGACGGACGTGAAGTAGAGACTCACGAGCTGGTCGGCGGTTTTCACGCGGGCGTCTTCCGCGGCGTGGTAGAACCAGCCGGGACGGATCGACACATCCGTTTCTCCCGGGCGCCAGGCCGAACCGTCGCGGTCTCCCTGCTGCAGCGAGCGCATCACCGCGTTTCCGCTCATGCCTGGCACCGTGACGATCGAGGGGTCAACGGTGGACCAGTTCGTTTCTCCTGCCACACCGCGCTCGTTGCCGATCCAGCGCACATCAGGGCCGGCGTCCGAGAAGATCACCGAGTTCGGCTGCAGCTTCTTGACCAGGCCCCAGAAGCGCGGAAAATCGTACACCTGCTTCTTCCCGTTCGGACCTTCTCCGTTGGCGCCGTCGAACCACACCTCGTGAATTTCGCCGTATTGTGTGAGCAGCTCGGTGATCTGCTCGCAAAACACGTCGTTGTACTTCGGTGAATCACCGTAGGCGGGGTGATAGCGGTCCCATGGCGAGCAGTAGAGTCCGGGCTTGAGCCCCTCCGCCCGGCACGCGGTCACGAACTCGCGCACGACGTCGCCGTGGCCGTCGCGCCAGCGGCTCGAGGCAACCGAATGGCGGGTCGTCTTCGAGGGCCAGAGGCAGAAGCCGTCGTGGTGCTTGGCCGTCAGAATCATCGCCCGGAAGCCCGCGGCCTTCGCCGAGCGGGCCCACTGCCGCGCGTCCAGCGCCTGCGGATTGAAGATCGCGGGGTCTTCCGTTCCGTCGCCCCACTCGCGATCCGTGAATGTGTTCACGCCAAAGTGCAGGAAGAGCGCGAGCTCGTCACGCTGCCAGGCGAGCTGCGCGTGGGAGGGGACCGGCCGCTGGTCCCGAAGCGCGCTCCAGTCCAGCCGGCGCGCGGCGAGCGTCGCCGCGGACGCGGCCAGGAACGTTCGGCGGGATAGCACGGAACAAAGGTAGCGCCCGGGGCATCGGCGCTGCAGAATTGGAAACCGTGCAAGGAGTGTCGTCATGACCACCGCAACGCCCCCCGTGACACGCAAGCCGCGCGACGACGAGATCGACATTCATGCCCTGACGCATCAGGGCCGGGTGCGGATCACGAATCAGGATCATTTCCTGCTCGCGTCGGTTCACCGCCGCGTGCAGATCGTGAGCACGAGTCTCTCGGACCGCGAGCGGCTGCCGTTCGGCGATGAGCGACTCGCGTACGTCATCATGGTCGCTGACGGCGTTGGCGGCGGAAATGCCGGCGAGCGTGCGAGCGCCACAGCGCTCGAAATCGCCACGCAGTACGTGGTGAGCTCGATGAACTGCTACTACTCGCAGGATTCCACCGAGGCGGATTTCATCAACGCGCTGCAGGCGGCGGCGATGAAATGTCATGAGGAAGTCGTGGAGCGCGCCAAGGGCGATCCGGATCTCACGCGCATGGCCACCACGCTCACCATGCTGATGGGTGTGTGGCCGTGGTATTACCTGCTGCAGGTAGGCGATTCGCGCTATTACCTGTTCCGGGACGGCAAGCTGCGACAGATGACGCGCGACCAGACCATTGCGCAGGATCTCCTCGATCAGGGTGTGTTTACTGCGGCCGTCGCGCGGCGTTCGCGATTCTCGAATGTGCTCTCGAGCTCGATCGGCGGCGAACAGACCGAGCCCCGGATCACGCGGCTGCCGCAGGACTGGAACAACGTTCACCTGCTGTGCAGTGACGGACTCACCAAGCACGTGAGCGATGAGCGCATCGCCGAGCGCCTGGGCAGCATGACGTCGGCCAGGGAGGCGTGCGAACTGCTGCTGCAGGACGCGCTCGAGGATGGGGGCACCGACAACATCACGATCGTCATCGCGCGAGCCACGCCCAAGGATTAGCGTTTTGTAATGATCAAGGCAGGATGGCGGCGCCGGGTGCGCTTCCTTGCGCTCGTCGCCGCGGTGCTGGGCGGTTTCGCTGGTGTCACGTTGGGCGCGCGTATGGCGCGGGCGCAGCTCACGCCGGCCGAACGGCGCGTGACGGCTGCCGTCGACGCGGGTGCGGCGAATGCACTGAACCTGCTCGAGCGCATCGTCAACATCAACAGCGGCTCCATGAACCTCGCAGGCGTGCGCGCGGTGGGTGATGCGCTCGCGCCAGAGTTTGAAACACTCGGCTTCACGACGAAGTGGATCGACGGCGCATCGTGGGGACGCGCGGGGCATCTCGTCGCGAAACGCACCGGGAACGGGCGCGGTCCGAAGATTCTGCTCATCGGGCACCTGGATACCGTGTTCGAGCAGGACTCTCCGTTCCAGCGCTGGCAGGCCGTGGGCGGCGATTCCGTGCGCGGGCCGGGCACGACCGACATGAAGGGCGGCGACGTCATCATCCTGCTCGCGCTTCGCGCGCTCAAGGACGCGGGCGTGCTCGACGATCTGCAGATCACGGCGTACTTCTCGGGCGACGAGGAGCTGCCCGGCAGGCCGATCGAGCGCGCGCGGCATGATCTCATGGACGCCGCAGACTGGGCTGACATCGCGATCGGATTCGAGGACGGTCCGAGTGACGCCAACGCCGCCGTGACGGCGCGGCGCGGTTCGAGCCAATGGGTGCTGCATACCTCCGGGGTTCCGTCGCATTCATCCCAGCTCTTTCAGCCCGCGGTCGGGAGCGGCGCCGTGTACGAAATGGCCCGCATCCTCGCTGCGTTCCACGATTCGCTCTCGAAGGAAGACCGGCTGACGTTCAATCCCGGGTCGCTCGTCGGCGGCACGGCGATCACTTACGACTCCGTGCAGAATCGCGGCACGGCGTTTGGAAAAACGAACGTCGTCGCGGAGAGCACCGTCGTGGCGGGGGATCTCCGCGCGCTCACGCCGGCGCAGCTCGCGCGCGCGAAATCGACCATGCAGCGCATCGTGGGCCGGCACTACGCGCGTGCAGGCGCCGCGCTCTCGATCGAGGATAACTATCCGCCGTTCGCGGATTCGCCGGGCAACCAGCGGCTGCTCGCAATGCTCGACCGCGCGAGCCGTGACGCGGGGCTGCCCGCCGTTCACTCGATCGATCCCCTGAATGCCGGTGCGGCCGACATCGCGTTTGTCGCGGGGCGCGTGGACATGGCGATAGACGGAATCGGTCTCAAGGGTCGCAGCGACCACACGGTGAACGAAACGGCCGATATGCGGACCTTCACGATTCAGGCGAAACGCGCGGCCGTTCTGCTGTCGCGCCTCGCCAAGTCCCGGAGTACGCAGTAGCGTGGTTCTGGCATGACCTCTCACTCTTCCCCGATGACTCCTCGCTCACTCATCGCCGGCGTCTGCGCCGCGCTCGTCGTCCCTGCCGCGTACGCGCAGAAAGTCCATCAGCTCCCCGCCACGCCCGCAACGGTGGTGCACGGCTACTACTGGTCAGAAGCCAAGCCGGCGATCCGGATCAACTCGGGCGACGTCGTCGAAATCGAGACGATGCTGACGAGCAACGCCCGTTCGCTCGAAGGCATGGGCGTGAAGCCCGAGGACATTCCGCAGTTCATCCGCGACATCATCGCGGACACCGCGGCAAAGCGCGTAGGCGGCCACATCCTCACGGGCCCGATCTTCGTCGAAGGCGCCGACTCGGGCGACGTGCTCGAAGTGCGCATTCAGAAAATCGACCTGCCAATTCCGTACGGCTACAACGGATGCAGCGGATTCGTGCGTGAGTTGTGCCGCAATCCGTCCGACACCACGACCGGCCGCGGCGGCCGTGGCGGTGGTGGTGGATCACGCCTCATCCTGCTCGACCGAAAGAAGATGACGGCGGAGGTCGCGCCGGGAATCACCGTGCCACTCCGTCCGTTCTGGGGGTCGATGGGCGTCGCACCCGCGCCGGCGCTCGGTGCCGTGAACAGCAACCCGCCGAGCCGGCACGCCGGCAATCTCGACAACAAGGAGCTCGTTGCGGGAACGACGCTGTACATCCCGGTCTTCGCGAAAGGCGCGCTGCTCTTCGTTGGCGACGGCCACGCCGCGCAAGGCGACGGCGAAGTCGACCAGACGGCGATCGAGACGAATCTCAAGGGGCGCATCCAGCTCATCGTGCGCAAGGACATGAAGCTCGAATGGCCGCGCGCCGAAACACCGACGCACTGGATTACGATGGGCACCGATACGTCGCTCGTGGTGGCGACACGCACCGCGATCCGCGAAATGGTGAAGTTCCTGCAGGAGACCAAGGGCATCACCCAACTGCAGGCGTATCAGGCGGCGTCGATGGCCGCGGATCTTCGCATCACCGAGCTCGTCGACGGCAACGTCGGCGTGCACATGATGATTGATAAGAAATACTTAGGGAAATAGGGGTTAGGGGTTAGGGATTAGGGGCTGAATGGACACCGACGCTTCGCGCCTTTCGGGCGCGCTCGCCGACCGGTATCGCGTTGAGCGCGAGCTGGGCTCTGGCGGCATGGCGACCGTCTACCTCGCGCGCGACGTGCGCCATGACCGCGAGGTGGCGATCAAGGTGCTTCGCGCGGACATCGCGGCCGCGATCGGCGTCGACCGTTTTCTGGCCGAGATCAAGACGACGGCGCATCTGCAGCATCCGAACATCCTCGGGTTGATCGATTCCGGAGAAGTGAACGGCAGCGTGTTCTACGTGATGCCGTTCGTGCGCGGCGGCTCGTTGCGTGCGCGGCTCGAACGGGAGCAACAACTCCCGGTAGCGGATGCGGTGCGCATCGCAACCCAGGTCGCGAACGCGCTGCAGTACGCGCACAAGAGCGGCGTCATTCACCGCGACATCAAGCCCGAGAACATTCTGCTGCACGAAGAGCAGGCGCTCGTCGCGGATTTCGGGATTGCCCTCGCGGTCACGCGATCGCAGTCGGGCAAGCGCGTGACCGAAGCGGGCACGAGCCTCGGCACACCCGAATACATGAGCCCCGAGCAGGCCATGGGCGAGCGCACGCTCGATGCGCGCGCCGACATCTACGCGCTCGGCTGCGTGCTTTACGAGATGCTGGCGGGCGAGCCGCCGTTCCGCGGGCCGAGCGCGCAGGCGGTCATCGCCAAGGTGATGACGGTCGAGCCGGAGCGGATCTCCGCGCTTCGAAAATCGGTGCCGCGCAATGTGGCGGCCGCCACGATGATGGCATTGCAGAAAGTGCCCGCGGATCGCTTCGCCAACGCCGCGGAGTTCGCGGCCGCGCTCGGCAATCCGCAATTCGTTGCACCCGCGCTCGGCGACCGCACCGTGCAGACATCCGCCGTCATGGAACGACGAAACGTCGGCATGGTCGCGGCGATCGGTGTGCTTGCGATCGTCGGGGCGTTCGGGTGGCTCCGGCAAACGGGAACGCCGACGAATCCCGTCGTGCGGTTCGAGATCGCGAGCGACCCGACGATGGGCGGACAGGTCACCCTCAGTCACGACGGATCGCGGCTGCTCTGGAGCGCGGGCAACGCATACTGGGAGCGCCGCCTCGACACGCTCGGATCGCATCGCCTGCGGGACGCGGCCATGCCGCAGTCGGGAATTCGGGACATCGACAAGAACGGACGCGATGTGCTCCTGTCCGGACGCGGCGGACTTGCGATCGCATCACTGGCCGCTGGTCCCGCGCGCGTCATCACCGGGGGCGGCGTGGGACGTGGCGGGGCGGCGCTCGGGTTCGACCGCTACGTCTACGTGAGCGCCAATCAGAGTCACGCCATCGCGCGAGTGCCGCGTGACAGCGGCGCGGTCGAAGTGCTCGCAGACGCACCGGACAGCACCACGATCATGGAGATCGTCGCACTTCCCGGTGGTCACGGACTCATCGCCTCGCTCTCGAAGAACGGTATCCCGTCCATCGCCGCTTTCGACCTCGGCGCGAAAACGTGGAAGCCGCTTGGATCCGGCGGCCCGCAAATCCGGTTCGTTCCGCCCGAGTACGTGCTGTTCGCGAGCGGGTCATACCTCATGGCCGCGGCGATCGACACAAAGAGCCTCGCGTTCAGGCAACCCGCGGTGCCCTACGTCGAAGCGTCGTCCGACATCTCGATGCTCGCGACGAGCGCCACCGTGCTCGCGTATCGCGCCGGCCTGGATGTCGGCGATGTGGGCATCGAGGTGCGGACCCTGGGCGGCACTGCCCCCCGCACGCTTGCGAACGTGTCCGACTCGCTGCGCTTCTCGTCGTTTTCGGTGTCGCCCGACGGACGCCGTTTCGCGGCGACCGGCACTCCGATTCCGACGCCGGGCAGCTCGGTGCAGGCAGTTTCCAATATCTGGGTCTACGAGTTGCCGGCTGGTCCGATGTCGCGGCTTCCGTCGAGTCTGCGCGCGAACTATCCCGCGTGGATGCCCGGCGGGAAAGACATCTCCTATGCGCAATTCAGCGCGGACACGCCGTTCACCTCGGCGCTGATGCGCCGCTCATTCGACGGGCTCACGACTCCGGTGACCATCGTGACACGCACGGCCGATAGCGGGCTCGTTGCGTGCGCGAGCTGGTTCCCCACCGGCGGACGCGCGCTCATTCAGGTTGGTGGCGGTGGCTGCGGCGGATTGCAGGGACGTGGGGGTGGGGGTGG
>DASRAP010000002.1:0-2221 GCA_035638155.1 Gemmatimonadaceae bacterium | reverse complement strand
CCGAGCTCGGAGACAGACTTCGCGACGCGCTCGCGACGGAGGAGCAGCGTGGGGGTCTTCCGAAGGAGCGGCCCCTAGCTCGCGGAGCCTCACGATCCCACGGGGGGCCAACTGAGGAAGATCCCCGCGCTGCGACTGCTGCGCGACCCGAGCTCGGAGTTGATCTAGAGGTCGAGGCGGCGCGCGGTCTTCGATTGAAGAACCCGGTCATGACGGCTTCGGGGACATTTGGGCAGGGCGTCGAGTACGCCGAGCTCATCGATGTTTCGCGCCTCGGCGCCATCGTCAACAAGGGCACGACTCCAGCGGCTCGACCTGGCAATCCTCAGTACCGGATTGCGGAGACTCCGAGCGGCATCCTCAACTCCATTGGCCTCGAGAATCCTGGTGCGACAGAGGTCGCGCGCAAATATGCGAAGGCATGGGCCGAGCTCGGCGTCGCGGTCATCGTGAACGTGGCCGGGTACAGCGTCGACGACTACGTGTACGTGGTGCACGAGATGACCGGCACTCCTGGCGTCGTTGCATATGAGATAAACGTCTCGTGCCCGAACGTGAAGGGCGGGATGCTGTTCGGCTGTGATCCCGATCTCGCCGCCGAGGTCACTCGCGCGGTCAAAGCGGAGACCGATCTCCCCGTCATCGTGAAGCTCACGCCGAATGCCCCCGACGTCGTCGCGGTGGCGCGCGCGTGCGAAGAGGCGGGCGCCGATGCGCTCACCGCGATCAACACCGTGCTCGGCATGCGGATCGACACCCGCAAGCGCCGTCCGATCCTCGGCACGGGAAGCGGCGGACTATCGGGTCCCGCGATCCGTCCGATCGCCGTGCACATCACCTATCAAGTGGCGCAGGCAGTCGCGATCCCGATCATCGGCGCCGGCGGGATCACGAACGCCCAGGACGCGCTCGAGTTCCTGATGGCCGGCGCGTCGTCGGTCCAGGTCGGAACCGCCACGTTCGCGGATCCGCTCGCGCCGCTCAAGGTGATCGAGGGGCTCGCCGCATATGTGAAAGAGCAGGGTCTTTCGTCTATCCGCGACGTCATCGGCGCGGCGCTTCCGGCTCGGGAGGACTAGCCGAGCGGGAGTGCCGTCTCCACTTGGCCGGCGATCTCGCCCGCTTTCTCGTGGATCGTTCCCAGGGCGGCGACCACGGCGGCGTCGATCCCCGTAGCGTCCGCGAGCGCTCCGGCCAGCCGGTCGCTCGCCGCGTCGAGCAGTCGCA
The DNA here is from genome assembly GCA_035638155.1 of Gemmatimonadaceae bacterium. Classification (GTDB taxonomy): domain Bacteria; phylum Gemmatimonadota; class Gemmatimonadetes; order Gemmatimonadales; family Gemmatimonadaceae; genus DASRAP01. Next base: position 994 of record DASRAP010000002.1, on the reverse strand, counting down.
TCACGTTGGCGAGCTCAAAAACCGCCGGCGCGGGCTCCAGGTGCGCGATGTAGTTCGTGGCGACAGAGCTTGCGAACGACGCGGCTCCCGCCGCGAGCGCGCCTCTCAGGAATTCATTGCGATCAACAGTGGCCATGTATCCCCTCCCGTCGTGCCCAACCGGGCGAGGGACGAATATGCGCTGGCACAACCGTTGCGCCTGAGGTTCGACGATGGATGAGCCGCTTGAGATACCGGTCCGACACCGCTGCCATATCGGCGCGCTCGTGGACGAGCTGGCTGAGCACGCGCGGGCCGGCGAAGCCGGCGAGCTTCTGGCCAAACGCGCGCGAGACGGTCTCGCTGAGCTCGCACGGTCCGATGATTTCGCCACGTGCTGCGTTCCCAAATATCTCGCCGTCGCGCCGAAGGTGTTCGAGCGAGAGTTTCAGGTTCCCGTGGCGTCCGCGGACCCGGCGAGGCTAGACGCTCGGGTGCTGCTCTGGCCTGTCGGAGCGAAAGACGCGCAGCATCCGCACGCCGAAGGCTGGGCGGTTTTCACTGCCGTGCGCGGACAGCTTGCCGTCCACGAGCAGCAGGACGGTGAGCGACAACCCGAGCGTGCGATCGTCTTGCGGGAACCGGAGATGCTGACGTGGCGCGACGGGGTCACACACCATTTGCACAACCGAGGTGACGAGATCGCGCTCAGCGTCCACGTGTTCGGGATCTAGGTCCGGCGGGCTCCGGCGGTCTTTCTCAGACCTCTTGGAGCGCCATTCGTTGCAGCGTCCGCGATGGGTTGGTCGCGGTTCGTGGCGCCCCCGTTCGGCGCGGTCCAGCGGACCAAGGATTCCAAAGCAGCTCCGCCGGTCTCGGCCCATTCGTGCGCGTCATCCGCGCCCAATCCGTCGCAATACGCCCATGCGCCTTCGTGGATGGTGAGTCCGCCGTTGCCGTGTCGTGAGGGCAGTGCGCGGTGCGCGGCCGACCGGCATTCCCAGTGAACGATGTC
>DASRAP010000001.1:0-3478 GCA_035638155.1 Gemmatimonadaceae bacterium | reverse complement strand
GGTGGGCATGGCGACCATGGTGCTCATCGGCATCCTGAAATTCGTGCTGGCGTTCTTCGGTGCCACGGTGCGTCGCGTGATTCCCGCGGCCGGTATTTTCGGGTCGATCGGCGGCGTGGGTATCGCGCTCCTCGGCACCCTGCAGCTCGCAACGATTTTCAGCGAGCCGGTCGTGGGCATGATCGCGCTCGGCATCGTTCTCTACGCGCTGGTAGCGCGGATCCGTCTGCCGTACCGCGCACCGGAAGTGCTCGTGGCGGTCGCGTCCGGAGCGCTGCTCTATTATGGGCTCGGTGCGTCAGGCCTTCTCGTTCACGACCTCGCGGTGCCGCACGCGACGCTCACGTTCGGCCTGCCGCTGCCGTCGGCGCAGTTCCTGCAGGGAATGCCGGCGGTGCTGCACGATTATCTCGCGCTCGCGATTCCATTCGCGCTCCTCACGATCATCGGCGGCGTGATCAACACGGAAAGCGCGCGCGCCGCGGGGGACGAGTACGAGACACGCGACATTCTGCTGACGGAGGCCTTCGCGACGCTCGTCGCTGGCGTGTGCGGCGGCGTAGCGCAAACCACGCCATACATCGGGCATCCCGCGTACAAAGCGATGGGCGGCCGCGCGGCGTATACGCTGGCGACGGGCATCTTCGTCGGGCTCGGCGGCATCCTGGGATACATCGCGTTTCTCGCCGGTGCGCTTCCGCTCCCGGCGCTCGCGCCGATTCTCGTGTTTATCGGCATCGAGATGACCACGCAGAGCTACGCAGCGGTGCCGCGCCGCCACGCGGCCGCCGTTACGCTCACGGTGCTGCCGTCGGTGGCGTATCTCGTCGTGATCTTTCTCGGGCAGGTGCACGGGGGCGCGCTGCTCGGGGCCGCGCTCGACCCGGCTGCGACGATGAAGAGCACCGGCCTCACGAATCCGGCGTTCATTCAAACGTGCGCGGTCATGGTGATGCTCGCCAACGGATTCATCATCACAGCGATGCTGTGGGGCGGCGTTGTCGCGTTCCTGATCGATCGCGCGGCGGGTCGCGCGGCTGTATTGCTGCTGATCGCGGCGCTTTTCTCGGTGGTCGGTTTGATGCATTCGGTGCTGCCGACCGGAGGGGTCTACGCACCGGGCGCATCAGGATCGACATGGCCGGCGCACTGGGCCGCCGCGTACATCGCACTGGCCCTCCTGCTCTGGGTTCTTTCCCGGACGCGAGCGTACCGCGAGTCGCCGCCCTTTCCCACCAGCGCGTAGCGGCAGGCTGGTCGCTGCGGAGACGGCGCGCTGACGCCGCACCGTATATTTCCCGTATGTCCGAAGGGCTGCACGTCTATCCGCCGCGCGAGCGCGACGTCCACGCGCGCGGGGAGGGAGTGAGCGGACTCAACGACGAGCAGCGGGCGGCGGCAGAGCATGGCGATGGGCCGCTGCTGATCGTCGCGGGAGCCGGCACGGGCAAGACGCGCACACTCGTGCACCGCGTTGCGCACCTGCTGGACCGCGGCGTCCGTGCCGAGCGGATTCTCCTGCTCACGTTCACACGCCGCGCGGCCCAGGAGATGCTCGCACGCGTGGAGCGTCTCGTGGGCTCCACGTCCCGCCAGGTGCACGGCGGCACGTTTCACGGCACGGGGCACCGTTTGCTGCGGAAGTACGGCGGACAGGCGGGCATCCCCAGCGACTTCACGATTCTCGACCAGGAAGACGCGGGCGATCTCATGAATCTGGCTCGCGCGCAGCTGGGCCTCGCGAGCAAGAAGAAACGGTTTCCGAAAAAGGAAACGCTGCATCACGTGTATTCACGTCACGTGAACACGGACATCCCCGTTCCGGAGATTCTCCTCGACGAGTACCCGCATTTCGCGGAATTCTCCGACGACGTACTGCGCGTCTTCGCCGACTACACGTCGCGAAAAGCCGAGCGCAATCTCGTCGACTACGACGACTTGCTGCTCTTCTGGGGCGCGATGCTCGACGCGCCCGGGATCGGCGAGCGCGTTGCCGCGCTCTACGACCAGATCCTGGTGGACGAATACCAGGACACGAACCTGCTCCAGGCCCGGATTCTCCGCGGCATGTGCCGGTCGCATTCGAACATCACCGTCGTGGGCGATGACGCGCAGAGCATTTACGCGTTCCGGGGCGCCACGATCCGGAATATTCTCGACTTCCCGCGCACGTTTGCCGGCACGCAGACGGTCATGCTCGCGCAGAATTACCGGTCGACGCAGCCGATACTCGACACGTCGAACGTCATGATTTCGCGCGCGCTCGAACGCTACACGAAAGAGCTGTGGACGGCGCGCGGGGAGGGCGACAAACCGTGGCTCGTGACGGCGGCCGACGAGCCCGCGCAGACGCGCTTTGTCGTCGACCGCGTGCTCGAGCTGCACGAAGAAGGCATCGCCCTTCGCGACATGGCGGTGCTCTTCCGCGCGGGGTACATGTCTGCCGATCTCGAGATCGAGCTCACCGCGCGTGGCATTCCGTTCGAGAAATGGGGCGGACTCAAGTTCCTGGAGGCGGCGCACGTGAAGGACGTGCTCGCGTTCCTGCGAATTCTCGAGAACAACCGCGACGACGTGAGCTGGTACCGCGTGCTCAAGCTCCTTCCCGGCGTCGGCGACGCAACGGCGCGCGCGGCGGTGGACGCGCTTGCACAGGGAGGATGGTCGCCGGAGGCGTACCGCGCATTCCAGCCTCCGCCACGCGCCCGCGCCGCACACGCCTCCCTCATCTCGCTCCTGGACGCGCTCCGCCGCGACACGATCGAGGGCGAGGGGGTGGTTGCAATGGAGATCGCGCGCGTGCGCGGACTGTATGACAATCTCCTGCGCGAGCATTACGATCGCGCGGAGCCGCGCCTCGCCGATCTCGATCAGCTGCAGACGATCGCGGCGGGGTACCCGGACCGCGCGAGCTTCCTCGCGGCGCTCGCGCTCGAGCCGCCGCAGGCCACGAGCGACCTCGGCGAAGGCGCGGAGGACACGCAGGACGACGCACTGGTGCTCAGCACGGTCCACAGCGCGAAGGGACGCGAGTGGGACGCGGTCTTCGTGATCTGGGCCGTGGACGGCTGGTTCCCGTTGTCCCGTGCGCTCGGAGAAGAGGATGAGCTCGAGGAAGAACGCCGCCTTCTCTATTTGGCCCTCACTCGCGCGCGCAATCATCTCTTCGTGACGTACCCGCTGGCGGTGTACGACTCGCGGCGCAGCAGCGATTACGCACTCGATCAGGTCTCGCGGTTCCTGGATCGAGGCGTGCGCGCCACGATGCAGCGTGTCGTGGTCGACGCCGCGCAATCGCTCGACGCGCCCGCGCCGCCAGCCGGGGCGCCGCGCGTTGATCTTCGCGCCGCACTCAGGGCGCGGTTCGGCGGATGATCGCCGTCGTCGCCGCGAGCGTGCGCGTGCTCGCCGCGGCGCTGCAGGGGGCTGCGGTCGTTCCTGGAGAGATTCGCGAGAGCGGACTCCCGGAGCTTCACGC